>JANQGV010000291.1 GCA_028282925.1 Thermodesulfobacteriota bacterium
AACGAAGGCATTCTTCGTTAGGCTACAAAAGCCCCATGGCATTTGAACAGGCCATGGCTGCCCCCTAACCGAGGTGTCCGTTTTTCGGGGGGAAGATCACCCTGACCCCTTTTTCGTTACCTGAATATCCAATGAGGTGTTTTGCAGCTTGCTCAGGATCTTGATTTTTACATTTCTTCAAGTATAACAAATACAAAGATGGTAGGTCTAAAATAGCTGAGGAAAGTTCTGCAGACGTTTTTCTATTTGAAAGTGTTCGTTCTCGGTATAGTTCTTTCATTTCGTCATTTAAACCGTCTGCATTTATAACTTGAGCATAATAAATAAAATCCCTCAAAACTTTATTTCGCATGTTTCGAAATCTCAATATTGGATGCAAAATAAATATCGCGAACCAATATCCAACTGCACCGGCCACAATGCCGATAATTGCTGCCCAAAGACTTACGTCCACTTGGTATTTCCTCCAAGAAAACAACGCTCGGGCTGACAGGTGCGCGACGTTCTTTCGCGCATCCCTGTTATGCCTGATGTTATAGGATTCCTTTTTTCAAAAACACACTCATGCTTTTATTTGGATTTTTATCTAAATGAGAATAATAACTCCTCGAATCTGGCCCCCAATCAAAATAGACACCTGATTTTTCATTATTTATCTCATCCGCAAATTGCTGAGAAAGGGCCAAAGTTTGTTTAAATAGTGGAATGGGTTTTTTCTCGCCGAGTAAAGAAACAAATATTTTGATGGTATGTTCGCCAGGTAAAAAATCAAATGTGGTCCCATCTTTGGGTAATAGAAAATGATGATTAGAAACAATACCTTCTTTGCCCACAAATAATCCACTACCGCGAGCTAATGTTTCTTTATTCCCATAAACCCATATATTAAAATTCTGGATCGATTCACCTCTCTCAAGCTTAATATACATATTCTCTATTATATGTCCTTTGTTTGCTGTACTAAAAAGCAACGTACGCATAAATATCTTTGGTGGCCCAGATACACCATCAGGCCCGAAAAAGAAAATTGTTGGCTGAGTCATTTTAATTGTGCCCCGATGAAACAGCACAAACCAAGCGGTTAAGCCAGAAATGAGCAATGCCATAGCAGATATTATAATCGACACTATTTCCATTAATCATTTTCCAATAATGCATTTCTCACCAACTGGTGTGGAGCGTAGCGGAACACCGTTAGGTGCAGAAATACGTTGGATATTTTTAGTCTTGCGTCGGAAATTCATACCATCTTGAATCATCACTATAACTGTTATTTCTTGCCGTTCTGAATGATATTAGCAATACCTGATCGCTTTCTTGACCATCTACCTTAAAACCTGTGACTGTTGTTTTCTTCTTATCCCAAAAGGGGGTAACAGGATTGTCAAAAATATCTATCATTCCTTTTCCTGCAAGATATTTAGACAATACCATTATTTTCGATTTTGTCACAGACGGTGCATCAGATATCAGCTTTGATGCTTTTGACCCAAGCGACAAACCAGCTTTTAAATACAACTTTGCAGAAGCGCCAGGTTCAATGTTTATTGGCAAATCTGCTTTTGTTAGATCGGGATTAAAAAGACCCTGATTCAAACCTGAATATTGAACCATCCCACCCTTATGAACTGTCCATAAATTATACTCTATAATTGAAACCGTAGATTTTCCGGTATTAGATAGAATTGCTTCCCAAATTGTATTTATTAATCCATTTCCTTTTATCCCAGAATAATCATTTGTAGTTGAAATAGGATATTCTCCAAAGAATTTCTTTAGAGATACATACACCGCCTCTCGTTCACTTCTAACATACCTAATTTCATTAAATATTGCCGAAGTGACAGAAATTAGCAGCGCCGTTATCGCGATAACTGTCGTTACCCAAAATTTTCTATTTTCATTCATAATAAATTATCATCCATCTTAAACATTGGATAGCTCGCTATATTAACCCCTTGTTTTCAAAGGAGATGCTGTGATCTGGTATAGTACTGGCGGACACTGCGGTCGCAATAAGGAATACCGGCATCTATCAATTTTCCCATACACCACTAGCCTCGATTAAACGGCCCCCCCCTTATTACCTTTCCCCACCTTATACTTCAAATACCTTAGCCATTCAACAAAATACAAAGCCTTACGAATGGTATCAGGAAGAACGTCTGACAAAGAAAAATGAAGGATTTTTAAGCAAAGGGGGTCTATAGGTATCCAAAAAGAAAGACAGGGAGAGAGGACCCCACCCTGTCTTTCAAGAAAATTCAATATGCCCGGGACGAGAATCGAACTCGTACAACCTTGCGGTCGAGGGATTTTAAGTCCCTTGCGTCTACCAGTTCCGCCACCCGGGCGTTTGTGATCTGAAAAAATATACAGACTTTCCCCCGGCATGTCAAACAGGAATTACTTGTTTTTATGCCAGAATATCGGTATTTTATAGTACTTGCGGGCCGGTCGGGTAAAAGGCCGTGCAGGCCTCGTACAACAGACGATGAAACATAAAAACACCAAAAGGAAAAAAACATGCATCAGGATTATAAAAAGCGCCTCATTGCGCTGCTGCTTAAAAAATCGTTTAAATACAGCGAAGAGCCGACCTTCAAACTAGCCTCGGGCAAAATGAGCAACTACTATATCGACTGCCGCAAGGTCACCCACCATCCGGAAGGAAAGTTCCTGATCGGAAACATTATCTACAACATGATTAAAGACCTCCCCATTCAGTCCGTCGGGGGCCTTACCATGGGCGCCGACCCCATAGCCTGCTCTGTTTCCTATGCCGCGTACAGCGACAAGCACAACATAGCCTCCTTTTCAATCCGCAAAGAGCCCAAGGGCCACGGTCTTGGCAAACAGGTTGAGGGAGACGTGCAGGCAGGCGACAGCGTCATCATTCTGGAAGATGTCATCACCACCGGCGGCTCAACCATCAAGGCCATTGAGGCCGCCGAAAGAGAAGGCCTCAAGGTTGCCGGCGTCATCGCCCTGGTTGACCGCCAGGAGGGCGGAGGAGAAGAAGTGCTCAAGCACGTCTCCGACCTGCAGGTCGTCTGCACCCGCGAAGAGCTTGTGGAAGCCTACAAACAACAGTAACACACTCTCTCCCGGACGCCGGCAATCAAACCGTATCAGACCTTGCGGTTTTTCTCTAAGGATATACTTCTGTGAAAAGTGCCGAGGGGCTTATCGGAACACCCTTAAGACGGGAGGCTGATGGAGAATGTTCAGACACAAGGCGCGCGAAAAACTTTGGAATGAGGCGTACTTGTTTGTACGCCGCAGTGACAAAGGGTGAGCGCAACGCAGGAGATGGGCGTTCTCCGACAGCCTCCTAACCCCTTGTTCTGGCATATAGATCAAACGCCAACCATTCCCAGCGGCAAAACGGATTTTCCGGCTCCCACAGGGCCTGTTTTCCGTCTTCACTCTGCCAGGCATAATAAGGAAACCGGTGTGTCACAAAACGGATTCCATCAGGAGGGAACAGCACTTCGCGCTCCATAAAAATCCAGGTAAGGGCGTGCAGCACTTCCACAACAGGGCTGAACTTCCAGGACAGTTCATCCCTGACGGTTTCATCGTCCATCGGTTTCAGATAGGCCAGCAGCAACGGCACAACCTGCTGCCATGCCTCCTCGGCCCTGCCGGACGCAATAGCCTGTTCAATGACGGCTTTCCTGGTATCAAGCGGTATGAGGTTCAAATCATTGATGATGAATGTATGCACATCCTGAACCGTTGTCGGTATGGTCTCCTCACCCGAGAGCCTGAGTGGCGGGAGTTCATCAAAGGGCCTTAGTATTATCCCCTCATCACGGTAATAGGCGTATAGCTCCTGCAGCCACTTGAGCAGATTGAACCCTTTTTCATACGGCAACAGATGGGCAGGCAGAGTAAACTGTTTTGTTTCTTTAAATTCAGCATATATATTATATATAACTGTTTTTTGCATCGTTTTCTCCTAAAAATGATATTGTGATCGTCAGTTCCTGCCCCCGTTCCACGCGTTTTATCATTGTAGCACAACTTATCCAAATAATGAAAAAAACTAAACAATTCAAACCACGGACCCCAAAAGGACGGGATACTTTTTGTTTGATTTCAAATATCAACTATGATATAAGGGTCCTTTGTCCAAAACGCAACAAAAATGAGAGCTTATATACATAGAAGGAATGCATGGCTATGGTTAACCTCACAATCAACGGAAAGAAAATAAAGGCTAATGAAGGTCAGACACTGCTGCAGGTCGCCGGGGACAACGGCATTAAAATTCCGACCCTGTGTGCAGTCGACGCTGTGGAACCCTACGGTTCATGCAGGCTGTGTGTAGTCGAGGTAAAAAACGGCAACATGGTAACCATTGAAACATCCTGCACCTATCCGGCGGCTGAAGGACTTGAAGTACAGACCGATTCGGAAGAAGTCATCAAAGCCCGGAAGCTCGTGCTCGAGCTGTTGCTGGCCCGCTGCCCCAATGTAAAAATCGTTCAGGAACTGGCTGCGGAATACGGCATCACCAAGCCTGCAGACCACCTGACCATGGAAAATGAATACTGCATCGTGTGCGGTCTGTGCGTACGCGCCTGTCACGAAGTCGTAAAGGCCGGCGCCATCAGCTTTGCCGGGAACGGCAAAGACAAACGGGTCGACAGTCCTTTCAGCCTGGAGGCCGAAAGCTGCATCGGCTGCGGCTCCTGTGCCTTTGTCTGCCCCACCGGTATTATCAAAGTACGCGACATGGAAAACGCTACCGAAAACATGCCGGCCGGTGAAGTTACCATCGGACCCGAACGCATTATTGAAAACTGGAACAGAAGCCTGCCGATGCAAATCTGCAAAGACTCCGGCAACGCCTATGCTCCTGAATTCATGCTGAAGCGCTTCCGCGAAGATATGCAGTTGCCCGATCAGTTTTTTGACATCTCGCCCAGCCATCGCGAGTGTCCCGAAGTTGATGAAGACCTGTGCCTCGGCTGCGGTGCCTGCCTTGATGAGTGCCCGGTCGGCGCCATCCGGCTGAAGCTGACCGACGACAGCGAAGTGCGATCCAACATCATGAAAACACATTGCTGCGGCTGCCGGTCATGCACCATCTACTGCGTCCGCTCGGCAATAAAAGTACCGGAGATTGCGTAAATTTCATTTCTGCATGAGACCGTAACAAGGCCTGCTTTTAGGATTTAACCGGGAGCAGGCCTTTTTTTATCGGGGCCGCATACCGGACTAAGCGATCATGACGGAATACAGTATCAGGATCATGGAAAGCTTTAACGGCGCTTTCGGATATCTTGTTCTGTTTCTCTGCGCCGGCATTACCGGGCTGCACACAGCCCGGGTCACCCTGTACAGCCTGCTTTCCTGTTTTGTCTGGAACGTGCTGCTTGTATCGATGGTGGGGGAGAACCGGGCACAGATGATAACGCTTCTGATGCATTACAAACATCGCTGTTCCGTGTTGCCCGGCATGTATCACCATTGCGGCATATGCATACCAAAAGGGCTTTTTTAAAAAACGCTGATGCGCACAGGCAAAAAAATGTTGAAGATTTTTCACCTTCGGGTAATAATGATACGTTATTAAAACATCTGCTCGGGGATCGTCTAAAGGTAGGACAGCGGGTTTTGGTCCCGCCAGTGGGGGTTCGAATCCTCCTCCCCGAGCCATTTTGCAGCAGGTATGGTGCAACAATGAACATTACCAGAAAAGACGTCGAACACGTTGCCTCCCTGGCCCGACTGCAGTTCAGCCCGGACGAGCTTGACCTGTACACCCAACAGCTTAACTCGATTCTGAACCATTTCCAGAAGCTGCAAAACGTAGACACAACCGATGTACCGTCGTCAACGCATGCCGTTGATGTCAACAATGCCTTTCGGGAAGATACGGCCGGGCCGTCACTAACCACTGAAGAATCTTTGAAAAACGCCCCCGAAGCAGAGCAAACCTGTTTTAAAGTACCCAAAATAATCGAGGTCGGATAAACAATGGGCACAGAACTGTACCAGATGACCATTCATGAGTTGCGCGACTTGCTGCAGCAGAAAACGGTCAGTGCCCGAGAAATCACCGAATCGGTTTTCCAGCGAATCGGGGCCGTCGAAGAGCGGGTACACGCCTATATCAGCCTCACACAGGACCTTGCCATGGAGCAGGCCCGGGCCGCCGACAAACGTATCGCCGGAGGCAACGCCTCGGCACTGACCGGTATACCGCTTGGCATAAAAGACATTTTATGCACTGCGGGCATCAACACCACCTGCGGCTCCAAAATTCTGGAGCGGTTCGTGCCGCCCTATGACGCCACGGTTATCGAGAAGATCAAAACGGCAGGTGCAGTCTTCACCGGAAAAACCGGCATGGACGAATTTGCCATGGGCTCGTCCAATGAAACATCCTGCTTTGGCGCGGTGTGCAATCCGTGGGATCTTGATCACGTGCCGGGCGGATCAAGCGGGGGCTCCGCAGCCGCAGTCGCCGCCGACGAGTGTATTGCCGCCCTGGGAACCGATACGGGCGGATCGATCCGGCAGCCCGCTTCCTACTGCGGTGTGGTTGGGCTGAAACCCACGTATGGCCGCGTGTCACGCTACGGACTGATAGCCTATGCCTCGTCCCTCGACCAGGTGGGCCCCATAACAAAGGACGTTGAGGATGCCGCCATTCTGCTCAATGCAATCAGCGGTCACGATGCAAAAGATTCCACCTCAATCAACCGGCCCGTCCCCGACTATTGCAAAGCCCTTACCCGGGACATTTCCGGCTTGCGCCTGGGGGTTCCCAAAGAATATTTTGTGGAAGGGCTGGACCCGGAAGTTGAAAAAGCCGTACGGGATGCCATAGCCGAGCTGGAAAAGCAGGGCGCACGCATTGTTGATATCAGCCTGCCCCATACCGACTATGCCGTGGCGGTCTATTACCTTATTGCTCCGGCTGAAGCCGGCTCAAACCTGGCCCGCTACGACGGGGTCAAATACGGCTATCGCACCGACGGTGCAGCGGATTTGAAGGACATGTATGTTCGGTCGCGGTCCGAAGGATTCGGCACCGAAGTAAAGCGCCGGATAATGATCGGCACCTATGCCCTGTCCGCCGGATACTACGATGCCTACTACAAAAAAGCCTCCCAGGTCCGCACCCTGATTCGCCGCGACTTTACAGACGCTTTCAAAGAGTGCGATCTTATCGTAACACCGGTGGCTCCGGCCCCGGCGTTCAAACTGGGTGAAAAGATTAATGATCCGCTCAGCATGTACCTGCTGGACATCTTCACCATCCCGGTCAATCTGGCGGGACTTCCCGGCATTTCCCTTCCGTGCGGATACAGCTCTTCAGGACTGCCCATCGGGCTGCAGATTGTGGGGAACGTGTTTGCAGAAGAAACCATGCTGCGTTGCGCTCACGCTTACGAACAGCATACCCGCTGGCATGTACAAAAACCGGACCTGAGCTAAGTCGTTCCGACCTGCACTGTATAATAATCCATTTTTTTCATGTCGATTTTGTGTTATAGGTAAGATAACCCGGCCACATGACCGGAACCACATTTATGACACAGGTACTAACAAAACCACCATCCCGTTACCCGAAAGCACTCCTGCTGAGCTGTTTTCTGGTTGCAGCCTTTGTGCTTCTTTTCGGTGACTGCGCACAGGCTGCCAAAAACCGTCTCTCCGACATTCGCCATTGGTCGTCCCCCACCTTTACCAGGGTTGTTCTCGACCTGCAGCATGAAGCCCGCTACGACTCTTTTTCCCTGAGCGGACCCGACCGGCTGGTTATCGACCTGAAAGATTTCGGAGGCTCTGTACCCAGGAGCCTGTTGACCATCAACGACGGTATCGTCAAAACCATTAGGGCCTCACGCAACAGCGGCAACACGATCCGTATTGTACTCGATCTGCAGAAAAAATCAGAACATACCATATTCCCTCTCAAAAAAATCGGCAAAAAGCCTCCCCGCCTGGTGGTCGACATCAACCGCCGCGACCTTGAACAGGCCGCCGCAAACAAGCGGGAAAAAGTACGCAAACACCAAAAAGGTCTCGGGGATGTTATCGTGGTTATCGACCCGGGTCACGGCGGCGAAGATCCCGGCGCGGTCAGCCGACGGGGCACCATGGAAAAAGACATTGTTTTTGCCATTGCCAAAAAGACCGTTGACCGGCTGAACCGCCGCAAAGGAATCAAGGCATATCTGACGCGCAAGGGCGACTACTTCATCCCTCTGCGCAAACGCATAGATATTGCCAAACAGTACGGCGCCGATATGTTCATCAGCATTCATGCCGACTCCAGCTTCAGCAAACGCGCGGCCGGCAGCTCGGTATACTGCCTTTCCTTCAAGGGAGCTTCCAGCAACACCGCCAAAATGGTTGCCAAGAAGGAAAACGCATCCGATTTTATCGGGGGTGTCCCCCTCGACCACGGCAACGGCGATCTCAGTGCAATCATTTTCGACCTGGTACAGACCCATAGTCTCAACTCAAGCTTACAGCTCGCCGGCATAACCCTTGCCGAAATCGCAAAAACAAACCGGCTGCACACCCGTAAAACGCAGCAGGCCAATTTTGCCGTACTCAGGGCTCCCGACATCCCCTCCATTCTGATTGAAACAGACTTTATCAGCAATCCCTCCCGGGAAAAGCGTATGAAAACCGCTTCGTTTCAAAACGATTTCTCCAAACGAATCACCACCGCTGTGGAAAAGTTTCTGTCCGGAGCCAAAGAGACAAAGCTGTTTGCCCAGCCCGACACAACCTACCATGTTGTCAAACGGGGCGATACCCTGTCCGGCATTGCCCAGCGTTATAAACTTGCCGTAAGCGAACTGCGGCAGATGAATGGACTGTCCGGCCGCAGCACGATAAAAATAGGCCAGAAGCTGAAAGTACCCTACCAGTACCGGGAAACACCCGCCCCGAAACCAAAGAGAAGGCCCACATATCATGTCGTCAAACGCGGTGATACCCTCTCGGGCATTGCCCTGAAATACGGCACCACGGTTTCCGCCGTCAGGAAACTCAACCGCATGTCAAGTCGCTCTACCCTCATGGCCGGTAAAAAACTGAAAATCCCCGCATCAAGCACAAAAAAGAAAAGCCCGGCC
>JANQGV010000170.1 GCA_028282925.1 Thermodesulfobacteriota bacterium
GAGACACCGGAATCGGAATGGATGAGGCGGTCCGGCAACGGGTTTTTGAGCCGTTTTTCACCACCAAGGGATCTGAAAAGGGTACCGGTCTGGGTCTTGCCTCGGCGTACGGTATTGTCGCCAACCACGACGGCACTATTACTGTACAAAGCAAAAAGGGCGAAGGGACGGTTTTCACGGTTTACCTGCCCGTTTCAGACAAAGAGGTGGAAAAAGTCGAGCAACCTACCGGGGAAATTCAGCGGGGATCGGAAACGGTGCTGCTGGTCGACGATGAAGAAACCATGCTTGATGTGGGTATGGAGATCCTTGAGGCCATCGGGTATACAGCGCTTACCGCCTCCAGCGGAGACGAAGCCCTGAATGTGCTGCAAATGAACAAAACACGTATCGACCTGGCTATTGTCGATTTGATCATGCCGGGCATGGGTGGCGGAGAACTGTGCAACCGGATACGGGAGGTCAGTCCCGCCACCAAGCTGCTGCTGTCGAGCGGATACAGTAAGGACGGCGAGGCTATGGAGATTTTGCAGCAGGGGTGTAACGGTTTCATTCAAAAGCCTTTTGCCATTAAAGAGTTGTCGCACAAACTCAGGGAGATCCTGGACCGGGATGCCCCCTCAGCATAAACGAACGTCATATCTGAAATGTATATACAAAGGACCTGCGAATGGTGACAATTCGCAGGTCCTTTTGCGTAAAGCATGTTGTATACGGCGGCTACATGAGCAGTTTTTCAAGGTCCATATCAAGATCGATCCAAATATGGTAGCTTCCGTTGGGTACCACAACGGGACCGCCTTCAATGGGCGGTATGCCGAGATCGGGAACACCCTCGCCTTCACCACCACCCGGTATCTCGGGTACTTGGACCTTGAAGGAATAGGTAACCTGGGTGAAGAGGTTGCCGGGTTCCAGAATGAAACTGAGGTCGGCGACATCGGGTATCTCGATATCTACCTGGTTGTCTACCGCCTGTCCTTCAAGCTGCAGGTCTTCGACAATCGGCGGAAGGTCGACATTGGCTTCGTACCTGGTCCGTAGCCGTGAAATGAGAACCGAAATGTCGATATCATGATTGCCCACCGGCATGAAAAGCTGACCCAACAGATTGGCAACAACCCCCAGTTCGGCCGTTCCGAAGGGTACGGTAATAATCGACTCAAAGGGCTCTTCCGGTGTAAGGGGGGTGGTTGCGGACACTTGCAGATCAAGGGTTTCGTTGTCGGCGTTGATGGCGAGAAGCTCAAGTTCTACATCCGCGATGTTGATGGTTAAGAACCGGATGTTGATGGTGTCGGTGTCGCCCGCTTTGGTAAGGTTGACGGTGCCGATTCCTACAATGGGAATCATGTAGCTTAAGGACAAACCGTCCTCATCGGCGGTTAAGCTGGCATTTGCCCTGATAGCCGCCTGGGCCGGGGCAATAAAGACCAAGCCGATAAGCACGACAAGGCAAAAAATTTTGGCTGGGTTTCTGGTGTTGCGTGTCATAACTGATTCTCCTTTCGGGTATGGTGTTATATATAGCTGTATTATTAATTTATTGTGAATGTTCATCAAATACCTGGGCCGTAAATGAGTACAGTTCCGTGTCCGGGTCCTGCCAGGCCGCTTCATGTAAACCTGCTTTTTTGCATATTGCCTTAAGGTAGGCGTTGCGGTCCCAGCCCCATTCGATGGGAATCTGGGGGAGTAACACGCCGGATGCGTTGCCTTTGGTAATAATAAGGCCGTGCCTGCCGATCTCTATATCTTCAAACCGTGCTACTTTTTTTGGTGGAGACAGAACGGATATGCTTATATAGACGGAATCGTCCTCTTTTTCTTTCATGGGCCTGAACCGCCGATCGCGGGTTGCGGCCTGGATTGTGCAGTCTACCACGGCTTCGGCCAAAGGTTTCACACCGAGAATGTAGCCGATGCAACCCCTTAGATTATCAGAGTTGTTTTCTTTAAGGGTTACAAAAACCCCGCAATTGCTTTGCAGCGCTTCAGTAATGGCGTAGCCTGCAAGCACAGGTGTTCTGTGCTCATTGAGGTATTGCTGAAGGGTCGCCCGGGCAATGGAAAGCAGCGTTTTTTCTTCCTGTTTTGAGCAAGCCGGTTTTTCAGCCGCATAGGCCGTCATTGCACAGGCTGTGATGAAACATATCAGGATTCCGTTTCGGAGTGAAAAACAGTGCATCTTCATATGCTGTTGCTTCCCCTTTTTTTGGACATAGGCATTATTTCGGCATAACCGGCATCTAACTTTATATAAAGATTAAAAAAGATGCTGTAAAGGGTAGGGCAATTGATGTAGTTAAATCAGGAGGTTATAACTGACCGGGTGCTTTGGGAAGGGGCAGGCGCTATAGATATATCCGGTAATCGATATCCGGAAAAATGTTGTTGTCGTTTTCAAACTTTTTGAGCCGTTGGATATCGATGCAATCATCAAGAATTGCATCCCGCAGGTGCAGAAAGGTGTCCAGGTGGGTCTGGATGCGCGTAGAGGCATACTCGGGGGAAGAGCCGGTGGTCATAATAAAAGGCCAGTCGCTGCTCTGGGCCAGCAACAGTTCCCGGGCCGCCTGATTGAGGGCGCGCAGGGTCGGTCCATGTGCCCGGGGTATTACACGGGCAAGTTCCGTCATGAGTTCGGCTGCACGGTGCAGGTGGGGGTAGATCCAGTCGTTGCGGTCGTTGAGCCATGTCTCACTGTAGCCCTGCCAGCCCCAGCTTGACGGCGAAGGGGTGACGGGCTGCAGGTCGGGATATTCTTCCAGATACTCAAAAGGCGTTATCAAACGAACCGCGGGATTATCGGCGGCGGCCCGGAGCGTATATTCAAGCCATTGGGGGCCTTCATACCACCAGTGCCCGAAAAGTTCGGCATCAAAGGGAGCAACAATAAGCGGTTTTCTGTCCAGCAGCCCGGCAAGGTCCGTAATCTGCTTTTCCCTGCAGGAGATAAAATGCTCGGCCTGAACGGCCGCCTTTTGCCGGGCGTTATCAGGATCGTAGGGCTGTTTGTCTTCGCTGCCGGTGATGCGATAATATTTAATACCGGTGTGCACCCGGGACCCGTCGCTGTGCAAAAAGGGTTTAACATACTCGTGATCGAGGTCATAACCGATATCACGATAAAATTCGCGGTAATCGGGGTCTCCCGGATACCCGCCGTGGGCGCTCCATACCTGCTTGGATGATTCGGGGTCCCGGCCGAAGGCCGCAATGCCGCCGGGGCAGCACACGGGTGCAAAGACTCCGTACCTGGGTCGTGGAGCGGCATTGAGAATGCCGTGGGATTCCAGGAAGCAGTACCTGAGAGGCGTATCGGCCAAAACAGCGTCAACATCGTCATCATAACCGCATTCAGGCAGCCAGATTCCGGCCGGCAGACGATGGAACTTTTTTTCATAGCAGCGTATGCCGGTTTCTATCTGGGCCCGCATGGCTGTTGCATTTTTATCCATAAGGGGCAGATAGGCATGGGTGGCGCAACTGGTTATGATTTCTAATTGTCCTTTTTCCTGGAAGTGACCGAATGCCGCCACAAGATCACGGTCGTATTTGTGTATGAAAAGCTCCTGAGCGGTGCTGAAGAGGTCGTGGTAGTGCCGGGCCAGGCGGTTGAATGCCGGTTCATCGGCAGTGCGTTTTATTTCATTCCGGGCCAGGCGCTTTAAGGTCTCAAGCCGGGAGCAGTAGCGCTTTTGCAGCAGCGGATCGCTCAGCATGAAAAGCAGGGTGGGTGACAGTGATACTGTAAGGCGGTGCTCGACATTGTCGACATCCAGCCGTTCAAGCACCTGGAGCAGGGGCAGGTAGCACTCGGTTATGGCTTCGTACAGCCAGTCTTCCTCCAGAAAGGTCTCATGCTCGGGATGCCTTATAAAAGGAAGATGCGCGTGCAGAACTATTGCCAGGTAACCGTTATTCATAGTGTCGTGGATGCGCTGAAACAGTGATGCGTTATGTGTCTTGAAAAATCGAAGCGTAAATAAAAAATTAATAAGACGCAAGCGCCTCCCCCTTTTCTTTGCGCGCCAAAGAAAAGGGGGCAAAAGAAAGGCGCCCTGCAACGTGTCCCGCCAAAAACGGGCGGGATGCCCTCGCGGCACGATTTCAGTCGGCGGGTCAACAAAC
>JANQGV010000199.1 GCA_028282925.1 Thermodesulfobacteriota bacterium
AGCCCGGAGCAACATCGGTTGTGATGGGACCCAGCACATAATACGGTGCATCCCCGCTCATTTTTTTCTGTAGCTGGATGTTCGACTCTATCTCATCCAGGGGAACATGCCCGGGTCCTTCAACCATGGTCTGGCAGCCCATTTCACGGCCGATCTCGGCCAATTCGCAGTTGATGATCAACTCCTGAATCATGGCCCGGTCGGTTGAATCATGAATGGCGCCGGCCCGCATACCGTTGCCGAGGCTCAAAACAACATCATACTTCTTCAGGATTTCCACCACGCGGTCGAATTTTTCATACAGGGGGTTGTCCTTCTTATTAACCATCATCCAGCGCACCATGGACGCCCCGCCTTTGGAAACCAGCCCGCCGTAGCGGTAGCCCTGCTTTTGCAGGCGCTCTATGGAGAGCGTATTAATGCCGCAATGCACCGCCATAAACGCAATACCGTCTGCACACTGGCGCTCAATCATCTCAAACAGGTATTCTTCGTCCAGCTTGGCCGGGTCGTTATATTTTCGTTTCACCTCGCAGAACGCCTGGTACAGAGGCACATTGCCGACCGGCAAATCAATGCCTCCGATAATGGTGCGCCTGATAGCGTCAAGGTCACCACCAACGCTCAGCTCCATCAGGGTATCGGCCCCTTCGTCCTGGGCAATACGTGCTTTGCGCAATTCCAGATCATGGTCTACGATATCCGATGAGGTACCGATGCTGGCATTCACCTTGGTGCATAATCCTTTCCCCACCGCGGCCGACCGCGATCCATTCTGGTAATCTTTAATAATTACAATCTGTCCGGCGGCAACCCGCTCCCGCAATAATTCCGGTTCCATGTGCTCCCTGGCGGCAATCTCACTCATTTCCGGAGTAATTTCCCCTTTGCGTGCATATTCAATCTGTGTTGTCATGGTGCTTCCCTCTTTCCTTATCATTTAAACGTTCGATATATCGTGTATAGTGCCCGGCTGTTTCAGGAGCACGAACCTTCCGTGACCCCCGCTTCCTCAAAAGTAAGCATTTCAGTTAAAATTTTAGCACCCGCCTCCACCAGGCCGATACCCAGAGCTGCTCCGGTACCCTCCCCCAGGCGCAAATCAAGGTCAAGCAACGGCTCCAGCCCCATATAGTCAAGCATACTGCGATGGCCCTTCTCCATTGAGAGATGGGCCGCAAACAGATACTGACGGATTACGGGGTTCAGAGCGCAGGCGACAACCGCACCGGCCCCGGAAATAAAACCGTCTATGACAACGGGAATACCCTCGGAAGACGCACCGATAATAAGACCGGCGATGCCCGCAATTTCAAGTCCGCCCACCGCAGCCAGCACCCCTATGGGGTCGGCCGGATCGGGGTTATGCAGGGCCAGCGCCCGCTCGATAGTCTCCACTTTTTTCTGCAGGGCATCATCACCAATACCGGTCCCGCGCCCGGTTACTTCCGCAGCTGAACACCCGGAAAGCACCGCGATAATGGCGCTGCTCGGTGTGGTGTTGCCGATCCCCATATCACCGGTGCCCACAAGGTCGGTCCCCTGCCGGGCCGCTTCGCGAGCCAGTTCAATACCAACACCGATAGCCTGCAAAGCCTCGTCCCTGCTCATGGCAGATTCGATTGCCATATTACGGGTTCCCCGGGCCACTTTGCGCTTCACCAGGCCGTCCACATCTTCAAAATCATAATCGACACCGATATCGACAACCGTAACCGTCGCACCGGCATGCCTCCCCAGCACATTGACACCCGCCCCGCCGCGCATAAAGTTGAAAACCATCTGCCGGGTAACCTCCTGCGGAAAGGCGCTTACACCTTCGGCAACAACCCCGTGGTCCGCTGCGAAGGTAAAAATCCGTTTATCTCGAATGGCAGGCTTGATGGTTTTGCGAATTGCGGCATACTGTTTGCCGAGCTGCATGAGCCGGCCGAGGCTTCCAAGCGGAATTGCAAGCTTATCCAGCTGTTCCTGAGCCCTGGTGAGCCAGATCTCATCCAGAGGCTGGATCGAACTAACACATTTTTCAATATCCACCGGCATTACTCCTCATACTGATTTGAAACAGCAGTCCGCTGTTGTTTATTGTTTTTTACCGTATATAATCGACGTCCCGCCCGAAACCGCTGATGACCGGACACCGCCGATACCAATGCGACGCACCCACTGGACAACCGCATCTTTATGGTGGCAGCAGCCCGAGGGGGTCCCGGTCAGCATGGTCATATCAAACAGCCCCACGCCCACCTGATCGCCGATACCGTAAAGATAATCATGCACAAGCAGTATCCCGCCCTTTTTTAAAACCCCCGCGGCCTTGCGAAGCACTTTTTTACTCTCGGCTGCGTTGTAAATATGTAAAAGATTCGAAACAAACACGAGATCGAAAGGCCCTGCCGGCAAGGGGTCATACAGGCACTGGCATTCCCGGGCCTGTATGCGATCCGCAAGTCCGGCACTCTTTATGGCAGCAGAGGTATGTTTGACCACATCCTCCAGGTCGCACACTACAGAACGCAGAGCATGGTTCTTACCGGCAAACCCGATCGAATAGGTACCGAGTCCACCGCCGAGATCGAGCATTGTATCGATTTTTTTGAGCGGTATACTCCGGGCTATCAGCCGGCTTTTATGCCTCCCCAGGTTGTCCATGGCATCCAGAAAAAGCTTCAGCTGCCGGGCATATGCGGCAAGGCGTTTGCCTTTCGGGGGTGCCATGGTTCCAGACTGAAGCGCATGCCCCAAATTCGCCAGGGGTTCCCGCAGGCTTTCCTGATGCAGAAAAAAGCTCCCCAGATACTCTTCACTTTCCCGGCAGAGGTATGTACGGGCCAGAGCACCGGAACGAAATCCTCCGTCATGTTCTTCAATAAGGCCAAGGGCACACAACGCCTGCAAAAACCTTTTTAAGGCCGGTTCGGAATATTTCAGCCGCCGGGCCAGACTACGCCCGGAAAGGGGCTTGCCGGAGCAGAGGTCAAACAGCCCCATACGGAGCGCCTCGCAGAGCACCTGCGAAGCATTACACGCCATGCCGAACTGCAGCAGGCTGTTCAGGTTAGGACTGGCAAACACGTTCTTCAACAATCAACCCCTCTATAAAATCCAGGGCTTCATTCTCCAGGCGCTGCAATGCATCGTCCGTACAAGAAATATCATTCTTCTCAAGCCGCTGGAGAACGGTATCAAAAAATCCGCGTACATACTCGTTGACCCGTTGCGATACGGATGACGTAGTATTGCGCCAGCATATGGGAGAGCGGTGGTGTTCCATGGCCCGCAAAACCCGGCGGCACACAACAGACATCAAATCGGCCAGAAACTGCACCGACGGATCGACAAAACGGTAGCAGCCTTCATAGTGCAGGCTGTCTTTGCTCACAAAGCGTCCCCGGCCTTCAAGCTCATCAAAGTGCTGCATCCCGCGTAACACAATCTCACGGTGGTAGAGCACATTGGCCGTAGTCTCCAGTTGATTCAAAAGATTGTGTGCCGATAAAAAAGCATAGTTTCGCCGCACATCGGCCAGATCGGAATCCGGCTCGAACATGATGAACCCGGCATTGGGTTCAATACCGTTCTTGCGTAAAATGCCCAGAGCACGGGCCGTAACCGTTTCACCAGCCCCCTTCTTCATCCGCTTCAAAACAGAAGGCACCACATTTTCAATCCCCAGGAACACATCCCGCAGCCCTGCTTCCGCCAGGAGGCCGAATGTCTCTTCAGTTACATCATTGCAGCGGCATTCAAGTCCGAACTCGATATTCAATACCCGCAGCCTGTTTGCAATATCAAGTGCCCTTTTTTGCCCTGCATCGCCTTTACCAAAAAAGTTTGCATCGAGAAAATAAATATATTTACGGCTAAGACGGGGAAGAAGTGCTTCAATTTCTGTAACGATATTTTCGGGACTTCGCCCCCGCCGGCAGGTGTGATCTCCATAAAAGGGCGGAATGCAGCAAAACGTACAGGCATTGTAGCAACCCCTGCTGCCCAGAACAACACCCCCCAGCGACTGCGTAAAAAGGTCGGACCGACAAGGCATCGGTACATCATCGAGTCGTTCGATCAGGGGTCGCGGCGGGTTCAGCACAATGTCATCACCCGCGCGCCGGGCGATCCCCGCAACCGTTGCAAAACACCCGCTTCCCCGGCGGGCATATGCATCAAGAAGGTCGACAAAGGTCTCCTCAGGCTCACCCACAACAACCGCATCCACACAGTCATATGTTTCCAGAATCTGCCGCCAGGCAAAGGTAGGGAAAAAGCCATACAGTACAACGGGCACTTCGGGCTTGCTTTCCTTCACGCGCTTCAGCAGTCTGAACAGTTCAGGCGTGTGCTCCCAGAAATAGACGGCATGCACCCCCAGGAAATCAAAATCCATCCGCGTCAACTCGGCAAAACACGTTTCACAGGTCTTATCGGCCAGGTACGCTTCATATATGTCGGCCGGCACGTCATGCTGCCGGAGTGCGGCGGCAATGTAGCCGCTCATCAAACACGCCGACAGGGGTGCATTGGCCACATCATTATAATGGGACTCTGAAGGGATGCGCGGGTGTTCGAAAAGCAATACGCTGGGGTTCATTGACACGTTCTCAATTTAAATATTTTCTTTCTTTAAGCTTGTTCTACATAGACACGAGCATTTTTTTTGCATCCATCTTCAAAATAGTATTTTACAAGTAACCCTTCACAGGCAATAAAGGGTTACATTAAGAAATCACCCTTCAATTCATGCATCCCTTTGCAACGCAGCCGAGTGCAGCGATTTCAGACGGAAGCAAGGGTCGACATGTCTGAGTCCCGGCTTGCCGGGACGAGTTTGTTGACCCGCCGGTTGAAATCGTGCCGCGAGGGTATCCCGCCTATTAGGCGGGGCAAGTTGCAGGGCGCCTTTCTTTTGCCTCCTTTTCTTTGGCGCGCAAAGAAAAGGAGGTGGCGCTTGCGTCATATCTAATTATTTTCAACAAAAGCACTATAATCCATTCAACTTACACAGTCGCATAGACTTACACAGCCTTTGTTATTTTATCTTTGTCGCAATGCCGGACACCATAAAATAGACGCTGTCGGCAAGAGCGGCAATTTCCTTATTCAGCCGTCCCAGCATATTCTGGTACCGGCGGGATATACGTTCCATCGGCATGATGCCCATACCGACTTCATTGGTCACGAAAATAATAGTCGACCGGCATTCCGCCAGGACGCTTGTAAGGTCTCCGAATGCCTCACTAACGGCATCCTCGGACAGCTCATACAGCGTCAAGAGGTTTGAAACCCACAGCGTCAGACAGTCAACCAGCACAACATCATACTCACGGTCAGCAGCGACGAGTTGCCCGGGAAGATCACGGGGTTCTTCGATCGTTTGCCAGCGCGCACCCCGCTCCTCTTGATGAAGATCGATTTTTTTCTGCATTTCCCCGTCCAGGGCGGTTGCCGTGGCGATAAATCCCCGCCGGGCACCCAGCTCTTCACCATGGGTAAGGGCCCAGGCGCTTTTGCCGCTTTTCACGCCGCCGGTTATCAGTACAATCCGGTTCATTTCTTTTTCGTGCGTTTGGATTTACGCTTCTTTTTCTTTACAATCTTCTCTTCTATCAGCTTGCCGCTTTCATCAAAATACTGCACGCCGGCTATCTCATCCGGATTGACGGCCTTTGTGTAGTCCCACAGCTCTTTCAGCTTCCCGCTCTTGTAATAGACCTTCTTCTGAAGGGGCTTGCTTTTCTCATATTTCGTTTCCTCCATCAGCTCACCCGTCTCATAGTAGGCCTTGCTGATGCCGTGCAGCTTCCAGCCTTTTAACTCTATTTCAGCCATGAGATTGCCGTTGGGATAGTACTCTTTTATCACCTTGGCAAGTCCGGGTACGGAAAAGCACAATGCCGCAACCAGCAAAAAAACCGACAGCGATCTCTTATTAATCATTCCCTTCTTCTCCTCACAACATGCACGAATGCAGTTACTTGACAAAATCAAACAGAGAGCACCCCTGTTGCAACAGCATGTCTTCAAGCTTTGCAATGGGGAAGCCCACAACATTATAATAACAGCCCTTTATGCCCTTCACGATAAGGGCTCCCGCTCCCTGGATAGCATAGGCGCCGGCCTTGTCCAGAGGGTTTATACGGCCGAGATAGCCCTTTATTTCCGCTTCGGTCAGAGAACGAAACGTAACCAGGGTCTTCTCATATCCGCTCGTCGCAACATCTGCTTCCGTGTTGATCAGGTGCAGACCCGTATAGACCGAATGGGTTTTGCCGTTCAACAGGGACAGATAGTCAAACGCTTCCTCCCTGGTCGACGGCTTGCCCAGAACCCGGTTGCGATACACCACCACCGTGTCGGCGCCGATGACGATTGCACGTTTGTAGCGACGCGCGACATCGCCGGCTTTTCCCCGTGCATGCTCACAGACATAGGCGTCCGGGGACTGCCTGCCGCAATGGGCCGTCTCTTCATAGCCACTTACAACCGCCTTAAAACGGACCCCCAGGTCCGTAAGCATACTGCTGCGGCGCGGCGAACCGGAAGCAAGGATTAACTGTTTTTTCATAGCCACAATCTAAAAAACCCGCTCACACGTATTCCGCCGACCCCGGCGGAAAAACGGTATTAGTCCACATCAACCTTCGAAAACAGGTAGGCTCCCAGTCCCACCATAAAAGCACAAAACAGCAACAGCATTGAAAAATCCAGCCACAGGGGAAATTTCGATACACCTATAAGGCCGTATCGCAGGCCGTCCACCCCGTAAAACAACGGATCGATATAGGAAAGCACCCGGACCCACACGGGAAACTGCTCAACCGGGAACAGTGCCCCCGACAAAAGAAAAATCGGGACCATGATAAAGTTCATCACTAGGCTGAATCCCTGCATATCCCGCATAAGCGATGAAATGGCCAGCCCGAGGTTGACGAACGAACATGCGATCAGCACCATGAAACAGAGGGCCACAATCACGCCCGTAATGCTTTCGATGCGCAATCCCACAAAAAAGGCCACCCCGATAAACAGAAAGCCCTGGAACAGCGCCGTGGTCATACCGCCCGCGGTTCGGCCCAGCACAATTGATATCCGCGAAACCGGTGCAACCATAATTTCCTTCAAAAAACCGAACTGCCGGTCCCACAGGATGGCAATGCCGGTCATCATCGAACCCATTTGCAGCACAATTGCCAGGATACCCGGGGCCACAAAATTCAGATAATCAACATCGGGCGGCACGGTGCCGGGACGAAAATTTTTAAACCCGGTACCCAGGAACAGTAAAAAGAAAAACGGCATGCCCAGCGAGCCCACAATCCGGCTTTTGGCCCGCAGGTAGCGCTTCATCTCCCGCAGCCATAACACATAGATAGCCTGGATGTTGATAATATTTTTCATCGGCGGCCGCTCCCGTGCATGCGCATCCGTCCCCGGATCTGGTCCTTCTCAGAAACATCTTCCTCCCTGATACTCTTTCCGGTATAGTGCAGAAACACGTCATCAAGGGTCGGTTTCCGTACGGAAACCGACGTAAGGGTAACGCCGTGTTTCTGAGCGGTGTTGACCGCCAGGGGCACCTTTTCTTCACCCTGCTGCACACTGAGAACCAGGCTGGAGTCAAAACGATTCACCTCCAAAACCCAGGACTCATTGCCGAAGGCCTGCTGCAGGGCATCCAGGTCGGCTGCTTTTACGGTCAGCAAATCGTTGCCCAGGGTGTTCTTCAGCGCCTCCGGCGTATCGATAACCAGGATAGAACCGTAATCAATGATGCCGATACGCGAACATAGCTCATCGGCTTCTTCCATATAGTGCGTTGTCAAAACAATGGTCACCTGTTCCTGTGCGTTGAGCCCTTTAATGTATTCCCATATATGATAACGCGTCTGGGGATCGAGGCCCAGCGTCGGCTCATCCAGAAACAGCACCCGGGGGAAATGCATAAGCCCCCTGGCGATTTCCAGGCGGCGTTTCATGCCGCCGGAATAGTTGCGCAGCAGTTCCCCGGCTTTATCGGTCAAGCCCACAAGGTCCAGGACCTCGCCGATTCTGCTGATGCGGTCGGTTTTCTTCATACCGTACATCCGGGCATGGAAATCGAGATTCTCCCTGCCGGTGAGTCGGTCGTCCACTGCCGGGTCCTGAAAAACCATCCCGATATCGTGCCGCACCGCATCTTTTTCCCTGCGGATATCATGTCCCCACACCCGGGCGTCCCCTTCTGTGGGCTCACTCAGGGTCGACAGCATTTTAATAAAGGTCGTCTTACCGGCGCCGTTGGGCCCCAGCAGGCCGAAGATTTCCCCTTGGGCAACCTGCAGGTCGACCTGCTTGACAGCCGTCAACGCATCGAATTTTTTTGTTAAACCACGGGTTTCAATGGCATGCATGCCGGTATAAATCCTCGTCCCGGATTAAGTATACTCTTCTGAGCTTCCTGTAAGAATATGCAAAAGAAATCAATACTATACAAGCCAAAGCGGTCAAAGTGCAACATTTCTTTTTCGCATCCTGTAAAGTTTAATTTTAAAAAAAATATTTTTATGCTATAAAAGACATAAATTAATCAAAATTTTATCAACACCATATAAAGCAAATTTTATACAGCCATCCAGAAACAGATGCACTTCAGGCAAACGAGGCATTCATTAACCATTTTCAAGCTCATGGAGACAGATTATGACAGGTGATCAACGCAGGGTAAAAAGACGTCATTTAATCTACTATTTGAGGGTCATGGAACAGGACTTGAACGAGGTTATAGGCTACCTGGTTGATATTACCACCCATGGCATAATGATTATGAGCGAATCGCCCATCGATCCGGGCGTTACAATGAAGCTGAAGGTACTGCTGCAGACGGACATGAGCGAAAAAGAGTATTTGAACTTCGGTGCAAAATGCAAGTGGTGTAAAAAAAGCATCAACGATATTTCATATGATGTGGGATTTGAGCTTCTGGATGTATCCGGTGATGATTTTAAGGATATAGAGCAGATTATTTCAGAGCTGGGGTTCAACGACTAAAATGTGTATAACGGCTGAGCGGTTGTATGCGCCGACCATACCGCTCAGCTTTTTCCTACCCTTTTCAAAAGCGGCACCTGAATTTCATTTTGCTTGACATGCTTTGCCGTTACCCGGTCCAGTAGCGGGCTGAGGCTGTTCATAATCAGGATTGCATAACAAACCCCTTCCGGATACCCTCCGAACTGGCGGATAATCATGGTCAAAATCCCGGCTCCGCAACCGAACAGGATTCGCCCCAGGCAGGTGACCGGACTGGTAACCACATCGGTTGCCATGAAAAAGGCCCCCAGCATCAGTCCGCCTGCAAACAGGTGAAACAGCGGATCGCCGCCCAGCACCAGCGCCAGTACACAAACGGTACCGAGGTACGAGACGGGAATATGCCAGCTGATGGTCCCCTTATACAGCAGGTATGCCGCCCCCAGCAACACCGCGATAGCTGAAGTTTCCCCGACGCAGCCCCCGCAATTACCGATAAGCACATCCAGCAGCGGCGTTGTCTGCCCCTGCATTTTCAGTGCGGCCAGGGGGGTGGCGGTACTCACGGCATCAACCGTTTCGGCCGAACCGAACCACGTTACGGGCGGCCGCCAGGTTGTCATGGCCCCCGGCCAGGCGGCCAGGAGAAATGCCCGCCCCACCAGGGCCGGATTGAAAATATTATGACCGAGCCCGCCGAAAACATGCTTGCCGAAAGCAATGGCCACAAAGGATCCCACAACGGGCATCCATAACGGCACCGTGGGCGGCAGGGTCAGTGCCAGGAGCAGCCCGGTGACCACCGCACTGCCGTCGACAACCGTGATCTCCTCATTGCTGATGGTATTGTAAAAAAACGGCCGCATCGTGAGCAGGTCACGAAAACTGCCGCGCCCCACCTTGAAAAATATCTGAATCGCCGCTTCGGTCATTTTTGCGGTCAGTGCCCCCAGAAACATGATCAGGAACGCACGCAGACCGAAAAAATACACACTTGCCAGCGCTATGGGCAGACAGGCGATATACACATCAAACATCAAACAGTGCGCGGTTTCTCCATTACGCATGTATGGCGGTGAGGAAACAATATAGGGCTTTTCCATAACAGCACTTACCTATTCTCTGGTTCACCGGACAGCATTTTAAAACTACGGAACGTCAATAACGCGTCCGTTCCTTTGAGGCGCACTTTGCCGAGCTTGAACAATTCCACCAGGGGAATAATAGACGGACAAATATAGTGACACAGGCCGCACTCAAGGCATGAAAACAAACCCATTTCGGCGGCTTCTTCCGCCCGCCGGCTTTCAACAAGCTCGGCGATGATATTCGGCACGATTCCCGCCGGGCAGACATCCACACATTTGCCGCAGCGGACGCAGGCACACCGCTGATAAAAACGGGAGTGGTGCTCCTCATCGAACGCCAGGGCCACTGCGGCGAAAATACCGCGCGCGGGCTTGATGATCGGCACTTCCAGGGTATGCTGGGGTAGTCCGATCATAGGTCCGCCGATATTCACCCTGCCGATCGTGGACACATTACCCCCGGCCTGGAGGATAATATCGGCAAGCATGGTCCCGTGGCGCACCCACATGTTGTGGGGGGCATGAACGCCCGATCCGCTGAGCGCTATCAGTTGCTCTACAAACGGAATCCCGAGAACATAGGCATTATGCACCGCAACAAGCATTTGGGGGTCCACCACCAGCATACGGTTTTGGTCACGGGTGTCCGCCTGGTTTTTTTCATACGCACACTGCAGTGCAGTCAGCTCATGCACGGTTACCGGGCACGGGCTGTCGACCGCTTCCATCCGGACATTGTCGACGGCCCGGCAGATGTCCTCCACAGCCATAACCACATCCGGCTGTTTTTTCTCGACCATAACAACGGCCCTGTCGGCACTACAGGCCTCCAGCAGTATTTTAAGCCCACTGGTTACTTCTTCCGGCTCCTCAAACAGCAGCCTGCAGCCGGAGGTGAAAGAAGGCTCAAACTCCGTTACGTTTACAACCAGCACCGAACAGGTATCAAAACAGCCATAACTAAGCGGCAGCCCTTTCTGCCGCAAAAAATCGGACACGCTGCTCCCATCCCACTCGCGAAACGGGCGGGTATTGACCTCCAGACCGTTATCACACGCCTCTATGGTCACCGAAATCACCGGAGAGCCCAGGGGATGCAGCCGTGATCCTATATCGACCACCTTTCCGGAAACACTTGCATGGGCGACGATAGAGTCCGTTTCCGAACCGCAAATGCCGACCTGCTGATACATTGCCACCTGCTGGTCCTTTTCAACGAGAACCTCATAGGGGTCATCGGGGTGGTCCTGCAAGGGGATCACAACCCGTTTCGGCACATCCGGTCGAACACTGGGCTGCGTATGGGCCCGCTTGCCGCTCTTGGGCGGGGCCTGTTCGCGTCGTAAAAATGTCGGTAAAAAACCGTCCAACCGTTTATCTCCTTATCATTCTTTCAGATACAACGCATGCGCACCGTAATGGTCCATGCCGCATCAAACCTGCGCCATGACATGCCGCGCAAATTCTTCGGCGGCACGCAGTTTGCTTTTGGTCAGAAGCGGACCAAGCATGGTTGAAATATACATAAAATCAACAACCCGCGCTCCCCTGCGGTCGAGCAGCGACGTAAAATCATCGTACACATGACCGCGGGAAAAAATGGCCCCGCCTGTCATAAACCCGGCCACCTTCCGGCCTTCCAGGTTTTCAATCCGGTTGATATATGCCGACAGGTAGGGATGCACCTTCATCACCATGACCCAGCCGCCCAGGAAAATAAGGTCATAATTCGACAGGTCAAAGGTAAACCGGGGCGCGTGTTCCTTCAAAAGCCCTTCCGGCGTCAGGTCCAGTTTCAACAGATCCGCTGTACCGTGCAGACCCTTCTGAACGGCATGGGCCACCTTTTCGGTGTTGCCGGTTTTAGAGCAGTATACAATAATCGATCTCATGAGCCGGTTTCCTCGATCTTTTCAGCTGGCACAAGTTCCACAATAATGTTTCGCGGGCACTTTTCGATGCACGCGCCGCAACTGGTACACTTGCCGTAGTCGATATGCGGGCGGTTGTCTTCCAGGGCTATGGCGTCTTCAGGGCATACCTTCACACACATGCCGCAGGTAAT
>JANQGV010000204.1 GCA_028282925.1 Thermodesulfobacteriota bacterium
CATGAGCGGCTATCCGACCGAAGACACCATAGCGGATGCCAGGGGGTCCGGGGCCGGAATGTTTTTATCGAAACCCTTTACTCCTGATGAACTGCTTGATGCGGTGCGTCGGGTTATCGGGAAGGAGTAACCATATGGCAGGTAAAAAGATACTCGTTATCGACGATGAACAGATTGTGCTGGACAGTGTCGGCCGTATATTATCCGAGGAGGATTACGACATCGAAACGACTCTCAGGGGGACCGAGGGCCGGGCTTTGGCGGTACAAAACGATTATGACATCGTTCTGACCGATATACGCATGCCCGATATCGGCGGCATGCGGGTGCTGCGCGATGTGAAGCGTGCAAAACCGTCGTTACCGGTTGTCATCATAACCGGGTACGCCACGGTGAAATCGGCGGTCCAGGCCATGAAGCTGGGTGCATCCGACTATCTTGAAAAACCCTTCACCCCGGAAGAGCTGTTGCAGGCCGTTGCCTCGGCGCTGGAAAAATCCGAGTCCCAGGCGCCCGAAGAACAGGCTCTGATCCACACGGAAGAAGTCCTGAAAGTGCTTGAAAGGGCGGCAAAGGATGCCGATTTTATCACCGATCTGCTGTACCACGGCGCCGATGCCCTCGACCTCTATGAACTGACCGGTCCTGAAAAGCTTGCCATTCTTACCGGCGATATCGAATGGATCGAGCAGCACACCGGGCCCCTCAGCTCCGATCAAAAGCGCTGGCTTGAACACAGACTGAGTGCTGAAATTTGGTAACTGCATGACAAAACATGCGTAATTTTAAAAAAGGTAAAAGACATTCTAATTTTTAATTTAGATTATACATTAAAGGCATAATTTAGATTAAAATGATTATAAATATTATAATTTGCTATATTATCTTCTTGACAGCTATCAAATGAAATAGTATGTAGCACACATAAAGAGCTTTTTGATACGTACGCATTAACGTAGTTCAAACAGTTCATAGTGGGATCATGAGCCTATGTTACTGGAGTATATACCGGTACTTATCATGATGCTGGTTGGAATCCTTTTTGGAGTGGTGCTGGTTACAGCATCACACTTCCTGGGGCCCCGCCGCCGAACCGCCGTCAAGAAAGAGCCGTATGAGTGCGGAATCCGCACCCCCGGCGCAACCTACATTCAGACACCCATCAAATACTACATAATCGCCCTGCTCTTCCTGGTCTTCGACCTGGAATGCGTTTTCATGTATCCCTGGGCGGTTTACTATAACAAGCTCGGCCTGTTCGGGTTTGTGGAAATGATGATTTTTATCGGCGTCCTTTTCATTTGCTATATCTATGTCTGGAAAAAAGGGGCCCTTGAATGGGACTAGAGAATTATCTTAAAAGCGAAAACATCCTGGTTGCAAACCTTACCGACCTCATCAACTGGGGCCGCAGCAACTCCGTCTGGCCCTGCACGTTCGGCCTGGCGTGTTGCGCCCTTGAGATGATGGCTACAAGCCTGTCGCACTATGATATTGCCCGTTTCGGCTCCGAAGTGTTTCGCCCTTCCCCGCGGCAATCCGATCTGATGATTGTGTCCGGAACCCTGACGAAAAAAATGTCGGTTATGGTAAAGCGCATATACGAGCAGATGGCCGAGCCCAAATGGGTTATCGCCATGGGGGCCTGCGCTTCAAGCGGCGGCATCTTTAAAAGCTACGCCGTTGTCCAGGGGGTTGATCAGATTATACCGGTTGATGTCTATATACCGGGCTGCCCGCCGCGGCCCGAAGCACTGCTGGCAGCGCTTATAAAGCTGCAGCAGAAAATAAGGACCGAGCCGATTGATGCACGACCCGACAGTGAAGCCTGATATGACATAATCTGCATTCAGAGCCGACACCGGTAACAACGATCCGACGTATTAACAGTCCATCCGGAGGTGCTAATGGACTATACAAAAACACTGGATCTTCTGAAGGCACATTTTCCACAGGGGCTTTTGCACCAGAGTCTCTATCATTCGGAACTGCGCATCACGTTTGACAGCCGGTTCTTTACTGAAATGATGCAGTTCCTGTACGACGAGCCTTCCCTTGGCTACACTTTCCTGACCGATATCGTAGGCATAGATTATCCGAAGCGAAATCCACGTTTTGAACTGACCTATATCCTGTTCAATATGAATGAAGCTCGCCGGCTCTATGTAAAGCTGCCGGTAGCGGAAGGCCAGTACATTCCTTCTGTAACCGGCATCTGGAAAGCCGCCAACTGGATGGAGCGGGAAGTGTTTGATCTTTTCGGTATTCCCTTTATCAATCATCCGGATCTCAGGCGCATCCTGACCTGGGACAGTTTCGAGGGCCATGCCCTGAGGAAGGACTATCCGCTCCAGGGCCGTGATTTTGAAAAACGATTCGATCCCGATACGATTGTTATTGAGTAACGGGTTTCTATAAACCGGTACGGCGTATGAGTGAAACGAAAACAATGACCATCAATATGGGGCCTCACCATCCGGCAACCCACGGCGTGTTGCGCCTGGTGTTGGAGCTTGAAGGTGAAACAATCGTGAACGCCACGCCCCATATCGGTCAGTTGCATCGTGGTATTGAAAAACTGGCTGAAAACATGAACTATCAGCAGGTTATTCCGCTTACCGACCGGCTGGACTACACCGCGGCATCACTCAACAACCTGGGTTACTGCATGACTGTTGAAAAGCTCATGGGAATCGATGTTCCCAAACGGGCCCGGTACATAAGGGTCATCATGTCTGAACTGGCCCGCATTATGGGGCACCATCTGTGGCTGGGTAGCCATGCACTTGATATCGGGGCCATGACGGTTGTGTTTTATGCGTTCAAGGATCGGGAGAAGATCATGAACATCAACGAAGAGCTGTCGGGCTATCGGCTGACCCCTTCGTTTTTACGAATAGGCGGAGTTGCCAAAGACGTCACCCCTGATTTTATACGCTCTGTACGTGAGTTCATTGAAGTCTTTCCGGAAGCCCTTGAAGGGTATCACCGGCTGTTGACCGACAATATCATCTGGCGTAAACGCACCATGAACATCGGCACACTATCGGCTGATGAAGCCATGAGCTGGGGTTTTACCGGGCCTAGTCTGCGCGGTTCCGGCGTTGCCTACGATGTGCGCAAGGCGTTCCCCTATTCAAGCTATGATGATTTTGATTTTGAAATCCCCGTGGGTGATAACGGCGATGTGTACGACCGGTACCTGGTACGCATGGAAGAGTTCAAACAGTCCCTGAAGATTATACGGCAGGCCGTTGAAAACCTGCCTGAAGGACCGGTCAATGTTGATAACCCTTTGGTGACCAATCCTGCAATTGAAGATGTCACAGAGGACATCAGCGCACTGATCAGGCGTTTTAAAATTCAGTGTGAAGGCCCGACTGCCCCGGCCGAAGAAGTGTACCATGCAGTTGAGGGCTCCAAGGGCGAGCTCGGCTTTTACCTTGTAGGTGACGGAACCGCACAGCCCTATCGCCTGAAAATCCGTTCACCCTGCTTCTTGCTCACAAGCGCCCTGCCTCGTTTGATCCGGGGACATATGCTGTCGGATGTCATTGCAATTATCGGCAGTTTGGACATTGTACTTGGTGAAATTGATCGTTGAGTATTATGGAAGAAGTAAAACTTATCATCGACGGAAACAACATCACGGTGCCTGGTGGTTCCACGGTTCTTGAAGCGGCCCGGTCGGCCGGTATCAGGATACCTACCCTCTGCTGCCACGAGCGACTGGAGCCCATCGGCTCGTGCAAAATGTGTTTTGTACAGATTAACGGATGTGCTGAGCCGCAGCAGGCTTGTAAAACCCGGGTGCAGGACACTATGCAGGTTACAACCGATTCAGAACAGCTTTTTTCCATGCGCCGGGAATCACTCAGAGAGCTTCTGCTACGGCACCCGCTTGACTGCCCCGTGTGCGATAAAGCCGGTGAATGTCTTTTGCAGGATCTTGCCTATGAATTCGGTGTAACAGATGTTCATCAGCATGTGAATGCAACTTTTGAAACATTTTATCCCACATCGCTTATCCGCTACTGGCCCGAGCGCTGTATCGTGTGCAAAAGGTGCGTGACTGCTTGTGCGGAAATCAAACAGCTTGGAGCAATCGATATTAAGGGTGAAGGACCTACAGCCCAGGTATATCCTGCAAAGCCCGAGCGGTGTGAGTCGTGCGGCGAGTGTCTGCAGGTGTGCCCCACCGGGGCGTTGACCGAAAACCTCAGCCGGTATAAAACAAGGCCCTGGTTGTCAAAAAGGGTCATGACCACCTGCACCTACTGCGGGTGCGGTTGTCAGATGCAGCTCAATGTCATGAACAACCGTGTTGTCGGCATGACCGTTCCAAATGTGTTCGGCGTCAATAAAGGCAGCCTGTGTGTCAAGGGGCGCTTCGGGTATGAATTCAT
Source organism: Thermodesulfobacteriota bacterium (assembly GCA_028282925.1). Taxonomy (GTDB): domain Bacteria; phylum Desulfobacterota; class WTBG01; order CAIYCZ01; family CAIRTM01; genus JANQGV01. The sequence goes on from JANQGV010000204.1 coordinate 4,407, forward strand.
CAACAGTCCCGAGCGCCTTAAAAAGCCCTTAATCCGCAAAAACGGAACGCTGCAGGAAACAACCTGGGAAGAGGCCCTCGGACTTGTGGCATCGCAATTCAGCCGGATTAAAAAAGAGTACGGCCGCGATTCCATTGCGGGCATTTCATCGGCCCGCTGCACAAACGAAGAGAATTACCTGTTTCAGAAGTTTATGCGGGCCGTTATCGGTACGAACAATGTCGACCACTGTGCCCGGCTTTGACACAGCTCAACGGTGGCCGGTCTGGCCGCCGCGTTCGGCAGTGGGGCCATGACGAACCCCATTCGTGATGTGCTGTCGGCAAAATCTATTTTGCTGACGGGAACCAATACAACCGAAAACCATCCGATTTTTGCCAACTATGTCAAAGAGGCCATCGTGAAAAACGGCTGCAAGCTGATTGTGGTCGACCCGCGTAAAATAGACATTGTTGAGCTGGCACACATCTGGCTGCGCCCCCGCCCCGGTAACGATGTGGCCTGGATCAACGGTTTATTGCATGTCATCATCAGGGAAAATCTGCACGACGAAGACTATATCCAAAACCGCACGACCGGATTTGATGAATTGCGGGCCTGTGTGGAAAAATATACCCCCGAATATGTGTCCGGCATTACGGGAATACCCCCCGAGGACATTGTTGAAGCAGCAGTAACCTACGGCGGTTCCAAGCCTTCATCTATCCTCTATGCAATGGGTATCACTCAGCACACCAACGGCACCAACAATGTAAAATCGCTGGCAAATATCGCTATGCTGTGCGGCAACGTGGGTGTTGTGGGCGGCGGTGTCAACCCGCTTCGCGGCCAGAACAATGTACAGGGCGCCTGCGACCTGGGGGCGCTTCCCAATGTGTATACCGGGTATCAGCAGGTAGCAAACGAGGATGTGCGCAGTAAATTCGCCGCGGCCTGGGGCGTCGACCACCTTTCCTCAACGCCCGGCCTTACCGTTACCGAGATGTTCGGCGGGGCGGAACGGGGAACGGTGCATGCAATATATGTCATGGGTGAAAACCCCATGGTGAGCGATCCGGACATCAATCATATCCGGGAATGCATCGAGGCCCTTGAATTCTTTGTTGTGCAGGACATTTTTATGACTGAAACCGCCCGACTGGCCGATGTTGTCCTGCCGGTAGCCTGCTTTGCCGAAAAGGACGGCACGTTCACCAATTCTGAAAGAAAAGTGCAGCGTATCAGAAAAGCCGTTGATCCGCCGGGGGAGGCCCGGGAAGACCGTTTTGTTATTGCCGGTATCGCCCGTTTAATGGGATTCCCCCTTGAATATCCCGATACCCGGTCGATTATGCAGGAAATAGCCCGCGTTACTCCCAGCTATGCCGGTATAACGTATGAGCGCATTGAGCGGGACGGCATAACCTGGCCCTGTACATCTGAAGAACATCCAGGCAGCCCTATACTGCATGTCGGCACTTTTACCCGTGGGAAAGGGGTATTTACGGCCATTGAGTATAAAGATCCGGCTGAAGTGACCGACGATGAATATCCCTATATTTTGACAACCGGCCGTGTACTTCAGCACTATCACACCGGGTCCATGACCCGGCGCGGTACGGGCCTCAACCGGCTGTATCCGGAGCTGCTTGCTGAACTGAATCCGGATGATGCCGGCAGGCTCGGAATCGGTGACGGTGAGATGATTACGTTATCATCACGACGTGGAACTATTACTGTTAAGGCGAAGCTGACCGAGCGCAGCGGCCCGGGTGTTGTATTTGTGCCGTTTCATTTCAGTGAGGCGGCCATAAACGTACTCACAAACAGTGCCCTGGACCCTACATCAAAGATACCGGAATATAAAGTATGTTCGATAAAAGTGGAAAAGGCATCCATGTAAAGGTCACATAATGGTTTTCCTTGTGTTCTTAGGTATGGTCGGTATAAAAATACTGGTTGTTTTCTCGGTGGTGATGATCATCGTTGCCTGGTCTACCTGGCTTGAGCGCCGCTTGCTGGGGGCCGTGCAACTTCGTTACGGACCGATGCGGGTCGGTTTCCAGGGGCTGCTGCAGCCCATTGCAGACGGTATCAAATCTTTTATGAAGGAAGAGACCCTGCCTGAAAATGCCGATAAAACCCTCTTTATCCTTGCACCGATTATCAGTATTTCAACGGCATTGACCCTGCTGGTTGTGATACCGTTCGGCAGGCCCGTTACGATTATGGGCACTGAAATGACGATGTACCTTGCAGATCTTGAAATCGGCATCCTTTTTGTGCTGGGCATTGCAACGCTGGGTTCCTACGGCGCCATGCTTGGGGGGTGGTCCTCAGGCAATAAATACGGAATGATCGGCGGGCTGCGGGCATCGGCCCAGATGATCAGCTATGAGCTGTCAATGGCCCTGGCCGTTATCAGCATTATCATGATCTCCGGATCACTTAGCCTGGTCGGCATTGTTGAAAGCCAGATTGAAGGACTCTGGAACTGCCTGCGGCAGCCGTTGGCTTTTGTGCTTTTCTTTATCTGCGGTCTTGCAGAGCTGAACCGGACCCCTTTTGACCTGCCCGAAGCGGAAGCAGAGCTTGCCTGCGGGTATAACGTTGAATACAGCAGTATGAAATTTTCGCTCTTTTTCATGGCCGAATACTGTCACCTGTTTGTCTTCGGTGCGCTGGTGACAACGCTGTTCCTGGGGGGCTGGCATGGGCCGGTGCTGCCCGGTGTTGTGTGGTTTTTTATAAAAACATTCGGGGTCATATTCTTTTGTATCTGGGAACGGGCAACATTTCCACGCTTCAGGTACGATCAGCTTATGGCGCTGGGCTGGAAAGTGTTGCTGCCCCTGGGGCTGGCCAACATTGTTATTACCGGTCTTGTAATGCTGGTTTAAAAGGTTTGAACGACGGGAAAGACGCCTTTATGAATATGCAAAAGGTTATCAGGGTAAGTTCACGGCGGCAGGAAAAGGGAAAACTGATTGTCCCGCTGCTCAAAGGACTGGTGTATACCCTGAAAAATCTGTTTTCAAAAAAAGTGACCATCCTCTACCCGGAACACCGCAGGGCTGTAAGTAAACGCTGGCGGGGCCTGCACCGTTTAAAAACCGATGAAAACGGAGAACTGAAATGTGTTGCCTGCGGGTTATGCGCCGTCATATGTCCGCCCGAGGCTATTCGAATGACCCCCTATGAGGAGGACGGCGGCACACGGTACCCGCTTGAATTTTTCATCGATGAAATACGCTGTATCTATTGCGGCTTTTGCCAGGAGGCCTGCCCAAAAGATGCCATAGAACTGACCGGCGTGTATGATTATGTGGACTATACACGGGCCGACTTGCAATTCGACATTGAAAAACTAAAAAGACCGGAAGATTTTATATTTAAAGGGAAGTAACGTCTATGGAACAGACCGTCATGATTATCTTCGGTGCCCTGACCATCACGACATCTGCCATGGTGGTATGCGCCAGAAACACCATTCACAGCGCCCTGTGGATGGTTGCGTCATTTGTTTCAATGGCGTGTATTTTCGTGTTGCTTCATGCCCCGTTTCTGGCAATACTGCAAATCATCGTCTATGCCGGGGCCATTATGATGTTTATCATTTACGCCATTATGATGCTGAATATCCGTGAAGAGGATGCAACAAGGGGACCTGTTCGTAAATCGAAAATATTCGGCATCGGTCTCCTGATTGTATTGACGCTGCTGCTTTTTGTAATCGGGTTTAACATGAGTATGACGGCGCTCAAGGGGCCGATTACGTTACAGGTTTTTGAGCAGTTTGGGAATGTCGCGGTTTTTTCACGGTATCTCTTCACTGATTACCTGCTCCCGTTTGAAACCGTGTCGGTCCTGTTGACGGCCGCGGTTGTGGGTGCGGTTGTGCTGGCAAAACGAGACTAAGAACGGAGTTTCAGACTATGATTGCACAGTATGAACTGTATATTATTCTGTCGTTTATTATTTTTGCCATCGGAGCTGCAGGCGCCTTGACCAGGCGAAATGTAATCGTCATATTTATGTGCATTGAAATTATGCTCAATGCCGTCAACCTTGCCCTGGTGACCTTCAGTCGTATGAACCAGAGCCTCGACGGCGCCTACATGGTGCTGTTTATCATGGCGGTGGCGGCCGCCGAAGCAGCCGTGGGGCTGGCGATTTTTATTTTACTGTTCAGAAAACACGGAACTCTTGATGTTGAGAAGTTCAGCCTGATGAAGTGGTAAAAATGCCCTGCCCTCGGGCGGGAAACGGTAACATGGGGACTTTAATATGTTCGACTATGTATGGCTCATTCCGGCATTTCCGGCAGCAGGCATGCTCATAAACGGCCTGTTCGGGCGCAGAATCGAGGGTATACATAAAAGTATCATTCATTATGTGGCCTGCGTGGCGGTGGGCCTGTCCTTTGTTGTTACCTGCGCAGTCTTTATTGAAATGCTGGGACTTTCTCCTGCCCGGCGTCTGTATGAAGTGACGTGTTTTACCTGGATAGAGTCCGGTTTTCTCAAAGCGTCAATTGCATACCGGATCGACCCTCTTTCGATGCTGATGTGCCTGTTTGTGACCGGTGTCGGCTTTCTGATCCATATCTATTCCATCGGATATATGTCCCACGATGAGGGCCGGTACTACCGTTACTTTACCTATCTGAACCTGTTCATGTTCGCTATGATAAATCTCGTGCTTGCCGATAATTACCTCTTGATGTTCCTGGGGTGGGAAGGCGTGGGCCTGTGCTCATATCTCCTGATCGGGTTCTGGTTCAGTGAAGAAGAAAACGCCGTGGCCGGGAAGAAAGCCTTTATTACCAACCGGATCGGCGATTTTTGTTTTATTGTCGGCATGCTGATGCTGTTTTGCGGACTTGGGGAGCACGGTGTATGGTCCTTCAGATTTTCGGAGATATTCCCCAATGTGCACCTGCTGGACAGGAATGTCATTACCATTATATGCCTGCTTTTCTTTGCCGGTTGCACGGCCAAATCGGCCCAAATTCCGCTCTATATCTGGCTCCCTGATGCCATGGCCGGCCCTACCCCGGTCAGTGCGCTGATACATGCCGCTACCATGGTAACATCGGGTATTTACATGGTGGCCCGTTCAAACATTCTGTACTCCCTGTCGCCGTCAGCTATGGGCACCATTGCCGTTGTTGGAGCGGTAACAGCTCTTTTTGCCGCAACCATCGGGCTTGTGCAAAACGATATTAAGAAGGTGCTGGCATACTCCACCGTCAGCCAGCTTGGCTACATGTTCCTGGGACTGGGCGTTGGTGCATATGCTGCCGGCATGTTTCACGTGCTGACCCATTCCTTTTTTAAGGCCCTGCTCTTTATGGGGGCCGGAAGTATTATCCATGCAATGAGCGGTGAGCAGGATCTGCGCAACATGGGAGGTCTCAGAAAAAAACTGCCGGTGACGTTTACAACCATGATGATAGCAACCCTTGCAATTGCGGGTATTCCAGGGTTTTCAGGATTTTTCAGCAAAGATGAAATTTTATGGCAGGCTTTCAGCAGCAACCAGGGGCACGCTGTCCTGTGGTGTATCGGGGCTGTAGCTGCCGGGCTTACGGCGTTTTACATGTTCCGGCTGATGTTTATGGCCTTTTATAACGAAAACCGTTCAACAGAGGACGTTCAGCACCACATCCATGAATCGCCGAAATCTATGACCATTCCCCTTGTGGTTCTGGCGTTTCTATCGCTTGTGGGCGGCTATGTGGGTGTACCCCATGCGCTTGGCGGCCGCAACCGTATCCAGACATTTCTGGACCCGGCCATAGGGCTTGGACCCGACAAGCTTCATCAGAAAACAGGCCCGGCACCGGCTCTAGCGGAACATGTCGCCGGACAGCACCATTCCTATACCGCCGAGTATGTCTTAATGATCGTTTCCGTGTTGATTGCCCTTGCAGGCATATATATCGCGTACCGTATGTATATAAAACAGCGTAATCTGCCCGGGCGTATTGCCGACAGGGCACAGGTTCTGTATACCGTGATGCTTCACAAATGGTATGTCGATGAACTGTATACGATGCTGTTTATAAGGCCGTTTCACGGCCTGAGTACGTTTTTCTGGAAAGTCGTAGATGTGCTGTTGATTGACGGTATCATGAACGGGCTGGCCAGGGTCACCATGCTGTGCGGTCACCTGCTGAAGCACGTACAGACCGGGCTTGTGCAAAACTATGCCGTTTCCTTCATCCTGGGGACAATAGTGCTGCTCATGTACTATGTAATGAAAGTGATGTAATCATTTAATAATACATACCTTTACGGGTAGAGTGATGATTCAGTCAGGTTTTCCGTTACTTAGTTTCATAACCTTTTTCCCGCTCCTGGGAGCACTTATCCTGGTACTCATCAACCGGGATAAGGTCGAGCTTCTGCGCACGACCGCCCTTGTTATTACGCTGATTGAGTTTTTACTTTCTCTGCCCCTTGTCATGTTTTTTCAATCCGATACCGCTTCTATGCAGTTTGTCGAACAGGCGCCCTGGATTGAAAGCATGGGAATTACCTATTGTATGGGTATCGACGGTATCAGCCTTTGGATTATTATGCTGACAACCCTGCTTACTCCCATATGTGTGCTGGGCTCATGGTCCTATATCACAAAATGGGTCAAGCACTACATGATCTGCATGCTGGTTCTGGAGACATCCATGCTGGGGGCGCTCATGGCCCTTGACCTGGTGCTGTTTTATGTGTTCTGGGAGCTGATGCTCATACCAATGTACCTGTTAATCGGTGTCTGGGGCGGGCCCAGGAAAATATATGCGGCCGTGAAGTTTTTCCTGTTCACCGCGGCAGGCAGTGTATTTATGCTGGTGGCTATCCTGTTCCTCTATTTTTATAACTACCGCATCAACGGTGTCTATACATTCAACCTGCTGGAACTGTATCATTTGAATATTCCAGTCGGTATCCAGTTCTGGCTCTGCACCGCCTTTTTTCTGTCGTTTGCCATTAAAGTGCCCATGGTGCCGCTGCATACCTGGCTCCCGGACGCCCATGTAGAAGCCCCCACCGCCGGAAGCGTTATTCTGGCCGGTGTGTTGCTGAAAATGGGCACCTACGGCTTTCTGCGCTTTGCAATGCCGCTGTTTCCGTATGCCACCCATCAATACATACCGGTCATTGCGGTGCTGTCGGTCATAGGGATTGTGTACGGCGCGATGGTTGCCATGGTGCAGCCCGATATGAAAAAGCTGGTTGCCTATTCAAGCGTCAGCCACCTTGGGTATGTCATGCTGGGACTTTTTGCTTTGAACAGTGAGGGAATAGAAGGCGGTATCTACCAGATGCTCAACCATGGTGTGAGTACCGGGGCATTGTTCCTCATAGTCGGCATGCTGTACGAGCGGCGCCATACCCGCATGATTGCCGATTTCGGCGGCATATCAAAGGTGATGCCGGTTTTTGCAACCTTTTTTATGATCATCACCCTGTCATCCATTGCCGTGCCGGGAACAAACGGGTTTGTCGGCGAATTCATGATACTGGTGGGAGCGTTCAGGAGTTACCCTGCTTTCGCGGTTATCGCCGTAACGGGTGCTGTATTAAGCGCAATGTATATGCTGTGGATGTATCAGCGGGTGATGTTCTGCAGGCTGGACAAACCTGAAAACGAAAAACTGAAGGACCTTTCAACCAGGGAAATATGTACTCTGCTGCCGCTGGCTGTACTGGTGTTTGTGATGGGATTTTTTCCCGGCCTTTTCCTGGGTAAAATGGAAGCAACGGTAACGAATTTTTTATCAAACTATAACTCCCGTTATGAGATGTATGCCCAAGGGGTTTCGCAGCCGAAGTTTGCAGCCCCTGATGGAATAACCGTGTACGTTTTTACAAGGCACGCAGATTTGAACAGTCATAATAACTATACTCGCCCTTAAGGCTGGGCTTGAAAAAAAATAAATAAGGGTTAAATGATAATCCGTACACTGATATATGCAATATAGATTAAAAAAAGTATTCAAACTTTGATTAATTACGGGCTTTCTAAATCCCATTGCAATGCAGCCGAGTGCAGCGATTTCAGGAGGAGATAAGGGTCGACATGTTTGAGCCCCGTTTTTCAGGGGCGAGTTTGTTGACCCGCCGACTGAAATCGTGCC
>JANQGV010000235.1 GCA_028282925.1 Thermodesulfobacteriota bacterium
GGGTGGGTAAACGCAGTCGCAGCGAGTCGAAAATCAACGAAGGCAGTGCTTCAATCGGCTCGGTTGCCGTAGAGCTTGCCGAAAGCATTATTCCTGCACCGACCATCAAAACCGTTTTTTTGCTGAGAGCAGGAATAATGCTTTCGGCAAGCTCTACGGCAACCGAGCCGATTGAAGCACTGCCTTCGTTGATTTTCGACTCGCTGCGACTGCGTTTACCCACCCGGAAGGCCTGATGAAAAAGCTTGTGAAAGACGGCGCCTACCATTTTAACGCCTACCGACCTTGAATAGGCTCCCCGCACCTGCCCGATTATCTGGTTCTCGCCCCGCACCATTGATTCGAGCCCGGAGGTAACCCGGAACAGGTGTTCCACCACCGGCAGTCCCCGCCGCTGATCGAAATACCGCTCGGCGCAGGCATCGGAAAATTCGGTAAAATGTGTGATTGCAGCCGGCAGGTACCCATCGGAGAGGTCTGCGACTGCATCGCCTACCACGTAGAGCTCGGTGCGGTTACAGGTTGAAAGTATTACTGCTTCCTGGATTGAGTCGCTGTTCTGCAGTACTGAAAGAAAATGTTTACAGCTTTCTTCCTGCAGTGTGAGACGTTCCCGGATTGAAATAGGAGCATTTTTATGGCTGATTCCAGCCATGTATATCGAATCAAGAGGTGTATTCATTCCAATAGGTTGCTTCCCGGCTGCTGTACTTTTGAATGAGATCTCGGCCTTCCGGCATATATCAGGAATAATATCTTCAAATTGCATGCCATATGTAAAAGAATATAAATGCAATCTATTTTATTAAATATGTTAAGTAAAATGCGCTTATCAGGGAGTTGTATTTCAATATGAAACGAACTCATTCCATATTGAAAAATAAATTTTTGGATAAAAAAAGCAGGGAAAGGGGGAGCACGGCCTTATTTAAAGCCGATTCAACAGACGTCTGAGCGGCAGGTACGTATCTGGAGGAGGTTAGGAATAGGAGGGAACCTTTGTTACCTGTGTTTGTACTTCACCATCTCTATAGGTAAGTGAAAAAGCCGAGCTGGTGTTGTCGTTAAAAAGGCGGCTATGCCGGGCAACTGCCGCTACCTGATCTTTCTCATACATACGGGCAAAGTCTGCATGTTCTCTGACGGCTTTCAGTAAACCGCTGTTGGCTGCCAGGCGGTTGAACGTATTGACGAATACGCTGTCCTCATTGAGCCTTTGTTCAAGGGCTTCGCGGTTTTGGGATGATCCCTTAACGATTATGCCGCCCTGCCCGTTACCGGTAAGGGTACATTTCTCTTTTGCATCTGCTCCAAGGGCATCGAGGACCGACGCAAGGCGGTTTTGGATAGATGCGGTGTCGCGATCAACGGCGCCTTCTAAATCACCTATGTCGATGGCCCCTTTTGAGGGATCAACACCCAGGTCTTTGCAGAACATGCACCAGAGCGCCTGGGGTGATATGTTGACCCTGTCGGAGAACCCTTCTCCGGGAGCAGTGTCGCCCGCTTCCGAACCGGTTATTCTTTCATCAAGCTGCCGGACTGTTTTTGACATTTCATAGAGCGAGTACCCCTGGATATTTCCGACGTTCATAGAGCCGTAGTCCTCAGATATTGGTGTTTAAAAATGAGATGCGTATTCTTGCTGAGGAATTAATCAACTTTCATGCCAATAAAGGCAGAGATCGCCTGAAGAAACAGAATGGACGGGAAGTCCCGTTTTAACAGGACAATCGGGTTCAGGCATTGCAGGTAAAGAGAGTGGAGCTGCATACAAGGCAAGAACGGTCAGGCGCACATGGCAACATCTTCCGTCCGCACTGGAACTTATTACCCACGACCATAACCGGGCAGCGCATGCTACGGCAAACCATTCAGGCTGGTATTCGGGGGCGCCGAGAAGGGGTACGTTGGGTGAACGTACTGGAAAAAGGGCGGCTTCAGCTTGAAGAAAGAAGATAGGCCCGGAGGTTGATCTTTTTGTTCTGGATGCCGATTTTTTTCCTGATATTATCGCGGTGAAATTCGATGGTTTTGATCCCAAGGTTTAAAATTTCGGCAATTTCTTTCGTTGTTTTGCCGATTTTAACCAAATTTGCAACCTGGGTTTCCATAGGCGTAAAATGCAGGTTTTTTGTTGCATAGACGTCTTCAAAGGGAGAAACAATGTTTTTCAGATTGGAGGACAGGATGTCGACATAGGCGCCCTGACGGTCTTTCAGGCCGCTTGAGCGCAGTTTTTCAAGGTAAGGCAGTACCAATTCATTGATATTAGCCATTATTTTTTGTTCCAAAGCGATTTTGTCATCTTCCCTGTTTTTCAGCAATACCCGCAGGGCGGTGTTTGCTTCTTCAAGGTCCTTGGTGCGATCCTTGACCTTGAGTTCAAGTTCACCGTGGGCTTTGCGCAGCAGTTCTTCTGCCTGTTTGCGCTCCGAAATATCGCGCAGCGAACCGACAATACCTTCAATCTCTCCATTGCCGCCGGTTAAGGTTGCTATCTGGGCTTCAACCGGAAAGAGGGTGCCGTCCTTCTTTTTCCACACATACTCAAAATGATTAAAATAGTTTTTGGTATACATATGTTCAAAAAGTTCCTGGGTGGTTTCGGGTCCCGGGGCGTCCGGCAGCAGGTCCAGCGAGCACATCCCCACCAGCTCCTTTTCCGTATAATCGACCATGCGGCAGAGAGCGCTGTTGACCATGATAATATCACCTATGGCATCGGTAACATACAAACCATCGGCGGTTGTTTTGAAAACGTTTTCCAAAAAGGACTTGGTGCGAATGATTTCATTTTCGGTCCAGATGCGGTCGGTGATGTCGCGACAGATGGCAATGGTTCCGCGGGGTTCTCCTTTTTTGTCCTTCAGCAGGGTCAGGGTTGCTTCAACCGGTACAAGGGTTTTGTCCTGCTTGAACAAATACTGGCGGCATTTAACAGCTCCCTGCTCAAACAGGATGTTGGTGTTTTCTATCTGCAGGTTCTGCCAGGCCTCATCAATGGTAACTGTTTCACCGGTGGTGCAGGGATACTCTCCTTCCAGCAGCGGTCCGAACTCAAGGAGGTACTTCCCGATAAAATCATCGGCGCTTTCGTATGCAAGCATGGTCAGAACGGCTTCGTTTACGGTTACTATCCAGCCGTTGAAATCGGTGATGAAGATGGCATCGCCGGAGCTTTTCAACACATTGCGATAATTCTGCTCCATTTCCCAGAGCTGTTTTGTTTCGACATAGTCGATATCGGACGGAAGGCCTTCATCCACGACAGCTTCCTCCTGCATGATGCCCACAGCCCTGGTAACGGTATCGCCGTTTTCGCGAATGATAATCGAGCGGAGCTGTACCGATACCATATTGCCCTGTTTGTCGATCAGTTTTATAGGCAAAGGACGTTTTTCCGCCTGGTTGAAATAGTACAGTTCAAAGTGTAAAATACCGTCGCGAACCGGCTGAGCAATATGGCCGGTTTCGGCCGCAATATCCGCAAACCGCATTCCGGCGATGTCGTGTGCATCGTAACCGAGCATCTGCGTGAACGCTCGGTTGACGGTTTGGAAACGGCCCTCGGGGTCGATAATAAAGATGCCCTCGGTGAGGGTGTCGCAGAGGTGCTCAATCCATTTGTGGGGTAACGATACATTCATGCTTCTTTGCTCCGGAATTTTTATGAGAGAGATTCGAGAAAAGTACGAAGGTTTATTTTTTTGTTTTGAATGCCGCATTTTTTACGAATATTGTCGCGGTGAAATTCAACCGTTTTCGTGCCCAGGTTCATACGTTCCGCTATCTCCTTGGTTCTTCGTCCGTGCCTGATATGATTGGCAACCTGGGTCTCGGTCGGGGTCAGCTTAAGGTGTTTCATCGAAAGGCCGCGGAGGAACGGAGATATAATATCTTTCAGATTCGTCTCAAGTGTTTCAAGGTATGCTGTCTGCCGCTCGTTAAGACCGCTGCTTTGTAGTTTTTCTATGTAGGGCTCGACCAGCTCCTTTACATTGAAGAGAACCTTTTCCTCGAGGGCGGATTTGTCTTCGTCGCGGCCCTTCAGCAGGACCCGCAGAGCGGTGTTGGCTTCTTCCAGGTCCTGGGTACGCTCACTGACTTTGATTTCAAGATCATCGTGGGCGGCCTTCAGCGCCTCTTCGGCACGTTTGCGTTCGGTGATGTCCCGCACCACGGCAATGAAGTACGGGCCGCTCTCGGTCTGCCAGGTTCCGATGGAAAGCTCGTCGGGAAAGGAGGTGCCGTCCTTGCGCAGCCCGTTACCGTAGAAATGACGTCCTGAAAAAAACGATTTTTTTTCCTTTTTAGCTTTCTCAAAACCCGCCCGATCTGCTTCCCTGTTTTCTTCGCTGATAAGAATGCTTGCGGATTCGCCGAGAATTTCATTTTCGGTGTATCCAAACATGTTTCGGGCGCCCTCGTTCCAGAAAACAATGGTGCCGTTTCGATCAACGGCAACAATGGCATCCGGTGCCGATGTAGCCAGTACCCGAAAGCGCTCTTCGCTTTCCTTCAAGGCCGCTTCAGCACGTTTGCGTTCGGAAACATCGCGCACAGCAGCAACCGCGCCGGTAATGGCGTCGCCGGAGTCTTTCAAGCTTCTCAGGTTGACTTCAGCAGCGAACAGAGAGCCGTCTCTCCGCTTGTATTGCGCTTCGACAGCCTGTACAAAGCCTTCATTCAAGAGCCGGTCCATAACCGGTGAAGAATCATCGGGGCAGATGTCTTTGGCATACAGTGAGGCATAATGCATGCCCTTCAGGCTGTCTTCGGTGTAGCCGGTCATGTCGGCCAGCATTTTATTGCCCCTGACAATAGTGCCCTCATGGTCTGTAACGAATACGCCTTCTCCGATGGTATTGAATATTTTTTCCAGAAAGTCCCGGGCGCGGCGGACGCGGTCTTCGGCCTGTTTGCGTTCGGTAATGTCGCGGGTAACGCCCAGCACCAAATCCTGCCCCTGGAGGTGGATGGGAAACGTGCTTATCTCAACGCTGATGGTTTCCCCATCTTTTTTTGTCAGCCTGAATTCATCGGGGCCGGTGGGAAGGCCGGCGACGTTTTTTTGCAGTAACTCCATTGCAAGGGGAAACTGTTCCGGCGACAGCAGGCTGAGATTAAAGTAGTTTTGACCGATAAGCTCTTCCCTGCTGTATCCGACCAGTTTTTCAGCGGCCCGGTTGCCGTCTATGAAGGTGCCGGTCAGGTCGCTCAAAAAAATGGTATCGGGGGCAAGTTCAAAAAAGGTACGGAAACGTTCCTCGCTTTTTTTGAGTTCCATCTCCGCCCGGAGGCGCGCACTCATGTCCCTGATCACGGCAAACGAGCCGCTGAGAGTACCCTGGCTGTCATGCAGGCTTATGATGTTCTGTTCGGCGGGCACTGCCTGGTTGTCTTTGTTCACATAGTACGAGGTGATGCCTGCAATGGAGCCGGTTTTCATGAACGCGTTGAATGCTGTAGATTGCGCGGAAAGGTAGTCTCCTGTTATGGTAATCTGTTCGCCGGATGTGCATTCGTAGCTTTTTTCTGTTGCATGGAATTCATGAATCTGTTTTCCGATGATCTCCTGTTGCGGGTAGCCCAGCATTAAGGTAAAGGCTTTGTTTGACTTAACGATAACACCCCGGGCGTCGGTAATGACGATAGGATCGAGGGAGTGTTGGATGAACTGCTCAAGCTGGGTATTGGTTGCCTGCACTTCACGATAATCAGTCCGCAGGCGCAGAAGTTCTGCTTCCAGCTCCCGGATATGCTCCTGGAGCCGGGCGTAGCTGGGCTGTGTCGACATGAGAATGTCCCCCTCGTTATTTTGATGCCGTTTAACGGCACATAGTCCGTAAATAGTACTGCAAAACCGGATAATACGCAAAGAAACAATTTGTGGTTCCGGGGAGGATGCCGGAGAATATCCATCTACTGCATTGCACTCACCCTTCGTCGCAGCAGCGTAGATGCAAGTACGCCAAATGATCAACAGTAAAAAACAAGTAAAAACGCTTTATTCCTGTTGAAGGAAACAATGCACATGGGTGCTCCTTGTTTTCCCTGAAAGTGGAAAACAAGGCAACCGCTACGCGGTTGTATGTTGCCACCTCAGGGTTTCGTGCGCTTTGTATCTGAACATTCTCCAACATCTTCACGGGTTGGGCGTTTCGAGTGTCTTTTGATCAGGGAAATTATGATTGGGTAAGATGTTTAAGGAGTAAAGGATAAATCGTTATTGTGGAGATAAAATTGCTGAAAAATATCCTCTTTGAATATTTGCCATAATACTATATGCTTTTTTTAAATCAGATGATCACATGATAATAATCAGTACGATAAAAAAAGAATGACGGGATTTGAAATTGATACAGAGGGGGAAACATATGAAGAAGCTGTTGATGTATATAGGTTTTTGCTCGTTAGCTGTTTTGACGGCAGGAGAATGCCCGGCGCAGGACAGCACCTGGCAGGACGGCGGGCCGTCCTACATCTATATCAAGCCTAAAAAGAAACCAAAGCGGCATGTGCCCTATGATAAAGAGCTGAAGTGTATCGACTGTCATAAATGGAACGGGGTTGATGCCTATACCAGCGCAACCATGGGCCTGAAGAAGACTAAAACCGGCCGTATGCCCCGTGAAGCGATTGAGCAGGCGATTATCGACACCCTGAAAGGTAACGGCAATTTCCGTGAAATGTACGTTTTGAGTACCGCGTTCAACAACAAGCCGCTTGGTACCTGCATGGAGTTCACCCTCGACCCGAAGACCCTGGCCTTTTACGCCTCGTCGGAGAAGCAGACTGAAAAGCTGTTTCACGTTGCGGCCAATCCCGATGTATCGCTGGTGTATGTGAAACACCGCGACGACAAACACTATTTTATCGATCCGGTAGGAGTGCAGATTGTGGGCAGGGCCGAGCAGCTTAAGGTCGGTGACCCGGGATTTGACGAGGCCCTTGACATTTGCCTGGCATCGGTTCATATGCCTGGGGGCCGGACACTTTTACCGCAGCAGGTTGACTACATCAGGAAAAACCAGCTTATTACAAAGATAATTCCTGAAAAAATCGTGATGGCCCACCACGATTTTAAAAAGAAGGGTATGCATTTCAAGCAAATATGGGAAGCCGGTCAATGATTTTCCGGTGAATATCTGCCTGGAGTAATAAACCGGAAGCCGGCAGGTACACCATCACTGAAGGTCGATTGTGGTATACGTTGGAGCAAAGGCAGCGTGCCTGTTTTGAACCTTCTCAATCATTTCCGGATGGGCGCTGACGGCCCAGCATTTATGGCTTGCCTTTATGTAGGCCCGGGATACCCGGGCGACATCCTCAGGCTGAACAGCATTGATTCTGTTGATGACCTGCAAATAGGCGGCCGGATCGCCGGTAAGCATGTAGGAACCGGCCATTTTGCGGGCGATTGATCCGGTTTCCTGGAGGCCGGAATAGAATTTAGTTGAAAATGATCGCTTGTAAAAGTCCAGACCCTCTGCAACGGGAACATAATCCCCGGACTGTCCGTCGCGCTGGTAGGGCGACAGGCACTTCCCTGAAGAAACTATTTCGATAGATTCCTGTACAAGCTCCATAACCTTTACCGGGTCGCTGGTGCGGTAGGCCGATATGTTGGCATAGTTGGCCTGATTGCCGTACAGATGGGTCCACACCGAATACACCAGGCTGTTTTTGGTCCGGATCAGGTCGTTCATAATGTCCGATGTAATGTTTGCGCCGAGCTTCAAGGCCCAGTAGTCGGGATGCGTATAGGGCACGGTTGGGAAGTTGCCGCGTACATAGGCTACATTCCTGTTAAGCTCCGTATACGGGTCGAGAATGAGGGGGGGAATCTCTTTCAGTTGCAAAGGGGGCGTCATTGAGCTCGCCGAAGACCTCCCCTCAATGGAGCCGAAGGCGGAGTCGAGTTTTTTACGCAGGCGTTTGATATTGAAATTGCCGGCGGCAAAAAAAGCCATGCGCGAAGCTGTTTTGTTTTTTTTGTAAAACGTTTTTACATCGTCAAGTGTAATTGCATCAAGGGTATCCAGGGTATAGAGATGGGATGCATAGGGATGTCCTTTGAAAAAAGTTGTATTTACGGCTTTTGAGGCCCTGGCGTAACCGTCGGTCAGGTCTGAGCGGTAGTTGTTCTTCATGTTGGTCACAACTTCCGCAAACAGCTTTTCAGGGAAGGCCGGTTTTTGGAAGAGGTCGGCGTACAAGTCGAAGATTTCATCGAAATAGGTGTCGATGGTTTTGAGGTAATAGAGCGAAAAATCGAGTCCGTCGGAAGCGTTGATTTCCGCCGAGGTTTTTTTCAGCAGCGACCTGCGCTGCAGGTCGGAATAGTTGTTCGACTCCATGGACATAAGTTTAAATGCAATACGGTCAAGGCCGGCCTTGTCCGGGGGTACCAGTTTTTTGCCGCCCTGCATGGTGCAGACAAGGGCTTTGGTTCGGCTATGGGTCGTTATGTTGACGAAGACCGGAATGCCGTTTGAGAGCGTAAAGGTGTGGAAGGTGTCGGGCTGAGCCTGTTGCGTGGGCGTGTGCATGCAGGCGGTGGACACGAGTAGTATTGCGAGAATAAGAAATATGCCGGAAATTCGTTGTTTCATACTTTTTCCTTTTTCAGTTTTACTTCAAAGCGGCACGGTAAACGCTTATTGTTCTTCCGTTTTTTTGACTGCGGCTGATATGTTGTGTTGCGCGTCGTCGTCTTTGTTTATCCATACGGACGTCAAAAAGTGTTTATTATATACGTACCGGCCGAGAAATGCCTGTATGTCGGGTATGGTAACGTTCTTAACCCGGTCAAGGTACGATAGATAATATGCGGTTGAGGTTGAGGCCCACCAGAACGAAAGATTGGAAAGATATCCTGCCGGGGTTTCCCGCGAAAGGATGTCATGGTTTTCCAGTTCCTGCTTGGCAGCCGAAAGCTGTGCAGCCGTGAAGTAGGTTGTATCGGTGGTCATGAAGCCGACTTCTTCAATAAGTGCATTACGCAGCCTGGTCAGCACCTCCCAGGCATTTTGCTCAGGGAGCTGGACCTGGAAGGAAAAGGTTGTTGATCCTGCATCGCGCTGTGTGAAATAGCCGCCCTGGATGTAGCGGGTGCCGCCATACAGCTCGGGAACTTTTTCAAAAATGCTGTTTTTGAATCTTCCCTGGGGGTCGTTAAGCATTTGGCCCCAGGCATCGGCGGCATAGGTGGCGTCCGGGTCGATCGCGGTGTCCGGCCCCCGGAAGGCAAATGAAACACTTGTAATGCCTTTGGTTGGGTTCGTGGCAACGCAAATCCACCGGTTCCGGGGCAGCGGTTTGTGTGGGACCAGTTCAGGAAATCCCGAGCCCCGGGCCCAGTCGCCGTAATATTTTTTGGTCAAATTCACTACGGTCTTAGGGTCAACGTCGCCGGCAATAAACAGGGCGGCGTTGTTGGGGACATAATAGTTGTTCTTAATGAAAAGCATCTGCTCAACGGTTGCGCCGTCGATGACCGCAAGTTCTCCGCCCACGTGCCGGCGAAACCAGTAGTCGGGGTACAGTGCGTGCAGGGTGGCAATGCGCAGGGCATATTCGGGGGCGCTTTGTTTGCCTGCGATTTCATTGTGAACAACCTCGCGTTCTCTCGCCAGTTCTTCCTTATCAAGCAGGGGTGCTTTTACGGCGTAGGCCCAGAATTCGAGGCCCTCGTCGAGCTGGTCGCCGGGAATCGTAATGTAGTAGGTTACGTATTCGGTGCTGGTGCCCCCGTTCCAGTTGCCGGCTCCCATACGCTTCAGGGCGGCCTTGAAGTCGGGCTGGGTTTTGTAGAGTGCGTTGCCCTTAAAGAGCATATGCTCGTAGAGATGGCATAACCCGTTCAGGTCCTCGGTTTCCACTATGGCCCCGGCCCGAAAGGTGATTCGGATGGTAACCAGGGGCACCACGTGGTTTTCTTCAATAAACAGCTCAAGGCCGTTTTTAAAGGTATGGGACTCAAGGGCGAAAAGGCCCGTGGTGGGAAGCACCAGAAAGAAAAGAATCAATGCTGTCAGCCTGCAATATTTCATTACAACCTCCGGTATGTATCACTCTTGGTAACATAATTATTGTAACGTAACTGGTGCCCCAGGGCAAGGGCCTTTGTTTTTGACGCTGATACAGGTGATTATGGAGAGGTGCACGGTTGCTGCACGGATGGATCATGATTTTTTATCTGTAAAAACAGCATGGATTGCCTGAAGAATGCTGTCGACCTTGAAGGGCTTGCTTAGGATCCGGTCTATTGTGCTTTTTTGCAGTTTTTGCCGGCCGATCTGAACCTTCCAGCCGGTGGTAAGGATTACCGGGGTTTGGGGGCTGGTTTCCTTGACTGCCTCGGCAACCTGCCAGCCGGTCATGCCGGGCATGGCCAGATCGGTGAACACGATATCAAACCGGTTTTGTCTGAATTGTGCCACTCCCTCTGCACCGGAAGCGGCGGACGTGACGTTGTGACCGATTTCGGTCAGTATGTCTTCCAGCAGCTCTCGCACGGATGCGTTATCGTCGATAACAAGTACCCGGAGTATTTCATCGGTATCAGGGATGCTTTTTTCATCCTTCCGGGTCTCCGACGCTTTTGACGGGGGCAGGGTGACCTTGAACGTTGTACCGGTCCCCTCTTTGCTTTTAATATGAATGGTTCCGTTATGGCGGCTGATGATTCCATAGGAAACGCTCATGCCCAGGCCGGTGGACTGGGGGCCTTTGGTAGTGAAGAACGGATCGAAAATGCGGTCCTGAATCTCTGCCGGAACGCCCCGCCCGGTGTCGCTGACAGCGACAACAACCTGTCCGCCTTCGGCAGATGTTTTTACGTGCAGGGTTCCGCCTTCGGGCATGGCGTCGATGGCATTGGTAATGATGTTTGTGAAAACCTCACGCAATTCAGACGGGCTGCCGTATACCGGGTGGACGGGGCAGGTGTCTTGTTCAATACGGATTCTGATGCCTTTTGATTCGGCCTCATTCTCCCAGCGGGCCTGGGTGAATGCCAGGGCGTCTTCCAGCACCTGATTAATGTCGGTTATGACAAAGTTTTTATCATCCTCCCGCTTGCGGGAAAATTCCTGGATACGCCGGACCGTCTCTGCGCCGTCCAGAGCGGCGTTTTCAATGATTTCAAGCCCGCGAGTGAGGGTGTCAACATTGCGGCTGATGTTTTGGCCGGTGATTTGCCGCGACAGGAGTTGTACCCGTCCCAGGATAGCGGCAAGGACATTGTTGAAATCGTGGGCGACCCCGGCGGTGAGTTCGCCTAGTGACTTGAGCTTGGCCGCCTGAATGAGCTGCTGCTCTATTTTTTTGCGGTCGGTTATATCACGGATAACGGAGATACCACCGGTAGATGCTCCGTCCGGACCGAATGTCAGGATAATGTTGCACTCAACCGGGCATCCGGTGCCGTCCTTGCGCAGCCATGTGGTTTCAAAGTCCTTCAGGTACCCTTTTTCATATAGCTGCGGCATGAGGCGATTCGATCCAATTGATTCCGCCGATTCGGACAGTACCAGCTCTGAGGTATGTTTACCGATCAACTCATCAGGCTTGTACCCCAGGGTTTTTTCCACGGCGGCATTGGACATAGTGATTGTTCCCATGCCGTCCGTTACGATGATCATATCGGGCGAGGTTTTGAATATATTGTCAAGATAGTCGAAGGCTTCCTGAAGACGGGTTGCGGTCTCTTTGTGTTCGGTAATGTCGCGTACTATGTTTGTAAAGTAGGTTTTGTTGTTTTGTTCCCAGGCGGTAAAAGAAAACTCAACCGTAATTCTTTTGCCGTCCTTGCGAATGCAGATCCCTTCGCGGGTTTGCTGCTGAACACTGTGAAGGCCGTGTTTCAGAATATGGCGCATGGATTGTTTCTGGCGGTCCAGGAACTCCGGCGGGGTGAGCATGAGGTACGAGGTGCCCAAGGCCTCTTCCTCGTTGTATCCGAAGATATGCTCGGCCCCCCTGTTCCAGGAAACAATAGTACCTTTACTGTCGACGGTAATGATGGCATCGTTGGCGGTCTGAACGACGGAGCGAAAACGCTCTTCGCTTTCTCTAAGCGCATCTTCCGCGCGTTTGCGCTCCGTAACGTTGCGGACAATGGCGGTGTAATACAAGCCCTTTTGGGTTTTCCAGGAATTGAAGGAGGTCTCTATGGGAAAGATACCGCCGTTTTTACGCCGGCCCTTTGATTCGACTATTCTGCCGCCTTTCGAAAGGTTGCCGTCGGCCTTCATTTTGCGCATTTTCCGGCGGTCCATGGTCTGTTGCGGCTCGGGGACAAGTATGGAGGACGGTTTGTCGATAATTTCCTTCTCCGTATAACCGAACATCTCCTCGGCGCCTTTATTCCAGGCAATAATGCGGCCCGTATCATCGGTTGAGAAAATAGCGTCAATAGCCGAATCAAAAATAGCCTTGATTTGTTCTTCCCGCTCCGCAAGTTCCGCCTCAATTTTTTTGCGTCCGGTAACATCACGGATTATGGCGCTGTAAAAAGTGCCCTTGGCGGTTTCCCAGGAACTGATGGATGTCTCCGACGGGAAGGTGCTGCCGTCTTTACGCAGACCGAATGACTCGGAAATTTTCCCTATGGCGGGTGACGTTCCCTGGGACTGTATTTTTTGCAGGCCGGCCTTATCACGCTTGCGTTGCGACTGTTCGAGAATAAGATAGGATGGCTTTCCAAGGATTTCTTCAGCGGTGTAACCGAACATGGCTTCGGCGCCGTGGCTCCAGAAAACGAGATTACCATTGCCGTCGGAGGACACAATAGCTTCTATGGCCGAATTGATTATGGCCTGGAAACGTTCCTCGCTTTCCTGCAGGGCTTCTTCCTGCTGTTTTCTCTCCGTTATGTCGATGCCGATGCCGATAAAATATTCAAGCGAGCCGTTTTCATGTATCAGCGGCATGCCGTGCCATTCCACCAGGACTTTCTCGCCTTTTTTGGTTACAATATGGTTTTGATTGATGGTGGCCCGCTTTTCCCTGGTAA
This sequence comes from Thermodesulfobacteriota bacterium, assembly GCA_028282925.1. Lineage (GTDB taxonomy): Bacteria > Desulfobacterota > WTBG01 > CAIYCZ01 > CAIRTM01 > JANQGV01. The sequence goes on from JANQGV010000235.1 coordinate 13,025, forward strand.
GGGTCGAAAAAACTTTCGTAAGCTCCCGCCGCTCTTCACGGGGAACGACCATGGGCATGTATTTTTTTCCCTGCACTTCCCTGAGCGTATACCCCAGGCGGGAAAGCATGGCATCGTTCATCTCCTTAATTGTTCCATCGCCGGCAATGGCTACAAAGAACGTGGGGGAGGCCTTGATGAGAGATTGGGCAAGATCTTTTTCACGCCGCAGGGCAGCGTTATCTTTCTCAAGCTTTGCTATGTGCCGGCGACAGGCAGCGATATCTTTAAGGAGTTCCGGTTTTGTTTTGCTGGAGTCTTTCACGGTAGTCTCCGCTCGATTGTTGCCGGGATAACCAGCCGTTGTACTGAGAGGATACAGCTTGTATGTATTATTATTATGCCGATTTGCAGAATAGTAAAGATATTTAATGATATTAAGCGCTTTTTCGAAGAGTGCCGGAGCAGCGTCCTGTTTGTACAAACGGAGGACTGTCTTTATGGTGGTTGTATACGGTTGGTTATGGGCTGAAGGCGCGGGAATTTACTGCACGGATTCCAGTCCCACCATTTCCCGCATTTTATTAACCCACTGCTTTAACATGGGCGGTACATTTTCCCACTCCTCCCGGGTGTACACCTGGCGCCCGGGGGCATTGACGCCTTTGGGGTCAAAAACCCTGCGAATTTTTTGAAACAGGGTGTGCTGGTTGGGCCCGACTTCAGGGAACATGGTGGTAAAGGGCTCTACACTTAAAAAAGCCATGAGACAGGGACACACCTTTTCTTTGACCAGGCGGGCCATGCCGTAGATGCCGTACCCGGCCGCTTTCTGGATTTCTTCCGGGTTGGTGGGGTCGGGGTAGTTGTCGACTTCGGCAAAGCTGAACCGGCCCCGCTGCAGGGCATAGAGGAAGGGAGTGTCGTCGGCACCGCCCCGGTCGGTTATATCGCATTCGCCGAAGGCATTGAGGGCGTCCGACCAGAATTCCTGGGTCTGCCGCCCCACTTCAAACGGTCCGGTGGGAAGCCACGCATTTGCATACATCTTACGGTTCATGCGGAATCCGCAGGTATGGCGGATACAGTCCAGGTTCCAGGGCTTAAGAGCTTCCAAAACTTCGGGTTTGTGGTCGGCGGTCAGGAATGTTCCGCCGTTACGCTCAACAATTTTTTGCAGCACTTTTTCTTCATAATCAATCTGCTTTGCGGATGTGATGCCGGCAATGATGACATAGCAGTTGTAGTCGGGGAAAAACTTGTTCTTGCAGCGCTCCCAGGTCATTTCCTGGGTTTGAGAGCAATAGTAGGCCGAGTAGACACCGGTGGCATTCAGGCCGATGGCAATTCCGGAGTGGGAGATGTCGCGCATGGTTTTTATCTGTGAGGAGAAATCCTTAAACTCAATCCAGTGCAGGCGGTGGTTTGCAGGTGGTGGCGGGCTGTCGTATTTCGGTTCGTGAACATCTTCGAGGCTGGGCCTGCCGTGGGGAACCTCGGGAAGTGTTGTGTCTCCGGCCCATGGGTGCAGCTTCACGGTGATTTCAGTTACAATGCCGTTGCTGCCGGCGCCGCCACGCTGCATGCCCAGCAGGTCGGGGCCGGGGCCGTATTCCCAGAAATCACCGGCTTTGGGAAGGCAGCGGGAGCCCACGGTCAGGATTTTTCCGTCGGGCAGGACCATTTTAACGCTTACCAGGTTACGGTTCAGGAGGCCGTATTTCAAATCGGTTTGCCACAATCCGGCAAAGGAAAACTGGGACGAGAGCTTGCAGACCGTGGTGGCAAGGGGTGTTCCGCCGTTCCACAGGCCGTGTTTCATGGCCTCGGCCTGGAGCTGGGCATAGTCGACATAGGCCTGGAGGGTGGCCACCATGTTGTCGGTGTCGATATTGATAATGCTGTTCATGCGGGACAGGTGAATAATCAGTGTGGGCTGGTCGTTGGTGGTGGCGCTGAAAACCTGTCCGTTGGTAAACGGAATAAAGGGAACACTGTAGCGGTTGCATACCTTGACGATGGACTGTACCTCCCCGGTGGTTCCCGGGAGCACTACGCAGGCCGGTACAGCGGTATCGTCTTTCCGGTGCTTGCGCACAAAGGTCATGCCCTCGATCGACAGCTTGCTGTAGGTTTCAACCAGAGAGCGTTTTTCCGATATCCAGCGCTTCCCGACAACGTCTTCCAGGGCCTGGTATACATGGGGGGCAAGCTTCTTTTGGGTGACCTTCTGTTTTTGTTCTGCAGCCATGATTCACTCCTTGAAGTGTTGTTCTGCCGCGTTATGCAATTGATTGGGAAACCAGTGCAATAAGATTATACAGTTTCATGCCGTCACCCGTTCTTTGTAGAACATCGCCGATGTTCTGTTCGCAGAACGGGCAGCAGGTAACAATTGCTTCGGCCCCGGTGGTTCGGCGGGCCTCATCAATAAGCTTTTCAGCGGTCCTCTGGGCAAAATCCAGAAAGGCCGTGCGGGCGCCGCCCCCGCCGCCGCAGCACCATGACTGGTCGCGGTTACGCTCCTTCTCAACGAAGGTGATGCCTGGAATTGCCTTGAGGATGTTGCGGGGTGCATCGTAGATACCGCAATGGCGTCCCAGATGACAGGGATCGTGCCAGGTGGCTTTCAGGGGTATCTCTCTTGAAAGGGTCAGCTTGCCGTCGGCAATCAGGCGGTCGATGTATTCTACGGTATGGTATACCTTAAAGTTTAGAGCAGCCGCACCCGGCACCTCGGGATAGTCGTGCTTAACGGCGCGATAGCATCCCGGACACGAGGTGACGATTTCTTTTACCCCGGTGTTGTTGAGCAGCTCTCTGTTGCGAAGCGCCAGCTCAATAAAGGTTTCACGGTCTCCGACCCGGGCTATGGGGCTGCCGCAGCACAGCTCTTTTTTACCAAGGGTCCCCAGGTCGACACCGGCCTTGAGAAGGATAGAAGCCGTATCGCGTGCAACCTGTGACATGGATGCATCAAGGGCGGTTGTGCAGCCGACAAAAAAGAGAGTTTCGGCCGGTTCTTTGCCGATGTCCTTTACGGGAAGCTTTTTGGCCCAGCGGTCACGCTGGGTGCGGGGCTGCATCCAGGGGTTGTCATAGCTTTTTACGCTGTTAATCAGGTTTTTATGCTCGGGCATGGGTCCCACGCCGTCGCGGACAAAGCGTGCCCGCAGGGCCTCATTTACTTTCAGGGGCTCTTTGTCCTGCATGCGCTGGCAGTTCATCTCGCATGCGCCGCAGGTTGTGCAGGTGTAAATGAATTCGGCCAGCTCCGGGGCATCAGCATAGTCGAAATCGCCTTCGATCAGGGCCCGGGCTATGTGCATTTTGCCCATGCCGGAATAGGGGAAAAAACGATATTCATGAAATGCCGGACAGATTTCGGAGAATTCGGCGCTTTTTACGCTCCAGCCCCACTGGTTTTGACACCAGTTGCACCGTGCGCAGCCCCACACCTGATCACGATAGTCTTCAAGCTCTTTTTCGAATACTTTTTTGCCTGATTTATTCACTGTCATCCCAAGGCTCCTTTAGAAACAGAGATGTCCGGGGTTTAAAATATTATTCGGATCAAGCTCAATTTTGAGCTCGCGGAGCTTGGCCGTGTATTCGCCGGTGCGGCTGTACATCATGTCGGCCCAGTCGCCGTACGGGCGATCGAAAAAAGCCCCCTCATCGACCAGCAGTTCGCCGGCTTCACGCCACAGGGCGTGTATGCGCTCGTGGCCGGCGGCGCCGTCGGGCCCGGCGTGGAAGTCGAACTCGCAGTGAGCGCCCCGACCGCGCTCTACCGGCAGAATGTAGCCGCCGATTTCTTCGATGGGGTAGGCGTACTTTTCGGCGACCCGGGCTATGATATGCTGAAATTCAGGAATACGCTTAAGGGGCGCTTTGAACGACAGGTCGTGAACCGCCCCCTTGAAGTTGTATTTTTTCAAGACCCCCCAGGGGCGCAACAATTCGTGCTGCAGCAGTTCCTGTTTGCCGTTAAGGGGCACGGAATTGAGACCGTGGTGCCCGGCGATTTCATCAAGTGTTTCAGCCTGGTAGGCTATTTTTTCTTCCGGCAGTTCAGGAGCGCCATGCAGGCATACAAACAGGGTCCAGCACGGCAGAGCATCGAGCAGGGTGCTGAAATCTTGTGAGGCCACCGGACTTGCCGGGAACTCTTCGGGTACGTGCCAGTCGTCACAGTACAGGGCCGCAAGATTCAGTTTATTCAGCAGAAAGCATTCAAGACCGATTTCGCGCCGCTGAATGTCGATAAGTGCGGCAAGGGATTCGTTAAAAGAGTTAAACCGGAAGGCGCGGATTTCCATCATGCCCGGGAGGTGTTCAACTTTAATACAGGCTTTGGTCAGGATACCAAGGGTGCCCTGGGCGGCGGTCCAGAAGCGGTAGAGCATCGATCTGACGGGACCCATATGTGAACCCGGTCGGCCGCCGGCGGACCAGAGCCCGGTTTTGAAGAGTTCGCCGTCGGGAAGGACGATTTCGGTGTCCATGAGCAGGTCGTTGCCGTATTCAAAGCTTGCAGATGCCAGGGCCGGATCGCGTTCAACACAACTGGTAAGCGCGGACCTGGCCGGGGGTGTACCCAGGGGGAGCATTGCCCGCAGCCCTTTTTCTTCCAGGGCATTCTGCAACTGACGGATGGTGACGCCCGGCTCGACAACTGCAAACCAGTTGTCCTGATCCACTTCTATAATCCTGTTCATGCGGGACATGTTCAGGATGACGCCGCCCTCTTTCGGAACCGTTCCGCCGTGCATATTCAGCCCGGAGCTGTAGGGTACCAGCGGGACGGCGGTTTGATTTGCATAGGCAACAATAGCCTGTATCTGTTCAACGGATTCAGGAAACGCCACCGCATCGGGCATGCACTGCGGCACAAAGCTCTGGTCGCGGGAATAGTGTCGCAGGGTTTCTTCGTCATCGAACACAGCGTTGCTTCCCAGGAGATTAGTTAAATCTTTTTTTAGTGACATGATACTGTTCCCCTGCGTGGTGGTGCGTTTGTTGTTGACCGGCTGGTTTAGGCCCGATTTCCCTCATGATTCGGGTCTGGAGATGAATTGAAACGACTATAGAAAAAACCGGCGGGTGTGTCAAGTATATCTGGGGAAGACTGCTGGAGAACGCCCATCTACTGCGTTGCGCTCACCCTTTGTCACTGCGACGTACAACTGAGTACGCCTCATGATCAACAGGAAAAAAGAGTTTTTCCTGTTGAAGGGAACAAAGCACATGCGTGCTCCTCTTGTTTTCCTCTTTCAGGGAAAACAAGCCAACCGCTACGCGCTTGTTTGTTGCCACCAAAGGATATCGCGCGCCTTGTGTCTGAACATTCTCCAACAGCCTCCGGGGTAAGAAGGTGTTTCGAAAAACTCCCAGGGAAACGTCGGAGAACGTCCACCCTCCGTAGCAAGCTACTGCGGAGGACGGGCCCATCTACTGTGTTGCGCTTACCCTTTGTCACTGGGGCGGTTAATCTACATCCAGGTCGAGGTTTGAGCGGTGGGCATAGTTTTCTTCAATCAGTCGGCGTGCACCCTGCACCCGCGCCGGCTCCGCCTGTTCAAAGCAGGAAAGAACTTTTTCAGGAAGCTCTTTGGCTTTAAACGGCTTGATGAGATAGCCCTGGATGCCGAGCTCCATGCAGTCGGCAATGGAATTTTTGGTGGATACCGATGTCGCCATGATGACGGGCGTTGTTACATCCCGGCAGGTCTGCCGGATTTCTTTCAGCACCCTGTAGCCGGACATGCCGGGCAGCATGATATCAAGAATGATAATCTCGGGCTGCCAGCTTTTATAGGTTTCAAAAGCCCTGCTTCCGTCAATAACGCATTGTTTGTCAAAGGCGTCGTCAATGAGGAATTTTTTGTATATTTTCAGAACCGACTCATCATCCTCAACAATAAGAATTCTGAATTTTTCCATGCAGAGCCCCGCTGGTAAATGTATGTGTTGTTTTTTTTATTAGAGTAGCGAGTTTCAAGGGGAAGTCAATAGAAAACAGCCTTAACAAACAGAACTACTCTACAGAAAAAATTCTCTTAGCAGAACATCAGATATATACAGCCATATGTCTGTGGGCAGTGTCGGGACCACAGCCGGATCGCCGTCGTCAGGGTCTTTGAGCAGATACAATATCTCGGTGAAACCCGGGATGGAATAAGGGGGTCCCAGGGCCCAGCCGTCGCCGTCGTTGTCGACATAGGGATCGTCCCGGGCTACGGTCTCAAGATCATGCAACGGCGCATTAAGGCCCAGCGTGTCGTTTACATGGCCGATAATGTAGTTTGCAATCAGGGCCTGTCCCGTATACCCGGGATGCACCCCGTCGATGGTAAAACTGCCGCCCCGCACCCATTTGCGGTTGAACCCCCGTTTGCCGATGGTCAGGGGTGTTTTGCCGGTGAGGATATCGTTCAAATAGCCGCCGGTATCGATGACCTGCACAAACGATTCACGGCCGACGGCGGCCTCGATAATGATTTCATTGAAGCTGTCGATGCGGGCTTGGATGTAGGATTGTTCCGCTTCGGAAAGAACAAGCCCGTCGCGCTGAGTTCCGTTTTCTTCCAGCACCTGATTGACCTGCTCAATCGAAAAGCCGGTGCTCAGCATGGAATACATGCACATGAAAGTGATCAGGCCGATGCGGTCGCCGCGGGTGTAGTCTCCGACAGGCTCACCCGGACCGGTTACCCTTGAGAAGGAAGCAGGCACACTGTAGCCGGGGTCGACTTTTTGCAGGTAATATTCAAGATCCTCCGAATCGAACAGGTATCCGACCGAACTGTAATAGGGCAGGGTGCATAGAAACAGCCGGGTAAAACCGGCAATGCCCGGAACTTCGTTTTCCATGCGGGAGATGATGTTTTCGTATTGGGCGGCAAAGTCCTCCGCCACTGTGAGGTTGCGCTGGATTGAGGCCATGCTGTAGGGTTCAAGAGACAGTGCCGCGTGCTGCAGCCCCAGCCGGATCAGGGCCGCAAGACCGGGCTTGAGCCGGCTTTGCAAAAGCTCGAAGGGCAGGGGCATGAAGGTCGGATTTCGGGCTCCGTACCCCAGAGCCGCATTTGAAGAATCATTGTTGCCGATCCAGAGTATACAGGCAGCCGTTGTGTTGTCCGAAGAGAGACCCACCTGGTTGAGCAGCCAGATTGTGCTTTCGAGCTGAGTTGCCGGACGGTGGAGGAACAGGTTGATCGGATACAGCACGTTGTCATAGAGATCATCAAGGCGACAGGGCAGCAGCTTTTCGCAGGTATAGTACCGAGCGGCTTTTGAGGTGTCCTCTCCAACACGCCTATAGTACTCGAGCCCTTCCAGGGAAAAAACATCAGAGCCGTCTACCCCGAGGTTGGTGGGGATGCTGAACGGCAGCAGTCGTTTTTCGGCATTGTCGAGCAGCGGCTGGGTGAACGATACGGTGGCGACACCCGACAAAGACTCGTATACTTTCTGGAGGTATGCGTTGAGACTGTTTAATGAATTATTGGTTGCATCCATGGTGCCGTGGGTCAGGCTGTCGCCAAGGCCGATCAGCACCACTTCCTTGAACGAAAGCACTCTTTTTTGTTCCTGTGTTTCGGCAGCGGTGTATGCATGGATGAACGTTGCAAAGAAAACAAGAAGTGCAAAAGGAAGGGGTTTGTGCAGCATATTGGATCCTTTTGTCGGAAGGATGTCGTTTTTATTATTCACATTATAGTAGAAATGAAGTTATTTTCAATGGTTAATAGGGTTAATTCTTTATTAATTAACAATTGATAAAATCGACAAGGTTTTATAAAATATTCTGATAATATGAAATCAACTGTTTGCCAAGCGACACAGTAAAAGATCAATCCGCTTTACCCTGATTACACGGTCACGTGAGTGTTGTACTGTTTCCGAGTGATTTTTGCCGTGTCGTCCATACCGTAAGAATTGTTCAGGGGTGAAGGTGTGTCGACACGCAGGGGCATATAATATGCTTTTTCGGGCATCCACTGCAAAAACAAGAAGAAGACTCTGTCTGATGATTACCATTGCGCTGTGCGTCAGCGGGTGTGTAGGGACGGGGCTGTTCTACCTGACCAGGGCGTATGTGATCAGGCAGACTGAAAAAAAGGTACAGGACCTGCTGATGATGAACAAAGCCCTGCATGTGTATATTCAGAAACATACCCATCCGACCCTTTATTATGCAATGCAGCAGGGAGATGTGAAAAGCGGCTTCTATTCTCCCGAGATCCTTTCGTCGTCGTTCATGTCCCGCAGCATTCATGATTATTATAATATCGAACGGCGCCAGGCCGGCCTGCCGAAGATGTACTATAAATTCGCTGCCCATAATCCCCGAAATCCGGTCAACAAGGGCGACGAATTTGAATTGTCGCTCATCCAACTGTTTAATGCAAACGATGCTATGCTGGAATACAAAAAGGTGGTTTCCAGAGACGGAAAGGCATACCTGTACTATGCCCGGCCGTTTTTGAAAACAACGGAAGAATGCCTGCGGTGTCACGGCATACCCGAGGATGCTCCACATGCCCTGAGGATGCGCTATGGATCCCGGCAGGGGTTCGGCGCCACCGCAGGCCGTTACCGGGCTATTGAATCGATCAGGGAGCCCCTTGAGCGTGATATAAAAACAGCCAACATCATTTTCTTTGCATTATTGTCCGGTGTTGCAGCACTGGGTGTGTTGCTGTTTTTCAATCAGCGGCTGCATGACCGGGTGAAAAACAGGACCGCCACGCTGGAAGCTGAGATTGTAGAACGCAACCGTGCCGAGCAGGCTCTGCGCGACAGCGAGCACTCCTACCGGACCCTCACAGAGAATCTGCCCGGCATTGTTTACCGGGTGTTTGTGCAGGAACAGAACCGGATGCATTTTTTTAATGCCATGCATGAAACCATTACCGGATATTCCACTGAAGAGCTCGCAGCCGGAGAGGTGTGCTCAATCGACCCGCTTATCGTCGACGAGGACCGGCAGCGGGTTGTGTTTTCGGTGAGACAGGCGTTGCAGGAGAATCAGCCGTTTGAGGTTGAATACCGTATAACGCATAAAAACGGTACAATCCATACCTTTATTGAAAGGGGCCGACCGACTTATGACGACCGGGGAGAGGTGCTGTATATCGACGGCGTGATTTTCGACATAACCGAGCAGAAGTCCGTACAGGAAGAACGGATCAGGCTGGCAACCGTGGTGGAACAGGCCGGGGAAACCGTTATGATTATGGACAGGGACGGTGCTGTTCAATATATCAACCCAGCCCTTACACGGCTATTCGGATTCAGTTTTGATGAAATGATCGGGCTGAGGCCTTTTGTGGTCAGACCGGACATGGACAACAGTGACCGGTATGCGTCTATTTGGAAAACCATTAATGACGGTACTATCTGGACGGGTCGACTGAAAAATATGCGAAAGGACGGAAATGAAGTAACTCTTGAGGTGGCCATATCACCGATCAGGGACGGATCGGGAACTATTACCGGCTATGTGTCCATCGGCAGAGATGTAACCAAAGAACTGCAACTGGAAGAACAACTGCGCCACTCCCAGAAAATGGAGGCAATCGGGACCCTGGCAGGAGGGATCGCCCACGATTTTAATAACATCCTGGGGGCGATTATCGGATTTGCCGAAATCTCCTGTGATGATATCGATGATGCCGCCCCGGTAAAATATAACCTGGAGCAGATACTGCACTCCAGCATGCGGGCCCGGGATGTGGTGAGGCAGATTCTTGCGTTCAGCCGCAAAGATGTCCGGGAGCGTAAGCCGGCACACCTGGGGACGGTTGTGAGAGAGTCCGTCACGCTGCTGCAGGCATCGTTTCCTTCGACCATAGAGATTCGTTATCGTGTTCATCCCGGATCGGATGTCGTCATGGCCGATACGACCCAGATCCAGCAACTTTTGATGAATTTAGGCACCAACGCCTACCATGCCATGCAGGAAACCGGCGGTGTTCTCGATATACAGATTGCTCCCCGCGTACTCGATGATGAAGCAGCGGGCGGGTTTTCAGACCTGCACCCGGGGCCGTATGTTGAACTGATGGTGGGGGATAACGGGTGTGGCATAGCGCCCGAGGTTCTCGGCCGTATTTTTGAACCATACTATACGACAAAGGACATCGACAAAGGGACCGGGATGGGGCTTGCGGTGGTGCACGGCATCGTGAAAAGTCACGGCGGAGATATTACGGTTGAAAGCAACCCCGGGGAAGGCACCCGGTTCAGGATCCTTTTGCCTCTGCTGGAAACCGATGATGCCGAAGAAGTGTTTTCCCCGGAAACCCTGCCGTGCGGTACGGAATCGATTCTGTTTGTCGATGATGAAGAAGCACTGGTCAGGCTCGGTGATATGATGCTTAAATCCCTGGGATACCAGGTGTCGGTCTTTCAGGACAGCCGGGAGGCCCTGGACGCTTTCAGGGCGGGGCCGGACCGCTTTGATCTGCTTGTAACCGACCAGACCATGCCCCGGTTAACCGGCCTGGAACTGGCGAGGCAGGTTTTGCAGATTCGTCACGATATGCCGATAGTGCTCTGTACCGGCTATAGTGAAACGGCGACCGAAGAAAAAGCGACGGCAGCGGGCATTGCCGCCTTTCTCATGAAACCGCTGAACAGGCGTGAACTGGCCGAAGCGGTCCGGCGCGTGCTGGATAAATAGCGTATTCCTTACTTTTTAATACCTTTTCACCTTGAATATCACCCGAAATACGTTATTTCATACAGATAAAATGCATGAGTAAATATCAGGTGTTTTTGTGCGTATTGGTTAAATTCAGCAAAAACGGATTGTATTATTGCAAAATTTGATGTATATTATTTTGATATTCAAAGTAACTCATGAAAAGCTAATTACTCAGCGGACACGCTGCTTCAAAAGCCTGTTTCTTAGAGACGGCATCGCCGCGTAAAACTACACATTTGTAAACTAGCCGTAGCAGGCTTACCACGTTTTTGTAAAGAGGACACTCGAATGATCATGCGCCTGGGTCTGGCAACAAAAATATTCATTATTATTTTTCTCGTCATTTTCAGTTTTTCAATTGCCATGCTGTTTGGAATATACAAGCTGAGCAGCGCCTTTTATGTGAGTGAAAAAAACATGCCCAAAGAGATTGTTGTCGCAGCAAGCGGATTGGTTGATTATGCCCGGGGGCTGCAGCGGCAAGGTGTTTCTACGGGCGACCAGGCCCGGGACCAGGCCCGCACGATGCTGAGTGCGATGAAAATTAATGGGAAGAAGAATATTTTTGTGTATGCCTACGACGGCACCGTGGTGCTTGATCCCGCTCACCAGGACCGGGAGGGTAAAAACATTGCGGATGTCGAAGGAGCTGCTGAACGATTTAATAAGCTCAAGGATCTGTGCACATCGGCAGGAGAGGGGTTTGTCTACTACAGAGACCCGAAAAAAGATTCAGGGTTTTTTACCGGCAGCCTTTCCTATGTCATGGCGGTTGACGACTGGCAGTGGATTCTGGGAACCTCCATTCAAGCCCGGGATGTCTTGGAGGAAATTCTGGACAGTATTACCCTGATCGGCATTGTATGCACTTTTTTTACGGTGATTACCTGGATACTTTTGCTGGCAATCGTTCGTTCAATTTACCGACCTTTTAACGAATTGTCGGAGCAGCTGAAAGAGAGCTCTGTTAATACCACCAAGCTTGCCCAACGTATCGCCCAGGCCAGCATGTCGCTGTCGGAAGGGACTTCACAGCAGGCTGCATCCATTGAAGAAACCTCGGCAACACTGCAGGAAATATCATCCAAGGCCGACGATAACGCCGGTAACGCGCAACAGGCAAGCAAGCTGGCCACCGAGACACGCACCTCGGTGATGAACGGCAACGAGTCAATTAATCAGCTGCACACCTCAATTGAAAGCATCGACAAGACCGGGGAAGAGATCGCCGAAATCGCTCAGGGGATTGAGGGAATCGCGTTCCAGACAAATCTGCTGGCCCTCAACGCCGCTGTTGAAGCCGCCCGGGCCGGTGAGGCCGGTAAGGGCTTTGCGGTTGTTGCCGAAGAGGTGCGTAATCTGGCACAACGTTCGGCGGAACAGGCAAGTGTTGCCACCCAGCTTGTAGAAACCAACAAGAGCAGCATATCCGCGGGTAAGGAGAAGGTGCAGCATGTGCTTCAGGGGTTTGAAAAAATATCCGATGAAACACATACCGTGGCCGGGATAGTCGACGGTATTTCCTCCGCCAGCAATGAGCAGTCCGGCGGGGTCAGCCAGATCATGCGCGCCATTGCTGAAGTTGAAGCAGTTGTTCAGAGGAATTCCGCCACTGCGGAAGAAACCGCCGGTACCGGTGAGGAACTGACGGCTCAGGCCCTTGAGCTCGAATCGGTTGTGAATAAGCTTGTGATGGTCATCAAAGGATCACGCAACGGCACCACAAAGAAGTAACGACTGGAATTCCTGCTGTAGCGCGCTGTACAATTGAGTCCTTCCAGGAGTCCGCCTGTGGCCGGGTGTCGCTACCGATACACTTCCCGCTTGACTCCCCATTTTGTCAGGGTATATAGTTTTTAAAGGCCTTCTTTGAAAAGAGCATTGTTATGAGATGACGGAAAGTTGATACAGCCGTATGAACTATTACCTGACAGTCTGCGCTATTATGAAAAATGAAGGGCCCTACCTGAAGGAATGGATAGAGTTTCACCGTATGGTAGGCGTTGAACATTTTTATCTGTATGATAACGGCAGTAGCGATGAAACGCCGATGGTCATTAAGCCCTATGTTCAGCAGAACCTTGTGACGCTGCACGGCATACCTGAACGCCGGGCTCAGCTTAAAGCCTATATGCACTGCCTGTCTACCTACCGCACCATGTCACGCTGGATCGCCTTTATCGATCTTGACGAGTTTATCGTTCCCCTGTCAACCGAAACGCTCTCGGAGTTCCTGAAAGGATTCGAGGAGTTCGCCGCCCTGGGCGTTAACTGGATTATCTACGGCGATTCCGGCCATCAGACAAGACCGGACGGACTTGTTGCGGAACAGTTTGTGCACCGTGCTCCGGAGGACTGGCGATCGAACTGCCATATAAAATCGATCGTTGACCCGCAAAAAGTCAAATCACCCTTTAACCCCCACCATTTCAGGTATGTTCAGGATGCATATGCCGTTAATGAAAACAGGGAGCGTGTGGACGGTTCCCTCTCGCGGGAAAACAGTACGAAAAAAATACGGATTAACCACTATTTTACCCGTTCGGTGGAAGACAGCCGCAAAAAGATGGAACGCGGGAGCGCCTTCACCAATACCAAACGGCCCTGGAAAGATTTTGAGCGGCTCAACCGCAATGATATTAAAGATACAACCATGGAAAAGTATCTGCCTGAATTGAGAAAGAGGGTGTTCGGGGATTAAGAAGACATCATTGTATGCTGGTGGGGAATGTGACCCGGGTGTCTGGTGTTACATGTGAAATTTTTTGTTCCATGTCGACAGTATTGCAGGGATTGAACAGCAGTGCATGTGCCAGGATATTGTTTCGGGAATTGTAGTCATACGCCGACGTCGAGCCGGAGATTGTTCCGTGCCGTGTCGGCGGCGGTATTGTTTATTTGTATGGTGGTTTCTTCCGGCTGCACCTTTAGGTCCTTCCGTGTAAAAGATGTTTTAAAGACTCCCATCGATCAGGTTGCCGATGTGCATCTGCACGAGGTGACCGGTCTGGCCCGTAGTCTCATGATCAAGCTCTACAAACGAAATCCTGCGGAGCTACGAAAAACGTCCGGCTGCACAATCGATGATAGGGTCAGGCATCTCTTTGAGGCACCGCACGAGAAACGCTTTGTCGAGCTCGACAACAAGACTTCGATTGATGCAATGCTGCTTTGCTTTGATGAGGGGTTTGCGGGTGATCGCGTTTTTGCCGTCAGCGTGGGTCTTCTGACAATGCTCCGGCAGTCGTATAACAACAAGGAAGAGTTCTTTCTGTTTGATACCCTCGATCAGCAAAAGCTTTATAACAGCGCCCGCAATATTGAAATCCTGGTCTGGCGGTTGAGTAAGCGGCGGGACAAATATAACCGTCTGTTTCTGGTTACCAATGAATTGAAAGGCGAAACAACAAATCTCAGCTTCGAACGCCTTTTCGGTAAAATGATCGTCGTCCAGGACGTGCTGGCAAAAACTGTGTCCGGAAGGACAAACAGGGCCATTAACAGTGTGGTTCAACGTCTGGCAACGGCCGCCTTTATTCCGCTTTAGTAATGGCGCATACTTTTAATCAAAATATAATAAGGGGGCTTCAATTGAAGCCCCCCTTCATGTTCCGGGTTAATCGATCTTAATGTCGATTTCCTTCGGTTTTTCGGTCTTCGGTGTCGGAATGGTAATTTCCAGTACACCGTCATGAAATGATGCTGTGATTTCTTTTTCGGTAATGCCTTTCGGGACTCTGAAGCTTCTTTCAAAGCATCCCCATGAGCGTTCAGTCATGTGGTAGTTTTTGTTCTTTTCCTGATGGTTTGCTTCCTTTACACCTTTCAGGGTCAGCAGTCCGTCATGCAGCTCCACATGGAGATCTTCTTTCTTCACTCCGGGTAAGTCTGCGATTAAACGATATGTACCCTCCAGGTGTTCAATATCTACCGACGGGTTCCAGACGCCTTCTGTTCCGGGAATTGAAAATGTATTGTCAAACCAATCGAAATCATCGAAAAAGCCGGTCAGTCCCTCAAAGGGGTCCCTTTTTTTCCATAATGTGATTGCCATACTAAACACCTCCTTTCAAACTGTGCTGTTCGTCTCTTTCACTTAAATAATAAGCACTGACGGTTTGGAGTCAACTACGGGGCAATTAAGAAATGAGAAAAAACAACAATGCTTAGTGTCCAAAGTATTCCCGCCGGATGATCTTGTGCTTTAAGGCGGGGCGCCGACCGTTTTTACTGACGAATCATCTTGGGGGTGTTTATTTTGTAAATTCCTGCTTGACGAGACTTCGTGGTGCGGTATATGTACATGCAAGTCCTGTCGGAGAATAACACACCGGTTTTTATTGGAGAAGGGTATGTCGTTACTGAAAAAAGGTGAAATGCTTTTTGCCCAGGGTGATGTTGCGGGTGCCCGGCGGTGTTTTCTGGACGTGCTTCAAGAGGAGCCGGGCAATCTTGAAGCGTCCAACAACCTGGGTGTTATTGCTTTTTATGAAGACAACCAGGAGGAAGCCCTGGCGTATTTTACGGACGTTCTCAGGAGGGATGCCGGACATAGAGAGGCAACGATCAATGTGTGTAAAGTATACCGCAAACAGGACCGTTTAGGCAAAGCTCTTTCCTGCATTGAGAAAGCCTGTGCCGTGCATCCGGACGACAATGAGCTTCGCAGCCTGTACCGGGAGGCGGCTGACTGCCGGGATTCGTATGTTCCAACCCCAACAGAACCTGCGGACAAGGAAAACGTCAATACCCGGGACTACTGGGACAGCCGGTATGAGAAGGAGATCGGCCGGGACGAATGGCGTCGCAATCTTCTGACCTTCGGCAAAATCAAAACCTATCTTGGTGTGCGGGTATGCCCGAACGACACCATTCTTGATATCGGCTGCGGCTACGGTTTGCTGCTGGACACCCTGCGGGATTTGAATTGCACGCTGTTCGGCTGGGATATATCCGCCCGGGCTGTGCGTCGTGTCGGGGATAACGGGTATGCCGGCAGGGTTCTTGATTTTACAACCTATGAGCCCGGGCCGAGCGAACGCTATGATTATGTCGTATCATCCGAATTCCTGGAGCATGTCGAGGATGTGCCGGGGGTGCTGCGGAAAATGTTTGCTCTGGCAGAAAAGGCAGTCGTTTTTGCCGTACCCAATAACTGCCTGGAAGATTCAAAGGAGCATTTGCAGTGCTTCACACGGCAGAAGGTTGCAGATTTTGCCGGCGGGCTTGCATGTAAGAAAATATATATCGAAGATTTCGTGGAAGAGTTTGTGCATGACCGGCCGGGCGGAGAAACGGTTGTCATAACCCGTCCGACGTTACTGGTTGTTCTGGAAAAAGGAAGCCGGGGATAGGGCTGTACAGCGAACATTGGCTGCTATTTGCGAATGCCCAGCCTGCGCATCCTGGAGTTGAAGGTAGACCGGTTGAGCCCCGCACAGGCTGCGGCCTTTGTGATGCTCCAGCGGTTTTTTTCAAGCAGTGCCGTAACATATTTTTTCTCAAGATCCTGCCAGGTGTAGCCTGTCAGCGATATTTCCATCTGTTCCTGTGTGCTGTCTCCGGGTGCAGGCAGGGGGTGGTCTTCCGGCCGTGTTTCCCGAAGCTGCATACCGCCTGTCAACAGTTGTTCAGGCAGATGTGAGGTGTCGATTTCGGTGTTCTCCGTGGCCACAATCATCAGCTTGACAACGTTTTCCAGTTCACGCACATTGCCGTTCCAGGCATGCTGTTCCAGGTGCCGGAGTGCTTGGGGAGAAATTCTTTTTACCGAAATGCCCAACCTGTGGCACTCGCGCTGCAGGAAGTAGTTCAGAAGCCCGGGGATGTCTTCCCTGCGCGAGCGCAGGGGCGGCATGTGCAGGGGCAGCACGTGCAGCCGGTAAAACAGGTCTTCCCGGAAGGTGCGTTTGCGGATTGCCTGTTCTAAGTCGGCATTGGTCGCAGATATGATACGGACATTTACTGTTCTGGTTTGGTTTCCACCCACCGGCTTTACTTCCCCGTCCTGTAAAACACGCAGGATGCGGGCCTGCAGGTTCAGGGGCATGTCGCCGATTTCATCCAGGAAAACCGTGCCGCCCTCGGCCGCTTCAAACAGGCCGGTTTTGTCCTGCACGGCACCGGTGAAAGCACCCTTGGTATGCCCGAAGAGTTCGCTTTCAAGCAGGGTTTCGGGGATGGCGCTGCAGTTCTGAACCAGAAACGGCTTGCTGCTGCGGGGGCTCAAGCGGAATATTTCGCGGGCCAGCATTTCCTTACCGGTGCCGCTTTCCCCGGTGATCAGCACCGGAAAGTCAACTTTGGCATAATCTCTTGCTTTTTCCACGGTCCGCAAAAAAACGGCGCTGTTCCCGATCAGGGGGTTTTCAAAGCGCAACTGGTCGATCTCTTTTTGAAGCTCGCGGTTTTCCTGCAACTGCCGGCGGTAGCCGATGAAATTACTGAGAGCAATGGAGCCGATCCCGATCAGGTTTTCTATGAGGTCAAGGTGCTCCTGTTTGAGGTTGATTTTTTTTCCGGCCGCGCTGGTGTCTATCAGCTCAATGGCGCCGTAGACGGTGCCGTCCTGCATGATCAGTGGAAAGCACAGGATAAGGGAGCTTTTTACTTTCAGGTCGTTTTCAAGGGTGTCGAAATGGCGGGTGTCTTCCCGTGGGCGGGCAATGGTCCTGCGGCCGTTTTCGATGACCCAGCCCACAATGCTGGGTGTGTCGGCTGCAATGCTGATTCCTTTAACCTGTTCATGTTGATCGCCCAGCGCTTCAATGCACAGAAAGTCGTCGCCTTCTTTTACCCAGATTGATCCCCTTTCAACATTCTGGAGCTTCAAAAGTGATGCAAGAAACGCCTGTAATATTTCCTGTTCTGTTTTGATGTGTTGCATTGAGAATCCTTGTTTAAATATGAATTAATATTTTAAATAGCATTAAAATATTTAAATATCAACAATGGTTGTATCGTGTCCCTGGCCTTCTTTATTCTGGAGATGCAAGGTGATGTCTAAAAATAAAGTAATTATAGCTGTTTGCAGGAATAGATGTTGATCCTGTAGTATTGGCATGCCCCCTGCAATTACAGGAAAACAAGTTTTGCATATTACACAATTAATAATTAAAGGGGGTTTAAAAACATGAAACAGCAAGCCGCAACAGATGAAAAACAGACTATCAAAGAGGAACTGAACAGGAGAGGCCTTATTATTTCGTTAATACTCTTCGGAGCAATAATGTGTATGCTCTTTGGAACGGTGCAGGAATCGTACGCAGTAAGCAGACAGGATACCGGCACAGATGTCGGCATGATGGATTTTGTGCTTGAGGTGGATGGTGTTGTGGTGGCTACTTTTACTGAAGAAGATTTTAAAAACAGCGGTTTCGGTTGTGCCGCTGCCGTCAAAGAGTACAGAGACGGATCGACGGGAATGATTCGGAAATTACAGGCCGGGGAGATTCGCTGTAATGATTTTACCGTCAGCGTTGCGCGGCATCAAAGCACGTTTGTTGTTGACTGGTGGAAGAATATCAAGAAGGGCCAGCCGGATGCGCGAACCATGCGTATTATTCAATATACCGACGATGCCGCAGGTGAGCAAAGCTGGGTGTTGTATAACTGTTGGCCCAAAGCCTTTGTTGTGGATGTAATGACAGGTGCATATGATTTTACCTTTGTGGTGGAAGACGTTGATATCGTACAGGACGAGATGGTTGAAGTTGAAATAATTGAAGGTGTGGTTTTTGAGTAACCTCATGCAATACCCTCCATGCTACGCCGGAAGGCTGGAATGCCTTCCGGCGTTCCCTCCCCTCTGCTCAGTATTTATACTTGACTCAATGCACCCCCGGAGATATATCTTGATAAAGGTTGTTTTCATTTTTTTGGTATTTCGTTTTATCATGGATTTTATTCAAAGGGGATTTCGTGGAAGATTCCTACAAGGGTAACGACAGGCGGAAAGAGCCCAGGCATGAATTTGAATACCTGGTCGACTATACCATTCGATATCGTCGATCCGGAACCGAAGAATTTCACACCTCTCCCTCCGGCAATATCTGCTTCGGAGGTGTTTTGTTGCGTACACCCGATATCTTCACCGTGGAAGAGAAGCTTGATATTGAGGTGACGTATACAATGCAAAAAGAGGTACGGGCCGTTTTCCAGGGGGTTGTTAAATGGGCCGATGAAAAAAAAGACACGGCAACCGGGGAAACGGTTTATTCCGTCGGTGTGCAGTTTAATGATTTGACGGACCAGCAGTACAGTGTTCTCAAAGAATTTGTCGAAGAATTCCTGCAAATAAGTATTGGGTAACAAAAGTATCTACATACGTTAGCCGATCATCTTTCCTTTTTTCAGCGACGTACGGGGGCTTCATTGGACGATACGCAGCATGACAGCAGCCTGCTGACCTTTCGAGTAGGGCCGTATCGCCTGTGTGTTCGGGCCGATGATGTCGACAGCATTATTACCATGCCGGCCATTGCGGGCCTGCCGCTTGCATCCAAATCGATCGAAGGCATTTTTGAGTATCGCGACCGGGTAGCGGTTGTAATAAGCCTGCGGCGCAAGTTCGGGCTGGAAGACCCGGAGGATCCGCAATCCGGGCAACTGATAGTGACGTACATAGGCGAGACCCTTTCCGCATTTCGGGTGGATGAAGTGTTTGATATCATTCCTGCGGCCGGGCTGTCCTGGAATCGGCTGCCTGCCTTTTCCGACAGCAACGCTTTTGATACGTACTTTATCCACGAAGATTCCATAATCCTGCATACCAGCTTTGCTTTGCTCAACGATATGCCCGATGCCGAGCAGCCGCTCGTTCTGCCCGGCATTACCGACCAGGTGCCGGCCACCGTATCCGAGCCGGATATTGACGAGGCGCCGGTTGGTGGTGATGATGCACTGCCGGAAAACAAAGAGACCGGGACGCTTGCCCAGCAGCCGGGCCATGGGGATATCGCAGCCGGGGAGGTGAAGGCCGGGTCTGCAGAAGCCGGAGCCCCGGCTGAAAGTCTCGTGCCGGTTGTTGTTTCATCGGACTACGACAGTACTCCCGCGCCGTATGTGCCCCAGGCTTATGCAGAGCCGCATGCACCCCGCGAGGAGAACCATGAAGCTGTCAGGGTTTCTTCCTCTTCCCGTGTTACCAAAAGAAAAGGCGTGTTGTTGGCTGTTGCGGCCTGCGTGGCTGTGCTGATTGCAGCAGGTGTGTTCTTTTGGATTCCCAATGGCGGGGAATCGCCGGTCTTGCTGCCGGAAAAATCTGTCGACATTGCACAGCTGGACCATGAACGCCTGGAACAGCCTGTCCCGTTACCAACTGAGCAGGGCCGGACCGCAATGCGGGCTGAACCGCCCCTTCCTGAAACTGAAGTTCCTCTCGTGACACAGCACACACCACCTGAAAGCGATGTTGTTGTAATGGTGAAAACCGACGATTTTGTTTTGACGGTTGAGCGACCGCAGAAAAGCCGGTCAGTGCCCGAAGAAAATACCGTGGAACAATCGGTACGTAAGCATGTACAGTCCTCTGTGAAGGGTACCCATACCCTCGCCCCTGAAACACCTGCCGCCCAGGAGCCGGTAACAGCCGAACAGGTTGCGGTGCAAGATCCCCCTGCACTGCAACAAGACCTGCATCAGGAGCCTCCGGTTACGCAGCCTGCTCAGACCGGCATAACAAAAGAGGAGATTGTGCATATTGTTGTTAAAGGGGATACCCTTTGGGATATTGCCGAAACATTTCTGGGTGATCCCTTCACCTATCCAAAACTTGCCGAACTCAGCCGCATAAAAGATCCCGACCTTATTTATCCCGGCGATATTGTCAGAATTATCAAAAAAAAATAAAACATCCCATCTTCCCCTGTGCCCCTTAGATAGGCATAATTGCAGGACCGCGCTTATTGTGCTTGATGACAAAACCGATTTGTTTTGAGCATTTATGAGTCGGTAAGTAATAGTAACTATTGAATACAGATTTGAATAGTAAACTATGATACTGTTGCTGAAATCGTCTTTCAGTATGTCTTTAAACATGGTACATTGTTTTTTGAAGAGATGAAAGGGTAGACTTTCATCGCATTGATGGAGCAGTGATGGAATATGAAAAAAAGACATCTGAAGACGGTGGGTCTTGTAGGGGGATGCGGAGCGGCAGTGGTGCTGGCAGCGCCGACACCATTTTCGTTGCTTGCCGGGGGAAGTATCGTTGCAGCCGGCGAGATTATACGGCTGTGGGCAACAGGGCATCTTGTGCGCAACCGGGAAGTCACTACTTCCGGACCGTATGCCTTTGTGCGTGACCCGCTGTACCTGGGACGGTTGTTCCTGATCGTGGGTTTTTGCGTTATGGGCTGGGGTTACTGTTTGCTGTTATTGCCGGTCGGGCTGGGAGTTTTTTTTATGAGTTATCTGCCGCGGAAGTACCGCAAGGAAATGACGCGGCTTGAAAAGTTGTACGGTGAAACGTATCGGAACTATGCTGCGCAGGTGAAAAGCCTCGTGCCCCGGCTGAGGCCTTACGCTCAGGCGCGTCCACGGCCATGGAGTTTTAGAACTCTGTGGTGCGAAAACCGGGAACAGTACTTTGTGCTCATTGTTCTGAGCGTTTTTATCGCCATGCTTCTAAAGTATAGAGGTTTATTGTAGCGCTTTACTCCCGCGTTTCGATCGCACCTTTCTTTTTAAAAGACGTTCTCTCCATAGAAGTATTATTTGAGTCTGTTTGCGCATTAACCAGCGAGCCGTTTTTAATTCCTATTCTTAAAAAACCTTCTTCCACTGTTTTGAAATTTCCTGGTGAAAGACTGTTCGCAAGGCTTCGCCCGACCGTTTGTCGTATGCCGTTCAGGGATGCGGGTTCCACACGGTTTTCGGCGGTGTAATTCTTGAAATGCCACTTGAAAAGAAACTGTTGAAAGAAACAAAAAAGCGTTCTATGATCACGGTAACATACTAAAAAAACTAAAATAGTTTTTCGCAGACCGTTTGTTCGGGATCAAATAACCATTCAAGGGGGCACGCCATGTTTTCCGGAAAAAGAAACCGCTTTGCGATATATTTCATTGCTGTGTTGCTGTTCTTCTGTGTTCCGGCAAATGACGCCCCGGCCGAAGAATCAGCGGGGAAAAGGTTTCATCAGGTAACAAAACTGCGACTCAGGGATCTTGTTTCTGCGCTTGTCCGCTTTAAGCAGCCTCCCCCGGCACGCAAGACGTATCAGCAGGCCCGCGTATTTGCTCTGCCGGCGCCTGATTATTTCGGTGAGCCTTTTGAAGCAGTGATACAGCAGAGGCGTTCAGTCCGGAATTATTCAAAAGAGCCCCTCACCTTACCCGAACTGTCTCAACTGCTGTTTGCGGCCCAGGGTATCAGCGGGCGCGAGCAGGGCATTTCCCTGCGGACGGCACCATCGGCCGGGGCACTGTATCCGGTGGAGCTCTATGTTTTTGTTTTCCGGGTTACGGGGTTGCAACCGGGGCTTTATCATTATGTGCCGCACAACCATACGCTTGCATTATTAAAAACAGGTGCGTTTCGTAAGCAGCTTATCCGGGCGGCGCTGGACCAGGAGATGGTAGGTGATGCCGCGGCTACCATCGTCACGACCGCCGTGTTTGGACGTATAACATTCAAATACGGAGAGCGCGGTTATCGTTATGCCTACATGGAGGCCGGGCATATCAGCCAGAATCTTGCATTGCAGGCGACCTCCTTCGGCCTTGGATCGGTGTGCGTGGGGGCTTTTTTCGACGACGCGTTGAACGATTTGCTCGGTATCGATGGTGCGTCGGAAGCGGCGCTGTATATGCAGAGCGTTGGGAGGCAGAGAGAGTGAAGCGCTGGGATTTCAGTTTTGCATCCTGTATGCTGTTATGCGTGTGCGTGGCCGGGGCCGGGCTTACCGGGTATCTGCAGGTGCAACTGGACCTGCACAGGTTTGTTTTCCACAAGTACCTGGCGTACGCTTCTCTGGTGCTGATGATTATACACATGGCTTTCAACTGGAAGAAAATCACAGGATCGTTACGGAAACTATTCAGGAGATAGACACATGACCGTTGCCGTTGATGTGCTGTGTGTGGGACACGCTGCCTATGATCTTGTGCTGACGGTGGAGAACCATCCCGGGCCGGATGAAAAGACCATGGCACAGCAGCTCTTAAGCTGTGGCGGCGGCCCGGCGGCCAACGCGGCGGTTACCGTTGCCAGGCTCGGTTGCAGAGCGGCGTTTGCCGGCTACCTGGGAAACGACCTCTACGGGTGCAAGCACTTTGAGGAACTGAACAGCGAAGGCGTGCACACCGGCTGGATCGTCAGGGGCGAGATGCCGACGCCACTGTCGGTTATTCTGGTCAAGCCGGATGGTCGGCGCACGGTTGTAAACTATCGCAGCGAAACGGGAAAACTGGATGGCGACGCAATCGACGTCACAGCGTGCAGTCCCGGGGTGATGCTTTTTGACGGGCATGAACAGCATGCTTCGGAACGGCTGCTGGAACATGCCGGGCAGTTGGGTGTGCCTACGGTCCTTGACGCGGGATCGGTGCATGCGGGCACTGAAAAGCTGGCCTCACTGGTTGATTATCTTGTGGCTTCGGAAACATTTTGCCGGGACGTTACCGGCAAGGATCCCGAGGAGGGTCTGGACGCGCTGCAGAAGGTATGTTCTCGCGTTGTCGTTACGCGGGGTGATAAGGGTATCCTCTGGAAGACGCCCGATGGGTCCGGCAGGGTTGAGGCCTTTGCGATTGAGGCCCGGGATACCACCGGCGCAGGCGATGCATTTCATGGCGCGTTTGCAGCGGGACTGGCCCGGGGCCTGTTGTGGCATGAGGTGCTGGTGCACGCCAGTGCAGCCGGAGCGCTCTGTTGCACCGGGTACGGTGCCCGGCCGTCTATTCCCCGTGCGCAGGAGGTTACGGCGTTCATGCGCGAGCACACCTGAACGATACCAACTGGAGAGAGGCCTGTGCGGAAAGGAATCGACTATATCGGCGTGGGGGTAGGAGCCGTTATTCGTGATGATCAGGGAAGACTGTTTCTTGCGCGGCGGGGCAGGGCAGCCCGCAATGAA
The DNA here is from genome assembly GCA_028282925.1 of Thermodesulfobacteriota bacterium. GTDB lineage: Bacteria > Desulfobacterota > WTBG01 > CAIYCZ01 > CAIRTM01 > JANQGV01. The sequence continues at coordinate 36,799 of JANQGV010000235.1, forward strand.
CGGGGTCTCTGGGAGTTTCCCGGCGGGGCGCTTGATTTCGGCGAGCGGCAGGAAGAGGCGTTGAAGCGGGAGATGCGCGAGGAATTCGGCATTGACATTGAAGTGGGCAGGCTGCTGGATGTGGCCGACCATATTCTGCCGCACGAAGGGCAGCACTGGATATCGCCCACCTACCTGTGCAGTATTGTCTCGGGAGAACCACGTATTTTCGAGCCTGATAAGTGTTCGGAAATCGGATGGTTTCACCCCGAGGCTGTCCCGGAAAATCTCACAGTGGTGTCCCGTATCAACCTTGAGCATTACCTGGAATACTGTAGAAAATCAAAGAGATAATACCGCTCTGCCTGTTTTGGGGTATGTGCGCACTCTCTGGTTTTGAGGAACCGCAGCTTGCATTTTATGCCGGTGTTTTATAGAGTTAGTAGGTGTTGGGTGCTGTTGCGGGGGGGGCGTTCAGGTGATTTGGTGATGTGTTTTGGTACGGCAAAAGGAAAACAAAGAGTGCAATCAAGTAAAATTACACAATGTATCGTATCTGTTAAAAGCATCGCTGCCCGCGTAGTTGAACGGCTGATGAACAGCTACCGGAAGATGCTGTTGCTGCGGGGCATTTTCATGAACATGGGTGCGGTGCTGGTGGCCCATAAGGTTATAACCGAAGCGCAACTCCAGCATGTGTTGCAGATACAGCGTGAGAACCTTATTCAAAAAGCCAAATCCGTTCCGATGGGTCAGCTTGTGGTGTCGCTGGGCTACGCAACGGAAAAGGACGTCATACGGGCGGTGAACAAACACTACGGACTGTCTGTTTCGTCGCTCGGCGATAATATTAAAGCACTTCTGCGTGAAGAACGCCGATCCGTCCTCAAAAAACTGCCCACTCCAAATATTCCCATCTGGCTGCAGCTTTCAACCGCTACGGCATGTATTATCGTAGTTACCATTCTGGTGTTGAGTTTTGCGATGCTGGACCGCCAAAAGGAGCAATTGTACGACCAGGTCGTCAAAATCGGCATGGTCAGCCTCAACTATTTTGCCTATAACGCCCCGATACCGCTGCTCGAAGACAACATCCTTGAACTCAACACCCTTATTAAAAATGCTACCGATGTTGAGGGGCTGCTCTATGCCTTCATCATCGACCAGAAACGGGAGATCAAAGCCCATACCGATTCCCAAAAAATCGGAACAGCGTATCAGGAACTCGAAGGGACTGCACTGCAGTCTCCCGCAAAAATCGGCGATGTTACCTGCCGTGATTATGTTCAAAGTGACGGAACGCACGTCCTGAACCTGAGCCGTCCGATTACTTTTAAAGACAAAACCCTGGGGCAGGTTAATGTGGGTATGTCGATTGAATTTATCGAAGATCTGATTAATAAGGGCCGACGGGAAATCGTCATAACCGCGCTTTTTATCGTGGCGTTCGCCCTTGTGGGTGCGATTCTGTACGGCTTCTGGTTTTCGCAGCCGATTGCAAAGCTTCTGATTGCAACCCAGGAGATCGGGAGGGGCAACTATAATCACCGGGTCGATCTAAAGCGAAAAGATGAACTGGGCAATTTCGCCCGGGCCTTTAATCAGATGAGCGCCAAGCTCTGGGAGCATTCACTGGTGCAAAAATCGTTCGGCAAGTATGTCGGACCGGAAGTGCTCGAGATGATTGTATCGCGTCCGGAAAATCCCTGGATGAAAGGACACCGCAGTGAGGCCACCATCCTGTTTGCAGATATGCGTGGATTTACTCCCTATGCCGCTTCAAAAGAGCCGGAAGAAGTGGTTGAAATATTGAACGACTATTTTGAAATTGCAACGCGGGTTATTCTTGACTATGACGGCTATGTTGATAAGTTTATAGGCGATGCCGTGCTGGGGGTTTTTGGTGTACCGGTACTGCATGAAGACCACTGCAACAACGCCCTGCGGGCCGCAATGAGCATACAGCAGGAGTTGAAAAAATGCAGTGAAAACGGTAATATGCTTCTGGAGAAGATCGGGATCGGCCTGGATACCGGCATTGTTGTAGCGGGTAATATCGGATCGCAGGTGAAAATGGAATATACGGTTATCGGCGATACGGTCAATGTTGCTTCCCGGCTGGGGGGCTTGGCAGGCCCTGGAGAGGTGGTCATAAGTAAAAATGTGTACGACCGGGCCGCCGACCTGCTGGAAGTGGAGAAGCTGCCGCTGCAGCAGATTAAAGGGAAAAAACATCCCGTTGAGATTTTTCGGGTTCTGAATATTGTACAGGAGGAGGCGGATGCCTCAAAAGCTGACTAGAAAGCGGGTTGTGCAGATTGGTCTGGCGGTGACGGCCCTGTATCTGTTCAGCGGGTGCGCCATGCTGGCCCCTCCCCGCATGTATACGGATTTTATGGTAGTAACTGCAAAACCCTGGGACAGCGCCCGCTCCCTTGCCCGCAAACATTTAAAGGACACATCAAAGGGGCCGCTCATTACCGAATTCAACGGGATTGATTCCGTGCGAACCGGCCAGGAGATCGTTATTCCGCTCAAACCCGTTCGTCCGGGGGGCCTCTATGTGAACGGCTATCAGACGGTGCCGGTGCTCGCCTACCACAGATTCGCGGAGAGTGCATCGAGCAAGACCATTGTCGAAAAGGCGTCTTTCGATCAGCAGATGCGGTATCTGAAGGAGAACGGTTATTCCGTCATTACCCTTGAAAACCTGCTGGACTTCATCGACTTTGCTTCAGATATTCCGCCCAAAGCGGTTGTTATCACCATTGATGACGGCTGGCGTTCGGTGTATGATATTGCGTTTCCGATCCTGAAAAAATACGGTTTTACCGCCACGCTTTTTTTGTATTCGGATTTTATCGGCAGCCCTAAGGCTTTAACCTGGGAGCAGGTGCGAAAAATGGCCGATTACGGCTTTGAGATACAGTGCCAGACCAAAACCCACCGAAGCCTGTCCAGGATGAAAAAAAATGAATCGTTCGAAAACTACTTCGCGGCAGTACAGCAGGAACTGCGCGCGCCCCGGCGTGTCATCAAACAAAAAACAGGCCGAACCTGCGACTGCCTTGCCTATCCGTTTGGAGACACTTCACCCCTGGTGCGTGCCATGCTGGAGCAGGAAGGCTACCGGGCAGGTTTTACCGTGAAACGTGGGAGTAATCCGTTTTTTGTCGACAAGTACCTGATCAACCGTTCGTCGATTTACGGTGAGTATTCCCTGAAAAAATTCAAAAGCAACCTGAAAGCATTTCACAGGAAACAATTGCAATGAGGTTCAGCGCAGCAGTCCTGATTTTTTTGTTGTGCCTTTGGTGTGTTACGGCAGACACTGCCGACGCAGCACGGAAGCGTACGGCGGCTCTTGCCTGTACCTATCAGGACCGGGCGGTGCACTATGAGAAAAAAGGCGACTTGCATATGGCCCGGAACTGTATACGTGTGGCCGAAACCCTTCTGCCGGGAAATATGGAGATCGGCGCCGTTAAAAGCAGGATACTCCGGAACATTCAAAAACGGGCCGGCGACCATTATGGGCAGGGCAGACGTCTGTTCGCACAGAATAAGCCGGACAAGGCCCGGCGGGAATTTCTCATTGCGCTGCGATACGATCCTGCGCATGACGGCGCCAGAGAGTATCTTTATGAAAAACTGCGCACACCCCTTTTTGACACCTATACAGTCCGGCAGGGCGACAGCCTGAAAACGATTGCCGGAAAGGTGTATAAATACCCTGAAAAAGATTTTATTATTGCCTACTTCAACAACCTGAAGCCGGGAGAACAGCCGAAGACCGGCACTGTGTTACGATTACCGGTACTTGACGGCGGATCATTCAGTCTGTCGAGTGCCGCCAAGAAGGATCTTGCCGGTGTGAGGACATTGTTTCGGAAACAACGCTACGAAGAGGTAATCCATGCCGCGAATGCTTTTTTGGCGCGTGTACCGAATAACGAAGAGGTTACCGACATTGTAAATGCATCCTGGTATGGAATCGGCAAGCAGTTGCTGCGGCAGAATAAATACCTTGAAGCACTGGAAGCATTTGAAAGCGTTGACGCCGACTATACTGATGTTCAGGACATCATCGGCAGCCTTCAGGAGACGATGCTGGAGGTTGCGGAGAAGCATTTTCGCAGAGGGATTGATTTCTACCTGCAGGAAAAACTGCAGTTGGCCATTGCCGAGTGGAACAAAACCCTGGCGCTGAATCCGGATCACGGGGAAGCTGAGAAAAACATTACCAAAGCCCGCAATCTGCTTGAAAGGCTGCAGCAGGTGGAATAAGGATACTCTCAGACTGCGTCTGAAGGACTGCCGGAAAGCGTCCATCTCTCCCGATTATATCTGGATTGTGCTCACCCTTCGTTACTGCGGCGGACACCCGGATACGCCTGACCTCACAGGGGATCGCGTGCCTTGTGTCTGAACTTTTTTACCGGTCTTTTTTTCAAAAGACGTAACGGCACGCAGGAGTACCACTGTCATATGACCGATCCTGCATAGCGCTTGGCCCTAACCGGTCGTGTATATGCTGATATTTACCGGAGAAATGCCGTGCTTAATGTGATCTGGATAGCTTTTTTCCTCTTGAGTTTTGTCGCAGCACTGTATCAGACGTTTTTTCAGGGAAATTCCGCTGTGTTCAACGAAATGATGGCAGCCTCGTTCTCCATGGCGAAAACCGGCTTTGAGATATCACTGGGCCTGACCGGGGTTTTAACGTTCTGGCTGGGTATTATGAAAATCGGTGAAGCCGGCGGCATGGTGCAGCTTTTGACAAAAATAGTTGCCCCTGTTTTTCACCGTTTGTTTCCCGATGTGCCGCGGGACCATCCGGCCATCGGCGCAATCATGCTCAACCTGTCGGCCAACATGCTGGGGCTCGACAATGCCGCAACTCCCCTGGGCTTGAAGGCTATGCGGGAGTTGCAGACGTTGAACCCCGATAAGGAAACCGCTACCAACGCCCAGATTATGTTTCTGGTTGTCAATACTTCGGCGGTCACTATTATCCCGATCACTATTTTTACCTACCTGTACCAACTCGGATATGCCAACCCCACAGAAGTCTTTATCCCGATACTTATCGCAACGTTCTGTTCCACCCTGGTGGGTGTTTTAATCACCTGTGTCTATCAGAAAATCAGCCTGGTCACATCCGGGGTTGTATGGGTTCTGGGCGGAGCCGCCCTGTGTCTTGCCGTGCTTGTGGGATTGCTGCTGCAGGTGGACCGGGAGCAGTTGCAGGCCTACTCGCTTGTTGGAAGCAATGTATGCATATTTATGGTGATTATTGTTTTCATTACCTGTGCGGCGGTGAAAAAAATAAATGTGTACGAAGCGTTTATTGCGGGTGCCCGCGAGGGATTCCAGGTTGCCGTCACCATTATTCCGTACCTGATAGCCATACTGGTTGCTATCGGTATTTTCAGGACCAGCGGGGCAATGGATGTTCTGCTGGGGGTATTTACGGGGGCCTGGAAGGGGGCATGGTATGCAGTCAGTTTAACCGGCCTGGTTGAGTATACCGGAACGACCCCCGTTTTTATCGATGCCCTGCCCACGGCACTGATGAAGCCCCTGAGCGGGTCCGGCGCACGGGGGCTCATGATCGAAACCATTAAAACCCATGGGGCGGATGCCCTGGTGTCTAAGATGGCGGCGGTTATACAGGGCAGCACGGAAACAACATTTTATGTTCTGGCGGTCTATTTCGGTGCGGTGGGCATAAAAAGAACACGGCATGCCGCTTTGTGCGGTTTGCTGGCGGATGCGGCCGGTATTGTTGCAGCCATTGGTGTCTGTTATCTTTTCTTCGGGTAAGGGGCTGCTGGAGAACATCCATCTCCTGCGTTGCGCTCACCTTTCGTCACTGCGGCGTACAACCAAGTACGCCTCGTTCCTCAGGGCTTCGCGCGCCTTGTGTCTGAATATTCTCCAACAGCCCTTTAAGAAAGGGGTGGAGAACACCCATCTTCTGCGTTGCGATCCTCCTTCGTCCACCCGGGAATAAAGACCGATGTGTTAGGAAGCGATGTTTTCGGATATGAGCCATTGAATTGCATATTGCACCAGCTCGGATGAGTTTTGCAGTCCGAGCTTGATTTTAATGTTTGAGCGGTATGACTCCACGGTTTTGACGCTGAGGCACAGATCTTCGGCTATCTGGCGTGTGCCGTGGCCCTGGCCGATAAGTGAAAAGACTTCGAGTTCGCGATCGCTCAGGCACTCAAGGGGCGAGCTTTCCTGTGCATCCTGCCTGTTTGAATATTTTTTCAAAATAGTTGAAGCGATTTTTTTGCTGACGCAGATTTCGCCATCGATGATTTTCCGGATTGCGGTAATAACCTTTTTGGGGCGTTCTTTTTTCATGATATAGCCTCCTGCTCCTGCGCGCAACGCACGCTGTGCATACAGCGCTTCATCATGCATTGAAAGAACCAGCACCGGAAGATCGGGGTAGCGCATTTTAATATCTTTCGTAAGCTCAATACCGCTGGTCCCCTGCAGGGAGATGTCGATAATAATAATGTCGGGGAGCGTACTGGAGAGGGCTTTAAGAGCATCATGTGCTCCTTCGGCTTCGCCGATGACCTGCAGTTCGGCTTCGCGGTTGATCAGTTCAACCAGGCCGTGTCGAACAATGGGGTGGTCGTCGACAACATAGACTGTTTTTTTGTTTTGAAATTCGTTCATAAGGTGCCCTCACTTGTGTTGGGTGTTTCATGGATGTCCAGTGAACATTTTACAATGGTGCCGTTGCCCGGTTTGCTTTGTATGTCCAGTTCGGCGCCGATCATTCCGGCGCGGTAGCGCATGATCTGAAGGCCCATGCCCATGGAATCGCTTTTTTCGCAAAAGCCGGTTCCCTCGTCGGCAACCCAGAGCGTTACATGGCTGTCGTCCGCATGGAGTTTTATCTTAATACGTTCGGCTTCTCCGTGCTTCACGGCATTGTTGACCGCCTCCTGTGCGATACGGTACAGGTTTGTTGCAACGATATTGTTGTGAACATAGATGGTTTCATTGCAGTAGAAGGTGCAGGCAATGTTGAACATGTTTTCAACCTGGCTGCAGAGCTTCTGCAGGGCTGTCATGAGTCCTTCTGCCTCAAGCGCCACCGGAGACAGGGCGCGGGCAAGATTGCTGGCCTGCTCCAGGGCGTTGTTGACCATGTTTTCTATCCGGCCCGCATCACGGGCTTCCTCAAGGCCTTTTTCAGCGAGTGTCTGCTCGAGCACGCTGCTCTTGAAAGCGATACCGGTCAGCAACTGGCCCAGGCCGTCATGGATGTCCTGTCCGATGCGCCGTTGCTCACGGCCGCTGATCTCAAGGATCTCTTTTTCGAGGCGCTTGCGCTCGGTGATGTCTTCAATGATGGCCATTACGGCATAGATCGCACCCTTTTCATTCGTTAATGGCGCCGATGAAACACTGAAGTTTACCGTGGTCCCGTCGGCTTTCTTCCAGCGCATTTCAACACCGGCAACAGTTTTACCCTGGAGAACAAGATCGCGCAGCTTCCGTGATTCAGTCGATTTGTTGTTATTGTTAAAGGGTACGTTTACGATTTCTTTTTTGGTCATACCGAAGATCCGTTCAAGGGCAGGGTTCCACAGTGAAACGGTTCCATCGGTGTTGATGACAATAATTCCCAGAGGAGACGCTTCGATGAGGGCAAGGAGGGCCTGGCCGGTGGCCCGCAGTTCGTCCTCCGTATTCTTTCGTTTCGTGCTGTCGCGCACAATGCCCAGAGAACCTATGCGCTGATTCTCTTTGTTGAACAGGAAGACAACATTTTGCTCGGTAGGCAACAGCAGGCGGTCTTTCCTGATCAGAAATGCGTCCCAGTTGACGACATTGCCGTTTTCAAACAGTTGACGGCTGCGTTCATCCGTAGCGGTAAAATATTCAGGTGTTATGCCGACGGATTTGCCGGTGGTGCACTCATAGGTGTCGCACTCCCTGACAAAAAAGCTTTGAACATGCAGGCCCAGGGCTTCCCTCTCATCATATCCGACCATCCGCAAAAAAGACTTATTGGCCATAGTTACATGGCCTTCGCCGTCGGTTACCACGATGCCGTCAAGAGAACTGCCGATGATATTGTCGAGATAATCCCTGGTTTCCTCAAGCTTTTGGGTATTTCTCTTTTCAGCGGTTATATCCTTGATAAGAACAAAGTGCCCGGTGACCTGCCCGGCTTGTACTGTGAGGGAGTATGTGGCTTGTATGAAGCGACGGGTGCCGTCCTTGCGGAGAATCCAGCACTGGATGTCCGAAGGGGACGTGCCGGCAATCCTTGTCTTTTCTATTATTGCGCTGATTCGTGCCCGCTCTTCAGGTGCGGCAAGGTCGCTGCCGCTGAGATGTTCCAGTTCGTTGCGGGGGTATCCGAATATGTCGCAGGCACGGTCATTCACATAGACGCTTTGACCATGCTCGAATATGATCAACCCGTCGGGGATATTGTCGATAACTCCCCGATATCTTTTTTCGAGAACCTGAATTTCCTGTTGTGCAGCTTTGTACTTTGCAGCAAGAGATTCCAGCTCGGATACCTTGCGGCGGAGTGTCTGCATTTCTTCTGCCGATTCATTACCCGTCTGAGCGGCCTCGGTAGTTATTACTAATGGTGTGGCCATTGCGTATACCGTAGTAATTACGTCCGCGTTCTCTATTGTGCCCCTTACGGGGTGTTTATTGATCTGGAAAATGTAGAATACTGCATTGAGGGTTCTGCTTGCTGCTTACGGAGACAGTATACACCAACAGGAACAATTCAGCAAGAATGGATCGAGGGTATTATCGATGAAAAGGTGGGACAACGGTCAGTAGCGCTCAGGATCTCCAGTCTCTACTGGTTCATGATGCAATGAGTAGAAACACGTATTAGTTCGTCGGAATAAAAAGCGCGCCATATGTAAGGGCATGGCGCGCAAAACTACATGATGAGGTTTGTGAATGGATTGCAGGTCATTAGAAAATATGGGCCGATTCCTGCATGATTTTTTTGATTTCTTCGCAGATTTCATCCAGCGTTTCGGATTCAATGGAGAGTAACTGGGTCGATTTGAGCTCGGTCAGGACGATCTCTTCCTCTTGTTCTTCCTCTTTGGTTTTTTCGGGTGCATATCCTATTGTTCTCGAAAGGTTGCTGGCAAGGTTGACAACCAGGATGGCCTCCTGGGTTGCTTCGTAGAACTCTTTGTCGTCATGCATTTTGGCGACACGCGAAAATTCCCCGGGGAACTTCCAGCGCTGCAGCAACGCACTGCCGAAATCGGTGTGGGCATCCTGGATGCTGGTAAGGAGTTCGTCGATGTTCAGCTTATCGGCTTCCTTGGCAATTACATCGATTGCTTTGAGCAGCAGGACTTTGCCGATGTCGTGGGAAAGCCCCATGAGAAAATACTTTTCTTCATCTTCATAGGACAAATGCTTGGCTATGGATTTGGCGGCATAGGCACTTGCCAGTGAATGCAGCCACAGCTTGCGCATGAGCTCCATGAATGTTTCGTTTTCGGTCTGGTACAGGTTTTTGTTGGCGATGGCATTGACAATACTCTGGGTTTGCTTTAATCCCAGGCGGGGAACAGCCTGGCGGACGGTTTGGATTTTGTCCGCACCGCGGTACATCGGTGAATTTGCGGTTGTTATGAGCCTGAGTGAAATGACCGCATCCCGCTCAATCAGTTTGGCAATGTCGTCGGCGGTGGAGGTGGGATTGCGGATTGACCGCTGGATATCATTGATGACCTTCGGGAGTACCGGCAGGTTGATCTGGTCTTTTTTGAATTTTTCGATAATTTTGTTGATGATATCCCGCACGCTCTCCTTTTCCTTCATGGCCGAAGACTGTTTGGTAGCGGCCTCAGATGCAACCGAAAGGCGCATATACTCAACAAATTTTTTTGCCAGGGTTTCGTCGAAATGCTTGCCCGCGCATTTTTCTATTTCACGCAACGCTTCGTCCATGCTGCTGGCTGCACAATAGGGACGACCGCTTACCATGGCATCATAACTGTCGACGATGGTAAGCAGGCGGGCGCCGAGGGGGATGTCGTTTCCTTTCAAACCGTCGGGGTAGCCCGAGCCGTCGACCCGTTCATGGTGGTGTTTGACAACCGGAAGAATTCCCTTCAGAAAGCTGAGATTCGAGAGGATTTTTTCGGCAATCTCCGGGTGCATTTTGACCATGGCCATTTCACCCTCAGAAAGGTCGGCCTCTTTTTTCTGGATGATTTCCTGGGGTATATGGAACATGCCGATATCATGAAGCAGGCCTGCAAGATAGACCTGGTCGATCTCTTTTTTCGGGAGCTTCAGGTGTCTGGCGAAGCCGATACAGTTTTTCGCTATGCGTTCAGAATTACTTCGGATAGAGACATCGCAGGATTCGATTACGGCCAGGAGGGCATTGACCATTTCCTTGAAATAAGCACCGAGACCTTTTCCGGAAGCTGGGGGCATTTCTTTTCTCCGTGTCGTCGATCAGAATGTTTTGTACTTATAGTAATTAGATATGTATACCATGTGAATATATATCAGGGAAGTGTTAAAATGCAATGTAAATAAAGAAAATTATTATTACAATTTGCCAAAGCATACTTGTGTTTTTTTGATAAAAACGTTATATTTTTTGTAATAAGCATATGTTACCAGCCCGGATTAGAACACGTTGAGGAAGAAACGGGCCTTTGATGCGGATCCTTTGCTGAAAACGTATGAAGGCCCCTTGGTCCAGTGTTCCGTACTACCGGCGGGAGGCATATGCCGACCGTTCCCGGGGGCGTACCCTCTAAAAAAGAAAGCGGTTCGTAAAAGCCTTTTATCATGGGACACCATAAAAAACTCTATGATCTTTTACCGATGCGGGACCCACAAGCGGTGCTCAGCGAAGCCCTGCACCTGTATGGCACCCTGTATCATCCCTGCGACGGTGACGCCCTGGAAAAGGTTTACGCATACGCTGCATCACTGTACGCCGGAGAGGTGCCGGGGTACCGGGCCTGTAATACCCGTTATCACGATTTTCAACATATCAGTGAAACGTTCCTGGCCATGACACGCCTGATTCACGGCGCCGTTGTCGGGGGCCACTGTTTTCCCCAACGGAAAGCATATTCCGGACTGATAGCGGCACTGTTTCACGATGCGGGCTATGTTCAAGAAGCACAGGACACCCAGGGGACCGGCGCGAAATACACAATGACACATGTGCAGCGAAGCATGGATTTTGTGCGGCAGCATGCCGTGCAGTTTGAGTTGAGAGATATTGACGTTACCGATTGCTGTCATATGATTCAGTGCACGGACCTGGGCGCTGATTTCACAAAACTGGAATTTTCCTCGCCGGATGTCGTCCGGCTTGGAAAACTGTTGGGTACGGCCGATATTATGGCCCAGGTAGCCGACCGCACACACCTTGAAAAACTGACCTATCTCTACCAGGAACTGCGCGAGGCGAACATAGATGTTTATGCCAGCAGGGCGGAACTGATTCGAAAAACCATGGTTTTTTATAAGCTCATTGATTCGCGGTTTGCTGAAAAGCTTGATCGGAGCAATCGCTTCATGCGGAATCATTTTAATGAGCGCTGGCAGATCGACAGCGATCTGTATATGGTTGCACTGGAAAATGAGAGACGGTATCTGGAAAGTATTATTTTGCTCCCGGACGGTGAAATGTTCGATCGTTTGCGAAGGGGTGGCATTATGGAACCCTGCGCCGGGCCGGAGGACAAAGATAATCAAAAACCGGCCTGCTGATATGTAGTCCCGCCTTTATCACCGGAGGTCCTTTTTTTACTCTGCATTGTCTCCCCTGGTTTTTCTACAGACTCCTCGACGGCAGGGCGGCACGCAGGGGCCTTGTAAAGGGAAAACATATGTCGACTATGGTATCTGATCCCCGGGACTACTTCAGCCGGTTCATACCGGAGCGGGATGCTCTGCTTCGCGCAATGGAAACGGAAGCGCAACGCGAACAAATCCCCATCATCGGCCCGGTGGTGGGGCAGTTGCTCTATATTCTCGCCCGGAGTGCCGGAGCCCGCAGGGTCCTTGAACTCGGCACCGCCAGGGGATATTCGGCCCTGTGGCTTGCCCGGGCATGCAGTGAAAACAACGGCAGGCTGGTGACGATAGAGGGCAATCCGGCGCATGTGGAAAAAGCCCGGGCCAATGTGCACAGAGCCGGTTTTCAACATTGCGTTGAATGTATTACGGGCGATGCTTTTGAAGAAATGTCGGCCATGCCTGATGGGTCTTTTGATTTTGTTTTTGTGGATATCGATAAGGTACATTACCCGCGCATTCCGGAACCCTGCGCCGGGCTTCTCGCAGGCGGAGGTATGCTGGTTGTGGACAATATCGGCTTTTCCGAAGCCGATTCATTAAACCGTTCAATTGCAGCAGACAAGAGGTTCAGCAGCGTACTGGTGTACTCATTGCTGCCGGGACATGCTCCCGAGCATGATGGGCTGTGCCTGGCTCTGCGCTCATGAACGGCATACGCCGTAACAGGTGATCAAGAGGAGTTGCCGATGAACATACAGATTGAACAACCGGATGCAGAACGTCTTGAATCGCTGCAGGTTACCGGATGGCCGACACTGGAAAAAGAGATTTGCCGGATCGACTGGATTTTCGACCAGACTGAGCAGTCATATTTTTTACAAGGGCGGGTTATTGTGGAGACCGAGGACGGCCGGAGGGTGGAAGTAAAGAAAGGTGATTTGGCCGTGTTTCCCAAGGGGTTGAAATGTACCTGGCATATCATGGAGCCGATGCGGAAGCACTTCAACCTCTTGGGCGACTAGTCCCAAATTAAGCGAAGAATTCTGCTGCGGCTGCCGTAATGCCCGAATCTACAGGCTGTACTCCCTGCAGCCTCATCAACGTACAGATGAGTACGCCTCTTCGGCTTTCGGTCCGTGCAGCCTGAATCTCCGGGCA
>JANQGV010000281.1 GCA_028282925.1 Thermodesulfobacteriota bacterium
CTGAAAGCCGGTGTTGCGGATCACCCACCTGTCCAGACCAAGCCAGCAGACACTGCACAGCACTGCGGCCCCAATGCATATCTTCGTCCACATGAAAACCGTTTTTCGCTTACCCATGATCACAATTGGTGCGGTTCATACAAAAAAACAGCGGTAAAGGTCGGGTCGTATCTCCGGGGAATCGAAGACCCGGTTAAATGGAGTTTTTTACCAGCCGGAAATTTTCTTCAATACGCTCTTTAATCACGTCCGACACCGCTTGATGTCGACCATAAAAAAGCCAGATGTTTTTATGTTCTTCCGTGGCTATATCTTTGCGTAATTTTTGCACCAGCCTGTCGGTATCTCAACAGATTAATATATCTATTTAGAATTATTCTCTTAAATCACTTTATTATACATTCAATCATATTTTTTCTTTACATATGAAATTATTTTTATACAATTACTAAAAAACAAAGATATTCAAACGCATTACAGGAGGATTGCCCCATGGCCCACATACTGATTATCGACGATGATTCCGACATATGCGGTCTTCTGCAGAAAAAAATGGAGGGCGCCGGTTATAACGTTTCCATTGCCTGCAACGGGGTCGAGGCCATAGAGCGCCACCGGGAAGTCCCCGCAGACGTGGTCATTACCGACATCTTCATGCCTGAAAAGGAGGGGCTTGAACTTATCCGGGAATTCAGGCGCGATTTCCCCGGGGTAAAAATCGTTGCCGTCTCCGGCGGAGGACCTGAATCACTCAGCGGCTTGCCGGCCATGGATATCTTCGATTTCGCAAAAAAAATGGGGGCGTTACATGTGTTTAAAAAACCGCTGGACATGGACGCGCTTTTGAAAGCGGTAAAGGAGTTGTTATAATGGGCATTCCGGCGAATACCTCCGGGATTCAAGGGCTTTCGACCGGGAGGTGCGCGGTTGAAAGCCCCCGGCAAAAGCGTGCTTATCGTACCTGGTAGATATTCACCTTTTCCTCCGTTTTCAGGCTGCCCAGCTTGGAGTTGCCGATATCGCCGATCACCGTGTACGCGCCGTAGCTGAACAACAGTATCGACCAGCCCGTTTCATAAATCCGCACCCGCTCCATATAGTCACCGCCGGCCTGGTCCAGGCAGCGGTCAACCGTTTCCTGCAGGTTCGGTGCGCTCTGCAAGGGAATGAAAAGAAACCAGAATCGACCGTCGGTCGCCTCTATCGCTTTGGCGACCGGAACATTCTTCACCGATGCAAACTGGGGTGCGCCCGTCGATACAATTGAAAAATCACCGATTCGTTTCGTACAGCCGCTCGAGCATACACATACAACAGCAATTCCCACCAGGCACACCAGCGCTTTTCTTATCTTATGTGACAGCATGCTTTTCATCCTACCTTTCTCCTCTCTCGGTAATAGTGATTTTTAACGGTCACCCGGGATCCATAAAGAAGACCGTACACATTAAAACTTGATATCAATATAGGATTTCTTCCGGATCGAACCGATCCATTCCTTAAAGGATCTTTCAAACTCCCCGGCATACAGCTTATTTTTAATTTCGAAAGACTGATCCCGCCAGGTCCGGTCTTCCTCGCTCAGATCCTTATCAAGAACCTTGATAATATGAAAACCCACGGGCGTCTCAATGACCGGACTGACCTGCTCCTTTTCCATGGCAAAGGCCGCATCTTCAATGGCTGCAAGCATTTCCCCTTTATGGAAATAGCCGAGATCACCGCCCATCTTTGCCGCCGGTCCCTGGGAGTAGGTTATCGCCAATTGGGCGAAATTTTCACCCGCCGCAAGTTTCTCCAGCAGTTCGGCTGCGGTTTTTTCAATTCCGGCTTTCTGCTCCGGGGGGCTGTCTTTCGGCACGGCAAGAAGTATCTGCTGAATACGCACACGGGCCCCGGGTTTTTCCTTGGGCTTGATCGTATCATTATAATACGTTTCCATGTCGTTGTCGGTAATGGTTATTTTACTCTGCACTTCGCGGCCGACAACATGCGAGCTCATCAACTCGAGACGGAGCAACTCGCGATAGTCCTTCATGGTGGCCTTTGCTTGTGTAAGGTGCTCTATCATCGTCTCTTCTGAAACCTTGTTGCGCTGCCGGATGTTCTCGATGGCCTCGGAAATTTCTCCTTCGCTCACGGTAATGCCGAGTTTCTTCCCTTCCTGCTCGATCATCTTCTTTTCTATGAGCTGGTTGAGCAGTTGCAAATCCGCCTCACGCCCGACAGGCTTTTTATCCTGTCCGATATACAACAGGGTTTTATACTTCCGCAACTCCGAGAGCGTAATAATATCGTCGTTCACGACCGCGACAATACGGTCAAGCATCACCTGTTCCGCCGCAGCGAAAGAACAATACCCGAGAAAAACAGCTAAAGCCGTCAGCACAACACCTGCCACTCTTTTCATAATACAAAGCTCCTCACTCTATGTAGTTCCAAGCAGTGCCCAATTATACTCCATTGGAGATATATGTAAACCCTATAGTTTTAACGGAACAGGCCGCTGCAAACCGCCCTGGAAGCCGGGGACATCACTTTAAGATCAGGGCCGTTTCCCTCAGGATATCATCGCCGCCGGGGCCTGTATAGGCCGCATAAAAGCGGGAATCCGGGGTCAGACGGTACCGCTTCTGATCCCGGCTCACCAGGGCCAGCAGCTTATCCAGAGCCCCTGCGGCCTCCTCATGAAAACTGAAAACGATGTTTCCATCCACCGAGTCGACCGAGAGCACCATGTTGTGTCGCAGGACATTTCGCAGTCGTGCCGTTTCAAGAAGGGTTGCTACCTGTTCAGGCACTGTGCCGAAGCGGTCCCGCAGTTCTTCCTCAATGTCGGCAATTTCGTCATCGGTCTGAACGGAAGCTATGCGCCGGTACAGCACCAGACGCTGGTTGGTGTCTTCCACATAGTCCTCCGGAATAAACGCCTGAACATTGAGATTGATTTCCGGGTCTATCACAGGAACTTTCTTTTCACCCCGCAGGCTGGTTATGGCGTCGTTGAGAAGCTCCAGATACATGTCAATCCCGACGGAGGCGATATGACCCGACTGGGAATGCCCCAGGATGTTGCCTGCTCCGCGTATCTGCAGGTCACGTGTTGCAAGACGATAGCCGGATCCAAGCTCTGAAAATTCGGCTATCGCCTCCAGTCGCTTTACGGAATCACGGTTCATAACGCTTTTACCGGGAACCAGCAAATAGGCATACGCCCGTATTTTTCCCCGGCCGACCCTGCCGCGCAACTGATACATCTGGGCCAGGCCGAGACGGTGCGCGCTGTTCATGATAATAGTGTTGGCCGTTGGAAAATCCAGCCCGGATTCGATGATGGTCGTGCAGAGAAGCACGTCCACCTCTTTGCGCACGAACTGCATCATGGAGCGCTCAAGCTCGTGCTCTTTCATCTGACCATGGGCAACCCCCAGTCGCATTTCCGGCACCAGGCGCCGCAGGTACTGCGCCATGGAGGGAATGGAGCGTACCCGGTCATGAACAAAAAACACCTGCCCGCCCCGTTGCAGTTCCCGCAGAACGGCATCGCGAATCACCGTATCGTCGAAATGGGTAATGACCGTCCGGATCGCCAGACGATCCTCGGGGGGTGTTTCGATCAGTGAAAAATCACGAACCCCGAAAAGCGACAACTGCAACGTACGCGGTATCGGGGTTGCCGTAAGTGTTAACACGTCCACCGTGGCCCTGATTTTTTTCAGCTTCTCTTTATGCTTCACACCAAAACGGTGCTCTTCGTCTATAATCACCATCCCCAGGTCTTTAAAAACAACATCTTTGCTGATCAAACGATGGGTCCCGATAATGATATCGATCTTCCCCTCGGCAAGATCCAGCACTATCTGCTTCTGGTCTTTGGGGCTTCGGAACCGGCTCACAATATCCACCCGGATGGGATACGCCGCCAGGCGCTCGGAAAACGTCTGATAGTGCTGTTGCGCCAGCACGGTGGTCGGCACGAATACCGCGACCTGCTTGCCTTCCATGGCCGCCCTGAATGCCGCCCGCAGGGCTATCTCGGTTTTGCCGTATCCGACATCACCGCAGATCAGCCGGTCCATGGGCATGGGGTTCGACATATCACTCATGACATCCTGGATGGCCGCCAGTTGGTCGGGAGTTTCCTCATAGGGAAAGGCTGCTTCGAATTCACGATAATAATGGTCCGGCGGAGCAAAGGCATATCCCTCATGCACCTTGCGGGCGGAATAGAGCTCGACCAGGTCCCGGGCGATTTTCTCTATTGATTCCCGCACCTTTTTTGTTACACGCTTCCATGACGAGCCCCCGAGCTTGTCGAGGCGTGGTTCGGTATCGTCGGCACGTTCGTACTTTGCGACGACATTAATCTGGCTGACCGGCAGGTACAACTTGTCGCCCCCCAGGTATTCAAGTGATAGATAATCGGCCCGCAGTCCACCGGCCTTCAGCGTATCCAGCCCGCGATACATCCCGATGCCGTTCTCCCGGTGCACAATGAGATCCCCCTCGCGAAGGTCGCTGAAATCCGAAATGGCGGTACCGCCCTTAAAGCGGGGGGCGACGATACGGCGTTTTTTTTCACCGAAAAGCTCTTCCTCGGTAACCAGCGCCAGCATCCCTTCTTTCGAGCGAAAACCCCGGGCCAGTTTGCCGATAAAAATATCCACCCTGTTCGTATGGACGCTGTTGAGAAGATCCGGCAATGAGCGGTCGGGGGAAATGTCGGACTCTACGCCGTAATCAAGCAGCAGTTCGCCCAGTCTCTCACACTGGCTCTTGGTATGACAGGCCAGACACACCTGCATTCCGTCTGAGAACCATTGTTCTATCCTCTCGGCCAGACCTGCCAGACCGCCGGTCTGTGTACTTGCAGCCCGCATCTCACTGCGGATATCATCGTTGCCCTGTACCGCAAAAGCAATGCGCTCCGCTTCGTCACGGTCCACATCCCAGCCTTCAAAGACCACGCGCTGCATGGTCCCGGGCATATCGACGATCGTGTCGGCAGCAACAAAAATATCTTCCGGCACGGAAACAACACGGCGTTCCTCACAGGCGGCGGTATAATGTTTTGCAACATCCGATGCAAAGGAGTCAATCTGTTCCTCAATTGCTTCCCGTCCGACCCAGGCGGCAACAGCGTTGTCGGGCATATATTCGAAAATCGTTTCAAGCTTCGGATACAGATACGACATGCCGTACTCAACGCCGGAAGGCAGAAAACCGTTCACGATACCTTCGGCAAATGCTTTCCCCTTACTCAATGCAAACAGCTCTGCGCAGTCGTCCTGCCGGATACGTTCCTGAAACCCATCGATACTATCCCGGTGCAGCAGCACTTCCCTGACCGGAACAAGGGTTACATCCTTCAATTCGGCGCAGGAGCGCTGGCTCGCCGCATCGAACAGTTTGATCGATTCAACGACATCTCCGAAAAAATCGATTCGTACCGGCCTGCCGTATCCGGGCGGAAACACATCCATGACGTCGCCCCTGATGCTCAGATCACCCTTGTCTTCCACCATGCTCACCCTGCTGTATCCGCAGGCCACAAGGGTTTCGCATAACTGCTCCCGGTCGAGTTCATCACCCTGGGCGACAACACTGCATGAATCAACCAGTGTTTCAGCGGGGAGCGTCTTTTGCATAACCGCCCGAACACTTGAAACGACCAAACACGGTTTTGAGCTTTCGCACAGCCGGTACAGAGTCCACAACCGCTGGGCGCTGATATCGCAGTAACTTAAAACATTTTCATAAGGCTGGGTCTCAAGGGGAGGAAAGAGCAGCACATCCCGGTAAAGATCATCGGGCACCGCACTTCCTTCGTTGCGGAAAAACAGCAGCTCCTCGTACAACTCCCGGGCTTCTTCACGCGTGGGGGCCACCACCACAACATGCCGTTCAAGCATATCGTAGAGCAACGAGAGAAAAAAAGCGGGGGCGGAGCCCTTCACGCCTGTAGCGCAGACTTCCGGGGTTTCGGCCTGAATCTGGTCAAACAGTTTCCTGGCCGGCTGACCTTCGCGAAAAAATTTGGAGGTAATGAGTGACATTTTGAACAAGCGTTACGTGACCGTCGTTACCCTGTTTACTGCGGCATCTGCATTGGCGGTGGTTCGAATATTTCAACGCCCGGCGGGGGGACAAACGCAAACACACTGTCATCAATGCCCTTGTCCGTCTTCAGCCCGTGAAAATGCAAATCAGTTCGGTTACCAAACTCATCCTCAAGCGAAGACTTTTCAATCAGGTCTGTCTCGGGATTGATCCACAGCGTCAGCTTCGTTACGGTTGGGTTGTAAATGACGGGAATCAACGCAAGCACCACAACCGCTTTTCCTTTATCAACCTCCTGCTGAATAAACGATACTTTGAATTTTTCCTGAATATCGATCCTGCCTCTGAACAGATCCACCACAATATGAGTAGGCACAATATTGAAGTTATTCTTCAGCACCTGCTTGTCTTCGGGCTGATATACCCACAGATTTTTACCGTCGAGGATGATCTGCTGTTTTTCAGGCGCCGTGTACTCCCAGCGCATTTTACCACCCTTTTTAAAATAGACGACACCGGCTCCTTTTTGAACCATTTTCATGGATCCGGAATGGGTTTCCTGACTAAATGCGGCCTGAAAATCGTTCATTGTTTCATAGCGTTTTTCCAGTTTTGAAACACACCGGTCCACCTCACTCTGCATACCGGACGCAACCGCACAAAAAACAATACACACAAAGAAAACACTCATACTGACTACTTTATTTGTTTTCATACGCTATCCAATCTCAATAAATAAAAAGCAAACCCGATTAATGTTTCATACACCAAGCGTCTCATGAAATACATTCGAAACAGGAGACTGTTGGAGAATGTTCAGATACAAGGCGCGCGAACACCTTTGGAACGAGGCGTACTTTTTCGTACGCCGCAGTGACGAAGGGTAAGCGCAACGCAGTAGATGAGCGTTATACGACAGTCTCCTCGCCTATAGTTTGTTCACCAGCACTTCCCTGGGCCTTACACCGTCACTGGGGCCGACCACCCCTTCCTTCTCCATACGCTCAATCATACGGGCGGCACGGTTATATCCCACCCGCAGCCTGCGCTGCACCATGGAAATGGAGGCCTGCCCCGTATCGGCGACTACCGCTACAGCCTTGTCGTATAGTTCATCGTATTCCTCTTCTTCGTCGACCGGAGCTTCATCGTCTTTCACCGCAACGATCGATTCATCATAGTCGGGGTTCCCCTGCTCCTTGATATATTCGGTTACGCGGTGAATCTCCTTTTCTGAAATATAGGCCCCGTGGATCCGCTGCAGCCGTGACGTTCCGGGAGGAATAAACAGCATGTCACCCATGCCGAGCAGCTTTTCAGCCCCCATGGTGTCGATAATTGTACGCGAATCGACTTTGGAGGAGACCTGAAAAGATATTCTGCTGGGAAAGTTCGCTTTGATGACACCGGTCAGAACGTCTACCGATGGGCGCTGCGTTGCAACCAGCAGGTGAATGCCCGATGCGCGAGCCATCTGGGCCAGGCGGGCAATATACCCCTCGACATCCCGGGCGGCAATCAGCATTAAATCGGCAAGCTCATCAATGACCACCACAATGTAGGGCATCTTTTGCAGCCTGTCGACCTGCTCATCCCCGGCCGTTTCCAGTTCTTTTTCTATTTTCTTATTGTACTGTACAATGTTGCGTGTACCCATGTCGGCAATCATGCGATAGCGGCGGTCCATCTCTTCCACCGCCCAGCGCAGGGCGGCCGCGGCCTTTTTAGGATCAACCACCACAGGATGCAACAGGTGCGGAATTCCGTCGTACGGAAACAGCTCAAGCCGCTTCGGATCGATCATGAGAAAACGCACATCATCGGGGGTGGCCTTATACAAAATGCTGCATATAACCGTATTGACAAAAACGCTTTTACCCGAGCCCGTTGTCCCGGCAACCAGCAAATGCGGCATGCGTGCAAGATCATTAATAATCGTCCCGCCGGCTATGTCCTTGCCCAAACCAATGGTGAGCATTGACGTAGCTTCCTGAAATTCCTGCCGGGAAACAACCTCCTTGAAAGAGACTATTTTCCTCTTTTTGCTGGGCAGTTCAATACCTACCACCGATTTACCGGGTATGGGTGCGATGCGCACACTGGTAGCCTTCAAGGCCAGAGCAAGGTCGTCGGCAAGATTCACGATACGGTTCAGTTTGACCCCTGATGCCGGTTCAAACTCAAACCGGGTAATGACCGGCCCGGGGCTGATCTCGACTATCCGGCCTTTTACCCCGAAATCGGATAATTTCTTCATTAGCACTTCGGCATCATCCCGTAGCAGCTCACGGTCGACCTCTATGCTGCCGTTAGCCGGTGTATCGAGCAGGTTCAACCCGGGAAGGGTATACTCCACCGCCGTTTTACCGCTGACCGGCCTGAATTCGTCATCATCCTCACCTCCGGATTCGTCTCCACCCTCCTTATACACCGTAATAGGGATATCCTCGGTGATCAGTTGCGGCTGTACGTATGTTTCTTTGGGATTTTCCTTTTCTTCAGTGGGAGAAGGATTCTGCAGCTCTTCCGCCTCTTCAGAAACGGCTTTTTTCTTGCGCATCAGGGTAAACGGAATTTTCAACCGGGGCATCGAATTGGGCAGCAACCGCCGGAACGGCGACACCCATTCCCCGGCCCGGCCCATGGAGGTATTCCATATGCCGACATAGGAAACTTTGGTAAGCGCCATACCAAGAAGCAATAAAAGGATAAACAGCAGCAAAAAAGCTCCGACTCCTCCCACACTGGCTTTGAGCCCGTTCGTTATCAGTCCGCCCAGTAACGCCCCCCCTGCATCAAACTGATATCGCTGCAGGTCCAGCACCCCGAAGCTGAGGCTCAAGAATGCTTCCAGAACGACATAGAGCAGCACATACAATCCGGTACGAATATAAAAAACGCGTGAAAACGCAGGCCAAAAAAGCAGTTTGAGGGCCAGGAGCAAAAGCGCAACCGGCACCATGAAACCACCCAGCCCTAACACCTGGAAAAGAACACTGGAAAGATACGCGCCGATCTGCTTGCCCCAGTTGTGAATTTCGGGTGGCGGCGTGGCAAGTCCGGTCTCAAAGGACGGGTCATTTGGATGATAGCTTATAAGGCAGCAGAGCAGGAAAAGGGCACTTCCTGCCAGAACGATACCCGGCACTTCCTGCCGGTAGTTTACGGATTGTTTCTGTTTCTTCTTTTTCGGAGGCATACTATCCAGTCAATAACAAAAGCAATATCAATAATTTAAATAGTTTTACCCATGGTTCTCTTAGTTTAATGTATCCGCTGTATTCAGTCAACTGCAAAATTCCCGCCCGGTCGAACCCGGACTTCAATCCAAAAGCCTTGACTTTCGCGGGCATCCCATGTAATGATTTTTACCCTCAATGCAATTCCAGAGGACTATTTTATTTTATAGAGGGAGAATCCATGTCTGTTAATAAAGTTATTCTAATAGGTCGGCTTGGAGCAGATCCGGAAGTACGCTATTCCGGCAGCGGCACTGCAATCAGTAATTTTCGCCTGGCAACATCCCGCAATTACAACGACAAAAGCGGTCAGCGGGTGGACGAAACCGAATGGCACAGAGTGGTAGCGTTCGGCAGGACCGCCGAGGTCTGCGGCGAATACCTTCACAAAGGCAGTCAGGTATATATAGAAGGACGAATCCAGACCCGTGAATGGGAAGACAAAGAAGGCAATCGGCGCTGGACCACTGAAATCATTACCGAACGCATGCAGATGCTGGGTAGCCG
>JANQGV010000305.1 GCA_028282925.1 Thermodesulfobacteriota bacterium
CGCGGCACGATTCCATCCGGCGGGTCAACAAACTCGCCCCTGAAAAGCGGGGCTCAAACATGTCGACCCTTATCTCCTCCTGAAATCGTTGCACTCGGCAGCGCTGCAATGGGATTAAGAAAGCCTGCAACTAATCAAAGTTAAAAGCTTTTTAATCAATGCTGCATGTGCAGTTAATGTGGTTTTGTAGCACCCCTTTGGGATGCTTCCTGAGGGGGTGTCCTATGGGCGAGGGTAATTAGTGGTTGTAGATGTTGAATTCCTCGTGGTGGTAGCTGCTGTCGGCTTTGATGATGATCTTTTTATGGAACTGCTTTTCAAGTTCCTCTATGGCAAATCGTTCTTCATCATAGAGGAATGATATGACATCGGGGTGTACCAGCACGACAATGGACTCTTCCGTGGTAGACACGGACTCTTTTTTGATTGCCCGCAAGATGTCGTATGAGATGGTGGATATGGATTTTATTTGGCCGCGCCCTTCACAATGGGGGCATGATTCGCACATGTGACCGCTGAGGTTTTCACGGACCCGTTTTCTCGTCATCTGCACCAGCCCCAACTCCGACATCCCGACAACATTTGTTTTGGCACGGTCTTTTTTCAGGGCTTCCTGCAGGGTGTTGAGGACTGTTTCGCGGTCGGCCTTTTTCTCCATATCGATAAAATCGATGATAATGATTCCGCCGAGGTTCCGCAAGCGGACCTGATAGGCGATCTCCTTTATGGCCTCCAGGTTTGTTTTCAGGATGGTGTCGCCCTGGTTGCCTTTGCCGACATACCGGCCGGTGTTTACATCGATTGCGACAAGGGCTTCGGTTTCCTCGATAACGATGTAGCCTCCTGATTTGAGCCAGATGTTTCTGCCGAGTGCCCGGCTGATTTCCACTTCGATGCCGTAGGCGTCAAATATGGGTTCAGCCCCTTCGTACAGCTCAACCGAGTATTTCAGTTGCGGCATGAATGTTTCTATGAAATTGATAATGCTTTCGTAGGTTTTTTTTGAGTCGACGACCACTTTGCGTACATTTTTGGTGTACAGGTCCCGGATTGCGCGCAGTGATACGCTTAAGTCTTCATGTAGCTGGCTTGGAACGGCTGCATGTTTTTCCCGCTTCTGAATGTTTTCCCATAATTTGATCAGAAAATCCATGTCCGACAACAGCTCTTCTTCGGTGGAATCCTCACTTGCCGTGCGGATGATAAACCCCTGATTCGGAGGTTTGATTTTCATGACCAGTTCTTTAAGTCTTTCGCGCTCGGCTTCATCGGTTATGCGGCGTGAGATACCGATGTTGTTGAGTGTGGGTAAAAAGACAAGATACCGGCCGGGCAGGGAAATATGCGATGAAATGCGGGCGCCTTTTGAGCCGATAGGCTCCTTGATCACCTGGATCAGGATTTCGGCCCCGTCGGTCAGCATATCTTCGATGGGCGGAGGCGGTATATGCTCGTGTTCGTCAGGTTCCTCGCTGGTTACGTCCATGTCCCCGTTGTCATTGTTCATGGTTGTAAGCATCGATTCAAAATCCTGGGTACTGGTGTAGACATCGTCAACGTATAAAAAGGCCGACCGGGCCAAGCCGATATCGACGAAAGCGGCCTGCATGCCGGGGAGGACGCGCTGAATCCGGCCCTTGTATATATTGCCCACAATGCCTTTGTCCGATTCGCGCTCTATGTGCATTTCGGCCAGCAGACCGTTTTCCAGCAGGGCTACGCGGGTTTCATGTGAGGTGACATTTATAATGAGTTCTGAAATCATACAGTACTGTGGCCAATGAGTTTTTCTACCAGGTACAGACCTGTTATAAGCCAAAAAAACGATATGGTAAAGCGATATTATTGCAGCTTCAAAATACGTAACGCCAGCCTGGCTTTGTCGTCAAGATGAAAGATATGGGCCGCAATGTCCGTTATTTTCGGCACTTTTCCCGTCGCAGGGTTGAGTGAAATATCAACAGTATCCGGCTCAACCAGTGCAATACTCGCTATGAGCGGCTTGATGTCGGTTGTAAACGTCGATCCTTTTTTGACGCTGGCGACAATGCATGTGTCCCCGGTGTTATAGTTCTCCAGCAAGGATTCAAGCTCGTCGGCAGAGGGAAACGCAGCGTCTGTATGTGTCGGAAACGTCAGCCGGTATTTTCGTATCGTATCAAGCAACGGGTTGTTTTTCAATGAAATTTGTCGGCAGGAGATTATTTTTACTCCTTCGGGCATGTGCCGGTTAAGGGTATTCAGCAGGGTCTCAGGGGCACAGGTTTTCGTCAGTTCAACGTCGCAATACTCCTGCAGGCTCTCCATGCCCACCGGCAGGGCCGCAAAAAAGACGATGCGCGGATGGGGGTGGAACCCCTGTGTATACTTCAGCGGCAGGCTCGCTCTTCGCATGGCTCGGGCAAAACAGGTGCTCAATTCAAGATGGCTCAGGAATCGGGCCAGGTCCGTTTTTGTATAACATAAGCGGTATCGAAAGGTCTCGGCCTGCTTTTTGTCGGCAAGGGCGAAG
>JANQGV010000044.1 GCA_028282925.1 Thermodesulfobacteriota bacterium
GGGGGACCCAGCCCCCTTTTCTATAATCAGCACACCCGAAGAATGCCCGGATCTGACCCCGGAAGTTTTTGTACAGTACATGGATCAGGGCAATATCGAAGGGATGTGCCTCCAGGCTATTCACGGCGTAACCGAGCCGTTCGGTCCCGATCAGAAAGTCTGGAAGTGGTATGTACCCAACGAGTATGTAAAAAAAGAATTCCTGGATGCCTTCCCCGGGCGCTTTACTGCTGTGGGCGGCGTGCATACCCGCTATGGTACCGAAGCTGCCCTGGAGATGGTGCAGTCGGCCTACGAATGCGGGTTCCCGGGGTTGAAGTTTCACACCGCAACATCCGGCTGCCCCAACATGAAGGAGATGTATCCCGTGTATGAAAAGTGTGTTGAACTGGGACTGCATGTGCAGTTTCATACCGGCTGCGAGGAACTGCCCGGTACCCGCACCAAGTTTCAGAACCCGGAACACCTTGATGATGTGGGCATTGACTTTCCGGACCTCAAGATTCTGCAACTGCACTGCGGCATGTTCAACAACATTGAGATGGGGCTCTGGAACGTGATGAAGCATGAAAACATGTACACGGATATTGTTATGCCGGTGCCGCTGCTCATGCATTTCAGGCAGTTTTTCGACATGGACCACATGCGCTTCATCGAGTACTTTATGCCCGACAAGGTTTTCTACGGAACCGATTTTCCGCTGACCATGCCGTTTTACAAGGCAATGCTTGACAATATTATGACCATGCCGCTCACCCAGGAGTTTAAGCATAAGCTGACGGGAGACAACTTCCGCGCCTTCATTAACTGGGAGAGTAAGGAGTAGGCAAAGCGCCGTATCCGGCGGATATATGTCCTTACGGCAATGGGCACGGTAAAAAAGCAGGATCCCCCCGGGCATCATGTGAAGGTGTTCCATTGTTATTTATTATTTTAGAGGAGGTACTATGTCCATGCAGTCATACGGAAAAGAGTTTAAACGACTCTGTTGTGAGTTAAGTGAAAAAATTGATCTTGATAAAATGCCGCACCTGGATGACAGACAATGGTTTTTGCAACTGTTCTCGCAGTACCTGGAAAGTATCGACACGTATTACCAGGCTAAAATGGCCCAGGTTGAAGCGGAAAAACGGGAACTGTTCCGGGTCGTCCCGGGGCGGACCGGTTGAACAAAAAAGAACAGCGGGTATCGGGAGAGGATTAAGCATATGCGGCATGATGTTGTTATCGTAAGTGCCTGCCGTACACCCATCGGCAGCTTTTTGGGCACCCTGAAGGACGTACATGTGAGGCAACTGGGAGGGCTGGTCGGCAGCGAAGCGATCAGGCGGGCTGGAATAAATCCCGATGCTGTTGATGAAGTTGTATGCGGCAACGTGATACAGGCCGGTGCCGGTGGAAACGTAGGGCGACAGGTGCAGGCTGAGATCAAAATACCATGGAGTTCGCCGGCGATGACCGTTAACCAGTTATGTGCGTCTGCCATGCGGGCTTTTGAAATCGGCGCCCGCAATATCGAGCTTGGGCGGTCTGAAATATGCCTGGCCGTCGGCATTGAGAACATGAGCCGGGGCCCGTACCTGCTTTCCCGGGCCAGAAGCGGGTACCGCATGGGACCGGGAACGATTGAGGATGCCGTGCTTCTGGATGCCCTGGTGTGTTCGGTGGAAAACTATCATATGGGAGTTACCGCGGAAAATGTTGCGGAGCAATTCGGCATATCACGCGGGGAGCAGGACCGTCTTGCCGCTTTGAGCCAGCAGCGGGCCTGGGCCGCCGTACAGGCCGGAACATTCCGTGATGAGATTGTGCCGGTCGAGGTGCGGCAGAAGAAACAGACTATTCTGTTTGACTCTGACGAGCACGTGCGGCCGGACACAACCGAGGAGATACTGGCCGGTCTGAAGCCGGTTTTTAAAGAGGGTGGAACGGTTACGGCCGGAAACGCCTCCGGCGTAAACGACGGGGCCGCGGCCGTGGTCCTGATGTCGGCTGAGCGGGCAGGCCACATGGGCGTCAAACCCCTGGCAAAGGTTCGGGCAACGGCAAGCGCGGGTGTCGCCCCTGAAGTAATGGGGCTCGGCCCGGCGGTTGCCCTGCCCCGGGCCCTGCAGCAGGCCGGACTGACATTGGCGGATATAGACTATTTTGAGGTCAACGAGGCCTTTGCGGCCCAGTTCCTAGGTGTTGAGCGGGTGCTGCAGCAAAAACACGGGTTCACGTTCGACATGGAGAGGACCAACCGCAACGGTTCGGGAATATCTCTCGGGCACCCGGTAGGGTGCACGGGTCTGCGGATCATTGTGTCGCTCCTGTATGAAATGCAGAAAACAAAAGCGAACATCGGATGTGCATCCCTGTGCGCCGGAGGCGGTCCCGGCATGGCGACAATACTTGAACGGTGCTGAATGTCCACCAGGAGTCCGAATACTTTTGAGGACCTTTACGGTATTAAAAAAACACCGGGGGCCGACAAAAAAATATCTGGGACAGTTCATAACCGCATACCGGGCGGCGTGTGAATCTGCAGGACTTCTTGTGTGCAATATGCGCTATGAAGCTTGCGATAAACCAAAAGTGCGGTTTAAGTAAGTATCAGCAAACAGAAAGAGGCATCAGGGCCTGCTGATAACAACAGGCATAACGTGATATCTTGCATAACAGCGATTGAAACGTCCAAAGATTCCGGCAAAGCAGACACCGCTTCCGCTGTTGTTAAGCGCCTGGCAAACGAGTATTCGGGACCTGAAAAAAGAAGAAAGTATTCCATAACAACAGTTTTTTATGCGTTATTCCTGTGCCGTACCGGGAGTCGGCAACCCTGATCGCAGCCTGATTCATAAAACATAGTATGCGAAAGGAGGGGACATGAAGTTAAAAGACCGGGTACGCATTGGCGTTGTTGTATTTGGAACGATTTCAGCAATTATCTTTTTTTATCAACCGGTTCAAGCGACTATCCGTCTATTTGATGGAAAGCTGATACTGAGTGGTTTTGCCAAGGAAACGGTATATGTGCGCACATCCCAGTCCGAACGTGAGAAACAGTACCGGGACTCGGCGCTGGATTTTGCCAAAACAAGCCTTTACCTGGAAGGACTGTATACGTTTACTGAAGGACGCGATCTGACCGTTCGTCTGTTCGCCGGTGTGAAATGGTGGTATGAGGCGGCATCCGGCTTTCTGGACGACAATCAGGGCAGGCATATTCATCACCGCCACCGTAAGGACTATGTTGCACCACGGAGCTTTGATGAGGACGTCCTCACCGAAGCCTATGTGGATATCATCAGGGGTCCGCTCCAACTGCGTATCGGCAAACAGATTGTTATCTGGGGGCAATTGGATGTCGACAAGGTGGCCGATGTAATCAACCCGCTTGATTTCCGATGGAACGTTCCCGGCATTGATGCCTGGGAAGAAATAAAAAAAGGACTCTGGATGGTCAGGGGCCTGTACCAGACCGACCTGCCGGGGACGCTGCTGTTTGAGTTTGTTTTCAACCCCGGTTATTTTCAGGAGCAGCGCCTGCCCTACGACGGCACGCACTGGGGCGCTCCCTATTCCGAACCGTTCGGGGCGCCGGGAATGACCATATTCGGCTGGCAGCAGGAAAAAATGCACCGGGACGCCCCGACATGGAACCTCGGTAAAAATTACGAATGGGGGTTCCGGGTGCGGGGTTATACCCTGGGACTGGACTGGACGCTTTTATACTGGAACGCCCCTGCCGACTTTCCGGTAGGTCAGCCGCGGAGGCTGGGAACCTTCAGCATGCAGTATGTAGCGGCCGCTATCGGGGCAGCGGCCCGGGGCGGCACAATACGCCCGGGAGACTGGCCCGACTATAAGGTATTCTACTACAAACGCATGCAAA
>JANQGV010000085.1 GCA_028282925.1 Thermodesulfobacteriota bacterium
CTCTACCCTCATGGCCGGTAAAAAACTGAAAATCCCCGCATCAAGCACAAAAAAGAAAAGCCCGGCCTACCGCAGACACATCGTCAAACGCGGTGATACACTCTCAGGCATCGCCTTGAAATACGGCACCACGGTGTCTAGCGTCAGGAAACTTAACCGCATGTCCTCCCGCTCCACCCTCAGGATCGGCAAAAAACTGAAGATTCCCCCTCGGGCCGCTTCGTCCAAATATACGTATCACACGGTGAAAAGAGGGGAGACCCTTTCGGGCATCGCCCTGAAATACGGCACCACCGTTGCCGCCATCAGGAAACTCAACCGTATGTCCTCCCGCTCAGTCCTCAAAGCAGGCAACAAATTGAAAATACATAAGAAATCCTGACATTCCGCGCACGCCAATTCAATTGACGCACGGCAGGTAAACTGCTATACATTATAATTGCCTTGAAAAAAACACCGAAACCATAAGAAACAGCATGTGTTAATAAAGTAACAGTACGTGAATAAGCCTATGACAGTCACCGAAAACACATTGCCCGGCATCCTGATTTCTTCCGGGAAAGTAACGGCACAAACCCTCAAAACCGTCATGCAGGACGAGGGGGTCCACCCCCAAACGGCCTGCCAGAGGCTGATTGATCTGGGTTTTATCTCCGAGGAAGACCTCTTGAAAATCCTGGGTGATCATTTCGGGTATCCCTATATCTCTCTGAAAAACCATCAGAATAAGAATCTTTTCATAGACGGATTATCTGAAAATTTTATGCGCGAGGCAAAATTCGCACCCCTGGACCTGCAGGATTCAACCCTGTCTGTTGCCATCAGCAACCCCTTTGACGAAAACACCCTGGAAGCCATAAAAATGGTTACCGACTTTAACCTCGACGTGCATCTTGCCAAGGAAGGCGAAATAGCCGACCTTGTAGAAAACCTTTTCAGCACCGGGTCGTCATCCATGGAACGGCTTATTGAAAACATCGGCAAGGACGATGAAGGCGAGATTTCGGTTGAAGATGAGGGCGATGTCGACCACCTGAAAGATCTTGCCTCCGAAGCACCGGTCATACGCCTGGTGAACATGATCATTTCCCGGGCCATAGAACTTCAGGCCAGCGATATCCATCTTGAGCCTTTTGAAAAGAGTTTTCATATTCGCTACCGTATCGACGGCGTACTGCACGACATGGAATCACCCCCGAAAAATCTCCAGGCCGCCGTAATTTCAAGGCTGAAAATCATGTCGAAGCTCAATATTGCCGAGCGCCGGCTTCCCCAGGACGGACGTATCAAACTGCGGGTGATGGGCAAGGAAATCGACTTCAGGGTGTCGACCCTGCCCACTCTCTACGGCGAAAGCGTCGTTATGCGTATTCTCGACAGCGAAAGCATTACCTTCGACCTCAACATCCTGGGCTTTCCCAAGGACAAGCTGACCAGTTTCGAAGATCTGATCAGGCGCCCCTACGGCATCATTCTGGTGACCGGGCCGACGGGTAGCGGAAAAACCACCACCCTGTACAGCGCCATGAACACCATCAACTCACCGGAAAAGAAGATTATTACCGTGGAGGATCCGGTTGAATACCAGTTGCACGGCGTCAACCAGATACACGTCAAACCCTCCATCGGCCTTACGTTTGCCAGCGCACTGCGTTCGATTCTGCGCCAGGACCCGGATGTGGTCATGATCGGTGAAATCCGGGATGCCGAAACAGCTGAAATAGCAATCCATGCGGCACTGACCGGCCATCTTGTTTTCAGCACCCTGCATACAAACGATGCGGCGGGAGCGGTTACCCGCCTGCTTGAAATGGGCATGGAAAATTATCTGGTGTCATCAAGCCTGCTGGGCATAATGGCCCAGCGTCTTGTTCGGGTCATCTGCCCCCAGTGCCGCGAAGAATTCTCCCCGACCGAGGAGATGCTTCAGGAAATGGAAATTCCTCCCGGAGAGGGTGCGGACATGCAACTTGCGCGGGGCCGGGGCTGTGAACATTGCGCGGGAACCGGCTATCGCGGCCGCTCCGGCATCTACGAGCTTTTGATGATTAACGACGATATCCGCCACCTGATCTTATCCCAGGCGGACAGCAAAGCAATTAAGGACAAAGCCCGGGAACAGGGAATGCAGACCCTCCGCGAAGCCGGCTGGGAAAAAGTCCGCAGCCAGTCAACCACCACATCCGAGGTTATCCGGGTAACCCAGGTTGAGTAGAAAGCAGGAGTGTTTTCTAAACATCGGCACGGGAAAAACAGGCACTGCCGGGGCCGGCAAGAGCAATGGGGCAACTTGATTAATGTTTCTTGTAACAGCAATTAACTCACGCGTATCAATACCATCATATGCCTGAATTTATTTACAAAGCAAGTGACCGCTCGGGAAAAGTAATTGAAGGCAGTTTGTCGGCCGACGACCAGGGCGAAGTGGTGAGCAAGCTGCGCGGCATGGGATACATCCCCATCCGCATCGATACTGCAACCGGCGGTAAAAAGCTCTCGCGGTCGATCAGCCTCAGCGTCGATGTGCCCAACCCCTTCAAGCGTGTCTCCGGCAAAGACCTGCTGGCCTTTACCCAGCAACTGTCGACCCTGATCAAGGCCGGGCTGCCCCTTGACCGGAGCCTGTCCATTGTGGTTGAAACAACCGACAACGAAGAGCTCAAAAGCATCGCCCAGGCCGTTCTGAAGGACGTCCGGGGCGGCAAATCGCTCTCCGAAGCCCTGGCCCAGCACCCCCGCACCTTCAACAAACTGTATGTCAATATGATCAAAGCCGGGGAAGCCGGAGGGGTTATGGATGTGGTGCTGGAACGGCTGGTTGAATTTTTTGAACGTTCTGAAGAGCTTAAAAGTACCGTAGTAGGCGCCATGATTTACCCCTTAATCATCATATGTGTCATGGGCGCGGCGGTGGCCTTCATGATGATCTGGCTGGTGCCGAAATTTCAGGGAATATTCGAAGGCATGGGAAAGGACCTGCCGGGCTCCACCCAGTTGCTGCTTACCCTCAGCACCATGGTTCAGTCGTACTGGTGGCTGATCCTTGGCATTGCAATCCTGCTCTATGTCTGGTTTCGCAAATACACGTCAACCGAAAACGGACGCCTCAAGTGGGACACCTTCAAGCTGCGCCTTGTGATACTGAAAGACCTCATCACCAAAATTGAGGTGGCCCGGTTTTCCCGGACCCTGGGCACCCTGATGACCAGCGGGGTGCCGCTGCTCCAGGCCCTGACCATCGTAAAAGAGGTTGTCGGCAACGTTATCATTTCCCAGTCGATCAACTCCGTCCACAGGGCCGTCAAGGAAGGCAAGGGGGTGTACCTGCCCCTGAAAAACACCGGTGTCTTTCCCTCTCTTGCCATTCACATGATTCGAGTGGGTGAAGAATCCGGCATGATGGAGGATATGCTGCTGCGGGTTGCCGAAACATACGACACCGAAGTGAAAAACGCCATCCAGCAGGCCTTATCCATTCTTCAGCCGGCCCTGATTATTGTTATGGCGCTGATGGTGTTGAGCATCATCATCCCGATTCTCATGGCTATAATAAGTCTTAATGATATTACTTTTTGATAAAAGGAGGTATTGATGAAAAAAGAGTCGTTACGTAAAAAAAACCGTCAGGCGGGTTTTACGCTGATTGAAATCCTGATCGTACTGACCATAATAGCGTTGATCGGCGGCCTGGTGGGTCCCAAACTGTTCAACAAGCTGGGCGGAGCAAACCAGAAGGCCGCCAAGGCCCAAATCAGCCAGATTGCCACTGCCTGCGATACCTTTCGGCTGGACATGGGCCGCTTCCCGAAATCGCTGGACGAACTGAAAAACCGTGTCGATGATAAAAAATGGGAAGGTCCCTATCTGCCCTCCATCCCCAAAGATCCCTGGGGTAACCCTTACGACTATAAGTGCCCGGGCGAAAACGGACGGGACTACGATATTATTTCATATGGACGGGACGGCACCTCCGGCGGCAGCGATGAAGACAAAGACATTGTCAGCTGGAAAGGCATCGATGACGATGAAGAGGATGAGGGATAACACGCCCGCCCGGCGGCCTTTCTGGTATACTTCTTCCGGTTTTTCCCTGCTGGAAATAATAATAGTTATGGCCGTTCTGAGCCTGTTCATCGCCTTTGCCGGACCGCGGGTCGCAAAAAGCCTGAGCGGCCTGACACTGAAAACGACATCCAAGAAGATTGCCGGGGTACTGCGCTATGCCCGCAGCCAGGCCGCAGGGACCGGCTGGTTGTTCAACGTCATATTTGATACTGAAAAAAAAATAGTCTATGTCGTAAAAACCCGACCCCCGTCCTCGAAAAGCCTCTACGACGATAACGAAACAGAGGACGAACCTGAGGAAGGTGATGACGAAGACGACCGACCGCAGGGTGACAGCGCTCAAGCCGAAATACGCTCCTACCCCCTTCCTGAAAATATCCTGATCAGCAAGGTCGTTATCGGTGCTACCGAAAGCTCCGCAGAAGAGGGCGAAGGAATCTATCAACTGACGTTCTTCCCCAACGGGACATCCCAGGGAGCGGATATCGTTCTCGCCGATGAAAAAGAACGGTCGTACAACATCCATGTTGACTTCATGTCAGGAGTGGTCTCTCTTGCCGAACAAACCGATGAATAAAACCGTGTTGCCGAAACAGTCCGACCAGCGCGGGTTCACCCTGCTTGAGGTCCTTGTTGCCGTAGTGATTCTTGCGGTAACCGGGGTCGCCATCCTCCAGCAGTTCTCGGCCGCCCAACGGGCCGGTATTGCTTCGCGGGACAGCACCCGGGCCGTGCTGCATGCCAAGGAAAAACTGGAAGAGTTGAAGATAAAAAAAGAGCTTTCCGAAAGCACCGAAAGCGGCACGTTTGACGACGGGTACGAGTGGGAAACCGAAATACTGGCGTATACCTACGGCGATTCGGAAGATGAGGAAGAATACGAAAAGCTGAAGCATGAAACGTATCAGT
Source organism: Thermodesulfobacteriota bacterium (assembly GCA_028282925.1). Taxonomy (GTDB): domain Bacteria; phylum Desulfobacterota; class WTBG01; order CAIYCZ01; family CAIRTM01; genus JANQGV01. The sequence continues at coordinate 4,975 of JANQGV010000085.1, forward strand.
TGCGGACGGTTGTGTCATGGCAGTTCGGCGACCGCAAAAAACAGGTTGAACTCTCAACCCTGAGAACCGTGAAAAAACGGGAATGGAACTAAACAGGATGACTGAAAACAACGGCCCATGCATAACAGGCGGTGCAGAAAAAAGTATCGTATGCACGGCGCGCAAACCGTCAGGAACGGATAGCGGTTTCACTCTGCTGGAGATGCTGCTTGCCGTCAGCATCTTGGCCCTAGTTATAACCGTTATGTACTCGTCCCTGAGTGTTGGGATCAAATCATGGGAAAAAGGCGAGCGGGACATAGAGTTTTATCAAAAAATGCGGGCTGCCTCTGAGCTGCTGCACCGTGAAATCAGCTCGACCTTCCCGTACAGCATAACCCCCGGGGAGTTCGACACCCACAAAAAATTTTATGCCTTTTACGGCAAGTCGGATTCCCTCAAGCTGGTGTCCTATGCCGACCTCCACAAAAGGACCGGGGGTCTGTCGCTGCTGGAACTCTGGGTGGATGAAGACAGGGGGCTGCTGCTTGGTGAAGACGCCGCCCTGGTGACCAACCAGTCCGACCTGAACAACATCGACCTGCGGGACGATGACCGCACAATTGAACTGTGTCCGAATGTAAAAAAAGTGGAGTTTCGTTATTTCGACCGCGAAAAAAAGGACGGGGAAGGAGAATGGCTTGAACGGTGGGACCCCAAAAACAAGGGTACGCGCCTGCCGCTTTTCGTCGAGATCAGCATTGTCTTTATCGACGACCGCGAAGTGGAATTAAAGCACCGGCTGATTGTGCCGATTATGTCTACTATAATTTAATAGAGTATTATGCCCATTAACAATGAACGCGGAATAGCACTGCTGCTCGTCCTGTGGATCATCACGCTCCTGGCGGTGATTTGCGCCGAATTTTCGTGGACCATGCGCACGGAAATTTCCATCGCCACCCACTTCAAGGAGGGCGAGCAGGCCTATTACACCGCAGAGGCAGGCATCAACCGGGCAATCATAGAGTTGATGCGCTCACGAAACAGCAAAACGCGGACAATCGCCCAAAGGGGCGAAAATCTGGAAGAAGAAGAGGAAGAAGACCGCACCTGGAGACCGGGTGCCGGACCTTTTTCTTTTGAATTCGAGCAGGGCCGTTGCGAAGTGGTTGTGGAAGACGAAGGCAATAAAATAGGCCTGAACCCCTATCTGAGAAAAAACAAAAGCAATCCCGGAAATTTAAAGGCATTGCTGCAGGAAAAAGTCGGCCTAGAAGGCGAAAAGCGCGACATTGTGGCCGACAGCATGATAGACTGGTGGGATAAAGACAGCAACCGGACCGGCGTCAACGGTGCCGAAGACGATTACTATGAATCCCTGGAGCCGCCCTACGAAAGCCGGGACGCCAATTTTCCGATTATAGAAGAACTCCTGCTGGTAAGAGGTATCGACGAAAAAATCTTCTACGGGGCCACCAAAAACCCGGAGCAAAAAACAACCCTGACCAGGGAAGAACTCGAGCGTATCTTACGGGGTGAAACGATTGAGGAAGACCCCATCGAAAAACTGCTGGAAGAGGACATTACCGACTTGGAAGACCTGGAAGACGGATTGACAGGCATGCAGTTGGGTCTTTCGGAAATCTTTTCGGTGGGCTCCGGATCGAGCACCTTCAAGGTCAACGTTAATACCGCCACCCTTGAACAGCTGATGCTGCTGCGGGGTATGGATATATCAACCGCCCGGGAGATTATCGAGGAACGCAAACAACGAAATTTTGAAAGCAAAACAGACCGTTTAACGCAATATGCCAATTACGAAGTCTGGAAAAAAGACATCAAGGTCGGCAGCCGGATAGCCACCGGCTTCTACCGTATTGTTTCAACCGGCTACTCGGCCGACGGGCGGATTTCACGCAGCATATCCTGCAACATGCGGCTGACCAGCAACCGGTGCATCATTACAAACTGGAAAGCAATTAACTGATTTTCATTGCTATTACATTGATTTACACGTAAAATAGCAACTTTTATGCTATAAAGTTGTTTAATATATAATTATCCGGGTACCCGCAGAGCGCTCTTTTGAACATTTCGACAACGGTTTCACATGCACAGCATCGGCATAGTATTCAAACAAGATGAAATGATCCTGGCGGCCCTCAAGGAGGGAATCAGCGAGGTATATCTTGACGACTATCGCATCCTGCCCTTTTTCGACTTCAAAGAAGAGGAGCGCGAGGGTGCTATTCTGCATAATCTCGAGCAGTTTTTCAAAGCCCACCCGGGGGGCAAAGACAACCTTTTCATCGGGCTCACCCGCGATATCGCTTTGGTTCAGTTTCTTAATCTACCCATGGCGGTTGAGGAAAACCTCAGGGAAACCCTGGGCTTTGAAATGGACCGCTATACCCCCTTTGCAAGCGACGACGTCTATTTCGACCATCACGTTGTAAAACGGTTCCCGGAAAGCGGTCTCGTCCATGTAATGCTCGTCACCATCAAAAAAGACCGTGTAGATTATTACCTTGAGCTCTTCAAAAAACTCAAAATCAGACCCCGGGGGATTGAGGTCACCACCACAGCCCTCTTCAATCTCATGCACATGCACAATGCCCCCCCGGATAAAGCCTTCGACCCGGCGGCCTGGATCAAAAGCAACCCTGCGGCCAAGACGGCCTTTCTGAAGTACGGCTCAAAGATTTCTCCCGCCCTGACCAGGGCCGTTACCGCTCCGGAAACACAAGAAACCGCCCCCGCGACCCAGCTTCATTTCGGGTTTCTCACAAACGACACCTATGAACTGACCGTAACCGACCTCAACGAAATTTATTTTTCCAAAACATTCAAAATTTCAGCGGCCGACCCGGAGGGCGGACATCTTAAGGACCTGCATGACCAGGGGATGCGCGCACTCGTCCACCTGCCGGTTGCAGAAGAGGCCGACACCGGGATGCGCATGTACCTGTCCGGAAAAGACCTCGACCATGATTTCCTGAGCGGCGCGCCGGAAGAGATGCGATTGCAGTTTCCAACCCTGAGCTCTCTGCCGCTAAAGCCTTCCAAAAAAACAGAGGACAACCTCAGCGCCCTGGCGCCCACGCTGGCCGTACCCGTCGGGCTGGCCCTGAAAGGTCTGCGGCAGGTAAAACTTGATATGAACTTTATTCCGCCGCAGCTTCGTCCCCGAAAAAAAAGAAGCAAGCGCAAGATGCTTGCCGTAGCGGCGGCAGTGCTGGTGGCCTGCTCTATAGGTGCCTATGTTGCCAAAAGCGTGGTACAAATGAACCTGCGCCACCAGATACTCACCGAGCAGGTCCGTGAATTGAAGCGTGAAGTTCTCAACATTGAAGATCTCCAGCACGAAGCCGAAGGCTACGACAGTTTTGCCGAAGCGATTGAATCCATGCGCAGCAAACAGCGCAGCAAGCTGATCATCCTGGAAGAAATTACCGAACTGCTGCCCATGGACTGCTGGCTGACCGAGTTTAACCTGAAGGGCGCCGATAAAAAGGTAAAGCTCTCAGGGTATGCCGATTCGGCGTCACAGCTTATACCGCTTCTTGAAGAATCCTCGCTGTTTGAAAATGTAAAATTCACCTCGCCCATCACAACCGACAAAAAAACCAATAAAGAAAAGTTTCGGCTTGAAATGCAGATAAGCGAGGAGGAAAAACAGGCATGAAAATATCACAGCGCGATAAAAAATTTCTGATTGCAGGCGCCATAGCCCTGTGCCTTTTTTTCCTGATCAAGTATGGGGTATTCCCCCTGTACGATCAAATTTCCTTCAAAAAAAGAGACATCGCCCTTAAAGAAAAGACGCTGAAGAAATATATGGATAAGATTGAAAAGGCGTCCGAACTCCAGGGTCTCCTGATCAAACAGGCCTCCAAAATACAGAAAATCGAGCAAAGCCTTCTCAAGGGCGGCACCACCTCCCTGGCCGCTGCGGACATTCAAAAAATCGCCAACAAGATCGCCCGGGACAGTGATGTTTCCATAAAAAGCGTTAAGGTCATGGAAGCCGGAGAGAAAGGTGATTTTGTAACCATTCCGATACAGGTGACCTTTGAATCAGACTTGACGAAAACGAGTAATTTTATTCAAAAAATCGAAAACAATCGAAAGCTCTTGACAATTCCAGAGCTAAAAATTAGGGTTAAAAACAGACGAAAAGGAGGGGCCATTTCCGTAACCCTTCAGATAGTCGGTTTTATGAAGAAGAAGAAAGAGGCCGCAAGCTAACATTTTTGATCGAGATCACAACAAAATGAAGAAATACATTGTTCCATCACTGCTTATCATGCTCCTGCTTGTACAAACCGGGTGCTCAAGCACAAAACACCTGAAACCTGCGGACCGTTCCCCGGTTACAGCTTCCGCTGAAACTCCGGCCGTACAGGACAATGCTACGGCAACGGCCGATAATGCAACCACTCCCGACAGTGTTGCACCGGCGGCTGACGGCACACCGCAACCGGCCGGCACAAAAACGGCTTCTGTAACACCGGAAACTGCCACAC
>JANQGV010000254.1 GCA_028282925.1 Thermodesulfobacteriota bacterium
CTGGAGCCTCACGGCCCAGGATCCTTATAACAATATCATTCGAACCACCCTGGAAGCCCTGAGCGCAGTGCTCGGCGGCACCCAGTCGCTGCATACCAATTCGTTTGACGAGGCAATCGGCCTGCCGACCGACTTTTCGGCCCGCATTGCCCGTAACACCCAGATTATCCTGCAACAGGAGACCCAGATCTGTAACGTAGTCGATCCGCTGGGCGGTTCTTACTATATCGAGTCCCTGACCAACTCCATTATCCAGGAAGCCCGTAAGATCATGCAGGAAGTTGAGGAATTGGGTGGTATGGCCAAGGCAATCGAGGCCGGTATGCCCAAGATGCGCATCGAGGAAGCAGCCGCCCGCCGCCAAGCCCGTATCGACCAGGGCAAGGATGTTATCGTGGGCGTCAATAAGTACCAGATTGAAGAAGACGCCGAAATCGACGTGCTTGAAGTCGGCAGCGCCGTTCGCGATGAACAGGTTGCACGGCTGAAAGACATCCGCGCCAAACGTAACGATGCCGATGTGCGCAGCGCTCTCGAAGGCATTTCCAACTGTGCCGCACAGGGCGGCAACCTGCTGGATGCATGTCTGCCGGCAGTCCGCGCCCGGGCAACCCTGGGTGAAATTTCCGACGCCATTGAGAAAGTGTTCAACCGCTTTGTGGCTACCACCCAGTGCATTTCCGGTGCCTATGCTTCCGAATGCGGCGACAGCGAAACCGTTGCCTCCCTGCGTAAACGTACCGATGAGTTTGAACAGCGCGAAGGCCGCCGTCCCCGTATCTTTATTACCAAGATGGGCCAGGACGGACATGACCGCGGTTTCAAGGTTATTGCAACCGCCTATGCCGACTTCGGCTTCGACGTAGACATCAGCCCCATGTTCCAGACCCCGGAAGAGGCTGCCCGCATGGCAATCGAAAACGATGTGCATGTAGTGGGTGTTTCCAGTCTGGCTGCCGGCCATAAAGCGCTGGTACCGGCCCTGGTTGAAGAACTGAAAAAACAGGGTGCCAAGGACATGAAAATTGTAGTCGGCGGTATTATTCCTCCGGGCGACTATGATTTCCTGACGGGCGCCGGTGCCGATGCTATTTTCGGACCAGGAACCCCGGTTACGGTTTCCGCCGACCAGGTGCTGAACCTGCTGGGACAGAGTACGTAAATGAACAGTAATCCCGACTATTATGTCCAGGGAGTTCTTGCCCGGGACAGACGGATTCTCGCCAAAACAATTACCTTAATAGAAAGCTCGCTGCCGGCTCACCAGGAGCTGGCGCGGGCTATTCTCGATCAGCTTATGCCCGCAACCGGTAACGCCGTTCGGCTTGGTGTTACCGGTGTGCCCGGCGCCGGTAAAAGCACTTTCATTGAAAGTTTGGGGCTTCATCTTGTAAAAAATGACTACAACGTGGCGGTGCTGGCCGTCGACCCAAGCAGTTCCCGCAGCGGCGGAAGTGTTCTGGCCGATAAAACCCGCATGGAACGTTTGTCGGCCGCTCCAAAGGCCTATATCCGGCCGTCGCCTTCGGGCGGAACCCTCGGCGGGGTGGCCCGTAAAACCCGGGAGACTATGCTGGTGTGCGAATCCGCCGGCTTTGATGCCGTTGTTATTGAAACAGTCGGGGTCGGGCAGTCCGAAACCACGGTTGCCTCGATGGTCGATTTTTTCCTCGTGCTGATGATTCCAGGTGCCGGTGATGAAATCCAGGGCATTAAAAAGGGCATTCTTGAACTGGCCGATGGTGTTGTGGTCAATAAGGCCGACGGCGACAATATGGTCAGGGCCCGGCGTGCACAGCAGGACTATGCAAACGCCCTTCATCTGCTGCGCCCGGCAACCCTCACCTGGACCGTTCCGGTGCTGATGTGCAGCGCCCTTGAGATGAGCGGTATTGATGCGGTGTGGGAATCGGTCCTGGACTTTCATAAAAAAATGAAATCAACCGGCGAGCTTGATGAGAAACGCCGCGAACAGGCCCTGGACTGGATGTGGACCCTGGTCGACGAGGGGCTCAAAGAGCGTTTTCAAGCCAACAGTGATGTTAAAAAATTGCTTCCCTCTATTACCCGCGAGGTTGGGCATGGTACCGCCTCACCAACAGCTGCCGCTAATCAACTGCTTGCATGCCTTGACAAAAATAAATAGGAGTCTGGAGGAAAACACTCATCTTCGGCGTTGTGCGGGTTTCTCGTCACTCCTCACAATACCGCACGCCTTGAATCTGGACATTTTCCCCCAGCCTCTCAGGTGATTGAGTTTTTTAAAGCCTCATCACTATCCCCTTAATCTCCATTGAAACCCCACGTTACATTCATTATCTGCACGCCATCGTTTTTGCAGAGAAACTCTTCACATGTAGCTTAGATGTATATACCGCTTGTTTGGCCAAATAATAACTGATTAAACTATTTGCATGCTAAATAAAAGTATAATTATAGAAAATAAAAATACTTGACAATAAAAAGGTAAAACCATAGTTTCAAGTTGAATTTATGCAATATGTTGTTTCCTGTGTCTATTATGAGCTATATTTAATATAGACGGGGTAAAAAATATAACCTAAACATTTCAATAAGGGGGTTGCGTATGGACCTTATAGGCACTAAAAACGTTCGTGATGTTATAGAGCTTAAGGCACAGCAGTTCGCGGATAAAGAATGCATTGTTTTTGAGGATCGCGACGGCAATGTTATCCGCTATACGTATGCAGAACTGAACGAAATGGTCAACAGGTATGCCACTATTCTGCTCGACAAAGGTATTAAAAAGGGCGACAAGGTAACGGTCCATTTGCTCAACTCTCCTGAATATCTTTTCTCCTGGTTTGCGCTGGCAAAGATCGGTGCGGTGATGATACCAACCAATGTACTGGCCGGGGCGTTTGAGCTTGAGTACTACCTGCAGTTTTCAGAATCGGTTGCAATCATCACCGAGCCGAACTTTATGGAGATGTTTACCGGGCTGCTTGAGAAGTGTCCGGAAGTTAAAAATATATTCCTGACCCGCACCTCACCGCGTTATCCAAGCCAGGCCCTTTATCCCGATGCAATCGTCATGGCCGATTTGCTGCGCGATGCCGCAACCGAGGTACCCGCCGTAGAGATTCACAACGAAGACGACCTGATGTGGCTGTTTACCTCCGGCACTACATCACGCCCCAAAGCGGTGCAGTTGACCCATGCCAATGCAGTGTTCACCGGCATATTCGGCGCGCAGTGGTGGAAAGTCATCCCGGAAGACCGGCATTTCATCGTATTGCCGCTGTTTCATGTGAACGGACAGTTTATCTCGGTCATGCCCACCCTTACGGCCGGTGCCACACTTATCATGGCTGAAGTGTTCAGCGCATCAAAATACATGGACCAAGTCCGGCGGCATTGTGCCACCACCACCAGCCTTGTGGCCGCCACGCTGAAGATGATTCTCAATCAGCCGCCTGAAGATCTCGACGGGCAGAACGGGCTGAGGCTGGTGATGTACGCCATAGCCATTCCCGAGGAAAAGTGGGTCGAGTTTGAAACCCGCTTTAATACCCGCCTGTGCGACCTCTGGGGAATGACCGAAACCCTGGGCGCAACCACGATCAATCCGGTTGACGGCGTGCTGAAACGTAACTGTATCGGCATGCCCCGGGCTGAAAACGCCATAAAAGTGGTTGATGATAAAGGTGTCGAGCTTCCGCCCGGTGAGGTTGGTGAGATTGTGGTGCAGGGCGTTCCGGGCCGGACCCTTATGAAGGGGTACTATAACAACCCCGAAGCAACGGCCGACACCATCCGTGATGGGTGGCTGCATACCGGCGACAATGCTTTTATGGACGAAGACGGTTATTTCCATTTTGTAGACCGTAAGAAGGACATGATAAAGAGGTCGGGGGAAAACGTTGCGGCCAGCGAGGTGGAGTATGTTATCAGCCTGCACCCCAAGGTGAAAGAGGTTGCCGTTATCGGGGTTCCGGACCCCATACGGGACGAGGCGGTCATGGCCCTGATTATTCTCCAGCCGGGAGAGTCCTGCGCCGAGCAGGAGATTATAGACTGGTGCGCCGAAAAACTGGCCAAATTCAAAGTGCCCGGTTTTGTTAAATTCAAAGACGATTTCCCGCGCACCTCGATCGGTAAGGTGCAGAAAAATATCCTCAAGAAGGAAGAGGTTGAAATGATGGAATCATCCAATTAGCAAAAAGTGGGGAGCAGCCCATGAAAATGCACGTACAGTATACATCATAGAGAGGAGGGTCAGTATGCCGGTTTATATCACACTTTGGAAATACACACGCGACGGCCTCATGGATATCAAGAACACAGCTTCACGGTTTGAAGCCGTCAAAAAGATTATCGAAAACAATGGAGGAAAGCTGTTACAGATTTACGGGCTTGTCGGGGAATATGATGTTATAACCGTGATTCAGATGCCCAATAAAAGCGCAATGGCATCTACCATTTTGAAGATTTGTGCTTCGGGCAGAATTACTGCGCAAACGATGTCCGGAATACCGATTGAAGAGTTTTTAAATCTTACCAAAGAGGTATAAAGCACAGGCAGCAATGTTTTGATACGGACTGCTCCCGTATGTATATTTTGAACGATGCGTGGTAAAAACGGTGCTTGACCGCCAGTCGACATAAAAAGCCCCCTGTTGATATTTCAGCAGGGGGCTTTTTACCATCAGGCTGCTCAGAAACGCTCATCTGCGGCGTTGTGCGTATCGTTCGTCATTGCAGCGTACAACCAAGTACGCCTCACTCCTTACGATATCGCACGCCTTGTGCATCTGAACATTTCTGAGCAGCCTTTTTAGGCGGTTTTTATTCTTTCAGCGTGTATGTATCTAATGATATCGCTAAAAATACTTGATATTTTTTGCCCTCCATACTAGAGTCATCTCTTAGACTAAAACAGGTTTTGTAAGAAAAAGGTCATTGGATACGTACATAATAATGGTGCGTACGGTAAAGTACGCAATAACCGTAGGAGGGTAGAGGCCATGCGCAGTAAAGTTTCCGTTATAGGAGCAGGTAACGTGGGCGCCACCTGTGCGTTCAGAATTGCCGAACAGGGTTATGCAGATGTTGTTATGCTGGACATACTGGAAGGTGTTCCGCAGGGAAAGGCGCTTGACATGCTGCAAGCAGCCCCCATTATCGATACGGATGCGCTTATTACCGGTACAAACGATTATGCCGACACGGCCGGTTCCGAAATAGTGGTTATAACATCGGGTATGCCCCGCAAACCGGGTATGAGCCGTGACGACCTGGTGAAAGTCAATGCCGATATCGTTAAGCAGGTAACCGAGAATGTCGTGAAGCACTCCCCCGACTGTATCATCATCCTGGTTTCCAATCCGCTGGACGCAATGGTGCAGATGGCGCTGCATGTCAGCGGGTTCCCCCGGTCCCGCGTTTTAGGACAGTCGGGTGTGCTGGACAGCGCGCGCTTCCGTACCTTTCTGGCGCAGGAACTGAATGTGTCGGTTGAGGATGTGTTTGCCTGTGTGCTGGGCGGACATGGCGATACCATGGTTCCGGTTCCCCGCCTCAGCACAATCGGCGGTGTGCCGATTACCGACCTGCTTTCACAGGAAAGAATCGACGCCATTGTGGAGCGAACGGTCAAGGGCGGGGCTGAGATTGTGGCACTCCTTAAAACCGGCAGTGCATACTACGCACCCGGCACGGCCGCTGCACAAATGGTTGACGCGATCCTGCTCGACCGCAAAAAAATTCTTCCGACCGCTACACGGCTTGAGGGCGAATACGGCATCAACAATATCGTCGTCGGCGTGCCTGCCAAGCTTGGCAAGGCCGGTATCGAGCAGGTTATGGAAATACAGTTGACATCTGAAGAATCTGCGTCCCTGAAAAAATCGGCCGATGCGGTGCAGGCGCTCAACACCGTAATGGGAATCTAAAAACGAACCTGGTCACCGTACCAGCGTGCTCATTTTTTGGAGTGCTTTGTATGAAAGAAATTCAGGCCGAAGAGATAACAAAAACCGTTGCCCGGCTTTGTGAAGACGCCTGCCTGTACCTTGAGGAAGACGTGCTTGCGGTTCTAAAGCGGTCCCGCGAGCAGGAAGAATCGGAGGTCGCCCGTCATATACTGGACCAGATTCTTGAAAATGCCAGAATTGCCGCAGATGAGGGTATTCCGCTCTGCCAGGACTGCGGCGCTACGGTTGTTTTTGCGGACCTGGGACAGGATGTTCACATTACCGGCGGCGATTTCAACGAAGCCATCAGCCAGGGTGTCCGGCAGGGGTATGATGAGGGGTATCTGAGGAAATCAATGGTCGGTAAGCCGTTTTCTCAGCGGGTTAACACCAAGGACAATACTCCCCCGATTATTCATGCCCGGATCGTTCCCGGCGACCAGTTAAAAATAATAATCGCTCCCAAAGGCGGCGGCAGTGAAAATATGAGTAAATTCACCGTGCTGAAACCGGCACAGGGCCGACAGGCTGTTGTCGATTTTGTGGTGCAGGCAGTGGAGGATGCCGGCGGTAACCCCTGTCCGCCGTTGATCGTGGGAGTCGGTATCGGCGGCACCGCGGAAAAAGCAATGGGGCTTGCCAAGCGATCATTGATCAGGGAGGTCGGTCAAGCCAGCCCTGACCAGGAAGTTGCCGAACTCGAAGCGGAACTCTTGAAGCGTATTAATGCCCTGGGAATCGGTCCCCAGGGATTCGGGGGCAGGACCACCGCCCTGGCGGTTCATGTAGAAACGTTTCCGAGTCATATCGCAAGCCTTCCTGTTGCGGTCAATATACAGTGTCACAGCGCCCGGCATAAAGAGGCGGTACTTTAAAAAGAGGTACTGTAAGGCTACAGTCGAAACAGCTTCCGGCAGACACTGTTTCGGCTGTTTTTATCTGATGTAGTTTTTTTTGTTTTATAGATCTTTGCCGGATATGCCTGCAAGTGTATAATAGCTTGCAAAAATCAACAATTGGTGTAAAATTCGGGTTATTTGTATTTCCCTATAATTATTTTTCCATAAAATATCTGGAGGGCTCGGACATGTTTGTGTGGGTATTTCACCGGATAAGCGGTTTGATTCTTATCTTTGGTATCGGTTTTAAGATGTACAGCGGTTTCGGGGTTGCAGGAGCGCTCGGCGAGGACATTATTCCTTACTGGACCCAGCTTCACAGCAATCTTGCCATAGACCTGGTTGTTATCCTGCTGTTCATCTATCACAGCCTCTACGGGCTGCGGACATGTCTGGTCGACCTGGGCATTAAGAAAGAAAAACAGTTGTTCTGGGGACTGTCGGCCCTGGGGCTTGTTATCTACGCATTTGTTTGTTTTCAATGGTTGTTCGACTAAATACAAGCGTTATGCGCAATGGATAAAACTGTTGACGAAATGCAGAGGACTACATGATTACACATGATGTATTGATTATCGGTGCAGGGCTATCAGGCCTGCGGGCCGCGGTGGGGACGTCCCATACATTCGACACCGCGGTGCTTACCAAGGTTCATCCGGTCCGGTCCCATTCAATTGCGGCCCAGGGAGGTATGAACGCCGCGTTGGCCAATGTCGAAGGCTCAAAAGACGATACGACCGAGAAGCATACCTTCGATACCATCAAGGGTAGCGACTACCTGGCCGACCAGTCGGCTGCGCGGGTCATGTGCGAGCAGGCCCCGCTGCTGGTATATGAGCTGGAACATATGGGCTGTCCCTGGAGCAGGCTGGATGACGGCAAAATAGCCCAGCGTCCCTTCGGCGGCGCCGGGTACCCGCGCTGCTGTTATGCAGCCGACCGTAGCGGCCACATGGTGCTGCATACCCTGTATGAAAAATCGGTTGAGCTCGGAGTGAAGGTCTATGAGGAGTGGCTGGCTCTCTCCCTGGCAGTTGACGGAGACCGGGTGCATGGGGTTGTGGCCATGGAGATGGCAACCGGCAAGCTGGAGATCATCAGTGCGAAAGTCGTGGTGCTTGCCACCGGCGGATACGGGCGTATTTTTTCCCGCAGCAGCAACGCCCTTATTTGTACCGGATCGGGTATTGCACTGGCCTATGAAGCCGGGGTGCCGGTTGAGGATATGGAGTTTGTGCAGTTTCACCCCACAACCCTGTACGGCACCAATATTCTCATGAGCGAGGGTGCCCGTGGTGAAGGTGGTTACCTTGTAAACAACAAGGGCGAACGGTTCATGGAAAAGTACGCGCCCAGCGCAATGGAGCTTGCTCCCCGGGACATCGTTGCCCGCAGTATTCAGACCGAGGTTAACGAGGGCCGCGGCTTCAATGATGAATATGTCCACCTGGATTTACGCCATCTGGGACGTGAAAAAATCATTGAGCGGCTTCCGGGGATTCGTGAAATCGCGCTGGACTTTGCCCATATCGACCCCATTGATGAACCTGTTCCGGTTCAGCCGGGCCAGCATTACTCCATGGGTGGTATCGACACCGACGTGCATGGGGCCACCAGGGTGAAGGGACTGTACGCCGCCGGTGAATGTGCCTGTGTTTCTGTGCATGGCGCCAACCGTCTGGGTGGCAACTCCCTGCTGGATACGACCGTTTTCGGAAAACTTGCCGGTGAAGCGATTGTGAAGTACCTTGAATCGGGGGTAGAGCCTCCCAAACAGACCGTACTGGCCGCTGAACTCAAGAAACAGGAAGAGGTTGTTCAGGAAATCTGTTCCCGGGAGAGTACCGGTGAAACCGTCGGGGCCATACTTACCGAGATGCGCGATGTCATATTTAAAAAATGCGGAGTGTTCCGGCAAAGAGGGTTGCTTGAGGAAGCCCTTGCAAAAATCAAGGAGTTGCAGGAGCGCTATCAAAGGGTTTCCATTCAGAATAGTACCTCCCGCCGCTACAACCCCGGGCTGATGAACGTGCTTGAGTTGCGGGGCATGCTTGATATGGCGGAACTGATTGTGGCGGGTGCAATACCGAGAGAAGAATGCCGCGGCTCGCACTGGCGGCTTGATTTTCCGGGTCGGGACGACAAAAACTGGCTGAAGCATACCATGGCGGTATATTCGCCGGATGGACCCGTTTTCAGTTATACCGATGTGGAGATAACCGATTATGAGCCAAAAGAACGGAAATACTGATACACGCTATACCTTTAAGATATTTCGCTACAATCCGGATGTTGACGCGCAACCGTACTATGATACGTTCGTCAAAAGCTACCCGCGCGGCACAACGGTTCTTGAAGCGCTTTTGAATATCCAGGAAACAGAGGATGACGGCATCGCCTTTCGCTTTTCCTGCAGAAGTGCCGTGTGCGGCTCCTGCGGTATGCTGGTCAACGGGGCGCCGGTACTTGCCTGCCGGACACAGCTGGCAACCCTGATCGGTGATCAGGTGCTGATTGAGCCCCTGCCCAATATGGATATTGTCAAAGATCTTGTTGTCGATATGAAACCATTCTGGGAATCGTATCGCAGGGTGGAACCGTGGCTGCACGCCGATTCCGGCAACGAGCCCGAAAAAGAGCGGCTGCAGTCGCCCGACGACCTGCATAAGCTCGATCCCTATATTAACTGTATTTTATGCGCCTGCTGTTACGGATCATGTCCGGTGCTGGGCATGGAAGAGGACTATGTCGGACCGGCTGCAATTTCAAAGCTGTTTCGGTTTATGCAGGATTCCCGCGATCAGCGCGGCGAGGGGTTCCTCGCAAAGTTCAACAATCAGCGGGGACTGTGGGCGTGTCATACCATCTTCCGCTGTATCGATGCCTGTCCTAAGGATATTCGACCGACTGATACGATTGAAGCGCTGCGAAGGCGGCTCGTGGCGTACCGCTTTAAAAAATTCTTTCGGCTTGTGAAGTAATTGTATAAGGAGATGCCATGAGGCTTAAAGAGTCACTGCTGTCACGGAGAGATTTTTTCACAGGCCTGCTGGGAGGCGGACTTGCTGCGCTGGCGGGCTTTATCGGATATCCGGTTGTCAGGTTTCTCTTTCATCGAAAAAAAATCCCTCTGCCCAAGGGGGTTACCATTGCGATGACGGACATTGAAAAAATGGCCCCCAACAGCGCGGCCTATTTTACCTACGGCAATTTGCCGGGCGTCCTGCTGAAAACCGAAACCGGGGAGTTGCGGGCCTTTTCCGCCAAATGTACGCATCTGGACTGTAACGTGCAGTACCGGCCCGAGGAGAAAAAGTTTTTCTGTGCGTGCCACGATGGGTATTTTGACGACCAGGGGTTGAATATCGCCGGACCGCCTCCGCGGCCCATGGATGTCTTCAGCGTTGAACCCGGAGAAGAGAACCTGGTGGTGCGCTATCAGGAAGAAAGCAAACATACATAAAGAATAATATATACGGAAGAATCAGCAATGATTGATGTCAAAAAAATGATAAGTGAGCGTGTCGGCCTGGGTGCAGTCGTTTCGCTTGCCAGGAAAAAAATGGTGCCCATGCACCGCCACTCCGTTTGGTATTATATGGGCGGCATGCTGCTTTTTCTGTTTATGGTTCAACTGGTAACCGGCCCGCTCCTGCTTTTTTTCTATAAGCCCTCGGCTGAATCCGCGTATCAAAGCATACAGGAGATTATGGTTACCGTGCCGTATGGCTGGCTGATACGCTCGGTCCACCACTGGGCGAGCAACCTGATGATTGTGGTTGCCTTTGTTCACTTTTTTTCAACGTTTCTCATGAAAGCCTATCGCCGTCCGCGTGAGGTGACCTGGCTGACCGGAATGGCTCTTTTCGTGGTCGTGCTCTTCCTGGGATACACCGGATATACCCTGCCGTTTGATGAGCGGGCCTGGTTTGCCCTCAATGTCGGTACCGATATGCCGGGAGCCATTCCCGTGGTGGGTCAATACATGCTTGAGTTTTTGCGCGGCGGTCCGACCGTTGGAGATCATACCCTGAACCGGTTTTTTGCTCTGCATGTCGGGATATTGCCCCTGGCCTTGATGGTTGTGCTGGGCGTGCATCTTCTGCTGGTGCAACTGCACGGCATGAGCGTCCCGAAATCGGTAGAGGAGGAGTCGGAGTCAAAGAAGGAGCCGATCCCCGCAAAACCCATGTTCCCGCATCTGGTGTGGCATGATATCATAAACTGCCTGATTCTTTTCGGCATGCTTGTCACCCTTGCGGTGTTTATGCCCTCAACCCTCGAAGCCCCGATCGACTACCTGAAACCTGCGCCGGAGGGTGTGAAGCCGGACTGGTTTTTTCTGTGGGTATATCAGATATTGAAATGGATGCCGACCTACGTGCTCGGTCTGGAAGGGGAAGTGGTCGGTATTGTCGGCCTTTCGGTTGTAGCAGGTTTTGTTGCCCTTGCGCCGTTTGTCGACTGGAAATCGCAACGCAATCAGCGCAGCCCCCTGTTTACCGTCATAGGAATCGCCAGCCTGCTTGTTTTTCTGCTCTGTACGGTAATCGGGTTTGTTTATTAAGAAGGAGACCGGTATGACTCGAAACAGACTGATCATGGTTTTAACAGTAGCTGTGTTTTTAACGGGTATAGTGCTTTTCCCCGTTGTAAACGGAAAGCCGGTATGGTGCCAGGAGCCGGCCGCCGTGATGACGCTTGAGTCGACTGAAATAGAAGATGAAGAAGCGGCAGGGGACGCTGTAACGATTACCGCTGAACAGGTTGAAGAAGCGCGGGAGACTACCAGCGATCGAATATACGGCCTTGTCGGCCTGTGGGCGCTTATTGCTGTGGTTATTTACATCGTGAGGTTTCAGGTGAAGGACGATGAGAGGCTCTACCGGACCGGTTACTATAACCGCGATATCGAGTAGCCTTTCTGACGCTCAGGACGGCTGGTTTTAATGAATAAGGAGTATACCGTTGCCGAAACACATTACTTCTCCAATGACCCAGGATGTACTGGTAGACCTGAAAGCCGGTGACCAGGTGCTGATAAGCGGTACCCTGTACGTGGCCCGCGACGCCGCACATAAACGGCTTGTAGCAGCTCTGGATACAGGTGAAGAACTTCCACTGGATATTGCCGGGCAGACCATTTATTATATGGGTCCCTCCCCGGCAAAACCGGGCCAGGTGATCGGGGCTGCAGGTCCGACAACCAGCGGCCGCATGGATGCCTATGCACCGCGCCTGATGGCGGAAGGACTGAAAGGAATGATCGGAAAAGGCGCCAGAACCGCAGCCGTAAAAGAGGCCATGCAGGAATATAAAGCGGTTTATTTTGCCGCGCTGGGTGGCGCGGGAGCTTTAATAGCAAAATGTATCAAAAAGGCGGAAGTTGTCGCTTATGACGATCTCGGTGCCGAAGCCCTGCGGCGACTTGAAGTTGAGAATCTTCCAGCTACTGTTGTGAACGATATTTACGGAGGAGACCTGTACGAAGAAGGCAAGATGCGGTATCGTCTTGACCCGGACGGAGCGGCCGGGGCTGATACGTAGCACAGAGAGTGTGACGCTGCCATACGAGAGGGGGTATCAACATTGTCCCGGAATGTACCCGGCATGGATGATTTTGGTTCGGCACATGATATGAACAAACAGGAAAGCAAGGACAATGCGGACTCCGAGCCGTATTTGGAAAATGCCGACCTTCACGACGAGTACATCAAGGCGCTTCAGTCCGAAGACGATAAAAAGGCCGGGCGTATACAGTGGCAAATAGCCGTAGCCAATCAAAAACTCATCTGGTGGTTTGCCAGAAAGCTGTGGCGCAAGTGGAGCCCCTCCTGTTTAAGCACCCAAGACCTGGCCCATTACGGGATGTTTGGTGTGTTACGGGCCGTGGAGAAATACAAACCGGAATTCGACACAAAACTGTCCTCTTATGCCGGATGGTGGATTCGCAGATATATCGAATCGGCCATCTTTGAAAACGGTCCCACCATCCGTATCCCGGAATACCGTATCAATCAAAAAGCACACATCGATGCCGCAACCCTTGAGCTTCTGGAAAACGGGCTGGAACCCACCCTGCAGAGCATTGCCGATGAACTGAATCGCAAAGAGCATGCACGCAGCCTGGAAAATCCCGGCCGAAAAAAAACGGTCTGGACGCCTGAAATCGTCGACGAGGTAAACCAGACGACGATTCACATCATGAGCAGTATCGACAAGCCGGTTTACGAAGACGGCGCCGACAACCTGCACAGCTATATATCGGACGCCAATAACTCAATGGTATATCCGGAGCAATCCTCAAGCGCTCCTTTTATGAGGAAAGGGTTCCGGAAAATACTGGAATCTTCAGGGTTGTCGGGCCGTGACCGGCTCATGCTGGAACTGTACTTTTACGGCGAGTCGCACAATAAAAACGAGGTTTCCCGTTTATTCGGCATAACAAAGGGTGCTTTTACCGATATTCTTGAAAGCTTCGAAGAAGATTTTCCCGATATTTTTAAAATGGTCAATGCCCGTCGGGAAAACCTGATGGATATCCTGAAATTCTGTTTTTTGCCGGAAAAAAACAGAATTGCTCTGGATGTTTTTTTTGCCGGACCATTGCACAGTGATACGGATGCGGCGCAGCAGGGACGCATGCCTGAAAAACAGTTTGCCTCAGTTCGCAAAACATTCGAAAAACGGTATCCAGAACTTTTCAGTATTGCTGTTTCAAAGCCGGATCTGTTTAAAAGTATCGTTGCGTTTTCACGCCTGCCTCGAAACCAGCGGGCGATGCTCGGCGTTTACTTTTGTGGAGACGATCTGACCAAGCAGGATGTCGGGGTGCTTTGCGGCGTCAGCCGGGAGCGTGTTCGTCAGATCGTGGAGAGCTTTACTGAGACGTTTAAAGGACCGTTGAGCCGTTTGTTTTTGCGGGATTTTGTCAGCCCACGGGAAGTATGTGAAAAACATATAAGCAAAAAATACGAGCGATATGCTCGTGATATCGATCATTTTTTCAGGGAACGTGGCCTGGAGAAATCGGCCGTTATCCTGAAACAGCTTTTTTTCCAGAGAATGCACCATAAGGATATCTCCACTCATATGGGTGGAATACCGCCGGGAACAATTTCCAACCGCTTGAAGCGTGCTTCTTCGAAATTTACGGATATTCCGGAACACCTGGCCCCCTTTTTTTGCGGTGGTAATACGGGGCTCAGCCCAAAAGAAATCTTCGCCCGTCAGATATGGGATTTCCTGCCGTTAACCGTACAGGAAGAATTCCGCGAAGGATTAGCCGATGAAGATAAAGCCATTTTTATGGCGCGGCTTGCGTTGCAGGGGGAGCACCCCAAGCTGAAAGAACTTGTGCAACGGCTCGGTAAGAAGAATGCGGGCGAAGTCAGCGTTGCGCTGGAGAACATAATTCAAAACTTTGTGGAATTTGCGGGTGAATACCTGAAACAGCACGATCAACAGGGCTAAAACGTACACATCTCAGCAGTGAACCGGGCTGCTTTTGCGCCTGTCAAGGCCCTCTATCAAAACAGCGATACCCCAGGGCGTCCTTGTCTATGAAAAAATATCCTTTTAAAAATGACGGCATCAATAGCCTCTTTTTTTTGTGCGGGGTTTTATTCTGGATTGCATTCCCGGCACTATCGGTTCCGGTGTTTGCCGACACTATCTATTTTAAAAACGGTACACGCCTTGATATCCCGGAAGCATGGGAAGAGGACGGACAGGTCAAATGCGTGCTGTACGGCCAGGTCGTGAGCTATCCGGTTGAAGACGTGGAACGAATTGAAAAAGAGGAGGTCGGTAAGCCTCCAGATCCACCGTCGGAAGCGTTGCAGCAAGCGCAGCGCTATCATATCCTTGCCGCTCAACATGCACGGGACGGCAAATGGTACGATGCCATTGCCTTTGAGCGGAAGGCCGTTGCCCTTGCTCCGGAAAATGCCGGATATAAAAAGAAACTTTCCCTGTTTTGTAATAATTATGGCATTGAATTGAAAAAAAAGAACAAGCTGCGGGAAGCCCTCAGCTATCTGCAGCAGTCCCTTACGTATGCGCCGGATCAGTTGCAGGTGAAAAAAAACATTGCCGCTCTCTATGTTCTCCAGGCGACAGCGGCGTGTGATAAAAGTGATTACCGCACCTGTGAAAAACTTTTGTCCAAAGCACAGCAGTATGATGATGCCAATGCGGAACTGTTTTTTCTGAAAGGCAAAGCAGCATATGCCGCCGACAACAATGAAAAAGCACGTGAATACTGGCTGCAGGCGTTAAAGATCGACCCCACCAGTCGGCATGTGCGAGCATACCTGCATAAGCTTGGACAGGAGGACTCGGTGGAGTCCGACCTGGCTTCAAGGGATACCGCCTGGTTTAAATTGAAATTTGAGGCTGAAGAAAACAGTGAAGTTGCCCGGGAAACGTTGAGAGTGCTACGTGATGCTGTAGAAAAAGTAGGACGGGATCTGGATTTTCAGCTGCAGGATACCATTACCGTTATTGTGCACCCTCAGAGCGATTTAAAGCAGCTCGAATACTTTCCGGACTGGGCTGCCGGGGTATATGACGGCAAGATCCGTATCGGCGCTGATTTGTTTAAAAAGTCGATCTATGCCAAATCCATACTCTATCATGAGTATACCCATGCGGTTGTGTACCGGATTGCGGGCAAGGGGGTGCCCCTCTGGCTCAATGAAGGTCTGGCAGAGTATGAGGGTGCGCCTTTTTTTAAACCAAAAACCCGCAGGTTCAGGAATATCCTTTTGAGAAAGGCCCGGCGGCAGAACAAATTGATTTCCTTCTCAATGCTTGAGAACGTCAATCTGTCATTTCTCAACATGCTGACGATTCGGCTTGTGTATGCCCAGTCTGAGTCCTTTGTCACTTATCTCATCAATAGATATTCGCTGTATGATATGCGCACCGTTCTGGAACGTATCGGGAAGGGGCATGATTTTCAGAAAATAGTTGTGGAGGTGTTCGGCGAGGACCTGGCGAGCCTGGAAAAGAAGTGGCGGGATTCTCTGTAGTTTCTCAGGACCGCCCCTTTTACCGGTGTGGTTCGGCCGCCCCCTAGGAATCGAGTATTTTCAAGGCCTTGTTAAGCCGTTTTTCCATATCTACGTTTTTGTTGGTAAGGGCCTGCTCCAGCCGATTGAATTTATGCTGCAGCTTGGCAACCATCATTTGCAGGTCGTGCATTGCCTGGGCCTTGTTCTGTTCCGTACCGTCAAGTATTTCGCGCTGTTCCTTATCCCGGCCGATTTTTTCCAGGCGAAGATACAGCTCTTCAGTATTGAACGGCTTGCACAGGTAGTCATCGGCACCCATACGCATGGCCTGAATGGCCGAATCAATGGATGCATACGCCGTCATGATAATGACCGGTATCGTACAATCCTTTTTCTTTACCGCTTCAAGGACGGCCAGACCATCGGCGCTTCCGGGCATCATCAGGTCGGTCAGCACGACATCATAGTCATTTTCAGCAATTTTTTCTATTGCTTCATCGCCGCTGGCCATGGTAACAATTTCGTAACCTTCTTTTTCCAGAAGTGCTTTCGTGTAGCCGCGAATATCTTCATCATCGTCAACCACTGCTATGTTAAGGTGATTCACCATGCCCTCCTATGGTTGCTGAAAGATTACGTTAACCACGTGCCGTACACTCGGTAAAATCTATTTTTTAAGAATATAACGCAGTATTTTTCTCATTGCAATAGTATTATGAAAATTCCCAACCGGCCGCCTGTCGGCGCGTGGTCCGGAGGGAGGCTCTCCTGGGGCAAGGGTGAATATGCGGTTTATTGAATCTGTGACAGCGCTGCAGCGGTTGCAGGATAGCCTTCTGTTTCACGTTTGGCTTCGTCAATGGAGGATACTTTTTTCTCCCAGACGTTCAAATGCGTGTTCCATGAAAAATTCCGCTGTTCCAGGTCTTTCTTAATCGCGTCGGCATTGACAAAATAAACGGCAATGGAGTTGTCCGGCAGTAACAGTACTTTTGAATAAATCGAATGTGTTCCTGCCAGGGGTTCTGTTCCGAATGTTTCGACAATGTTCTGAAAAAGTGCTTTATCCATAGGTATGTTCCAGTTTTGTGTTATGTTGAAAATCCTTTTTTCCCTCTTTTGTAGAATACCAAAACTTTGCGCGGAATAAAAGGGCTTTTGTGAAGGGCGGCAGGGTATGGCGTGCCGGGGGAGCGGTGTCTATACTACAGCAAAGCCCTTAATGGTATTTCACCTTAAGGGCTTCGTGTTTTGTCCGGTGGTGGCGTTCCGTTACCCACTGCTGAAAATCTCAATCTCTCATCCAAGCCCTACCACGGATCACTGTGACCAAAAGGGCTCATCTGTCATTGTGTTAGATTTTCGCCTCTAACGGAGTCTCGCTCATCCCAGACTCATCTGTCTTCTAATTGTGATTATAATACCTTTCCGCAGCATTTCAAGTAGGAAGAATATATTGTCCTCCGCTGCGAATCGATGCGTCGGGAAATGATAAGCTATTGTGAAGTGTTATCAGAAACAGTCTCCCGTAAATTTTTTGTTTAGGGTTTCTCACCATACGTATGCTAATAAAACAAAGAGGCTGCCGGATACTGTCCATCTCCTGTGTTGCGCTCAGCTTTCGTCACTGCGGAGTACAGTCAAGTACGCCTCATGATCAACAGAAAAAACAATAAAAAGAGTTTTTCCTGTTGAAGGAAACAATGCACGTACGTGCCCTTTGTTTTCCCATTTCAGGGAAAACAAGGCAACCGCTACGCGGTTGTTTATTGCCACCTCAAGGTTTCGCGCGCCCTGTATCCGAACATTCTCCGGCAGCCTCTCATCATGGGGGAGTTCAAAAGCCTTCCAGAAATGTCGCCATTTTCCTCGTCCGCTTGTTTGCTTGACAGCCTTTTTTTTACTGCTTATACTGCGTGCTGATATGTATGTGACGGTGTTGAGAAAAGGAGATGTCCTATGGAAAACCATGATCATTTGATTCTGGTGAAAGAAAAGTATAATGAAGATACCTTCAGCCACCATCTTGGTATTGTGCTTGATGAACTTACCGACGATGACATTATGATGCATATGGACCTGAGGCCCGACATGCTGAACCTCTATAACCGACCGCATGGGGGAGTTATCTACGCACTGGCCGATGCAGCTTTTTCCGTTATCGCCAACAGCAGGAATAATATATCCGTGGCGCTGGATTGTACCATCACCTATCACAACGGTCCTGACGTCGGTCAGACACTGTATGTGCATGGCCGTACCCTGTCGGTTTCAAAACGAGTGGGCAGTTACCTGTTCGATGTGTATTGCATGGAGGACGGTGAGCGAAAAAAAATTGCTACCATGAAGGGTACTGCCTTCCGCACCGGCCGAGCCATTGTTGATTAGTAAAACGAATAGCTCGTAGCGATTCGTGGAGAATATGTTTATAAGACGCTGTGCGTCTTTTCCCCCTTTTCTTTGTTCGCCCCAAAGAAAAGGGGGAAAAGAAAAGGCGCCCTGCAACTTGTCCCGCCTTATCAGGCGGGATACCCTCGCGGCACGATTTCAGTCGGCGGGTCAACAAACTCGCCCCTGAAAAACGGTGCTCAAACATGTCGACCCTTATCCCTCCTGAAATCGCTGCACTCGGCTGCGTTGCAATGGGATTGAGAAAGTCCGTACCTAGCTAACAGTAAAAGCTTTTGTTCATCGATGCTTCATGTTCTGTTGTAGCGTTTTTTAAGTACTCAGAAGGGTTCCTCCTAACCCCCCGCTTTATTGGCGATGGGAATTACCGTTTCTCCAGCATCTTAAGGGCTTCCAGGATGGTTTCGGTCTGGGTGCGCACTTTATCCTTCCATTGCGGATTATCTCCAAGATAGAGAACCGCCAGGCGGCTGAATTCCCGGGCCTGCTGAAGCCTTCCTTTTGCCAGCCAGCCTTCCGCAAGATAGTAGTAGTTTTCGCCGTTTTGCGGATTGAGTCCGATTGCGCGTTCAAAAAGGCGAATTGCATCGTCGATTTTTTTATTTTCAAGCAGCCTGCACCCGTGTTCCGTCAACTGCAGGGAAGCTACGGCATGAGGGGGAGGTTGTGGTGATGCTGTTCCCGGCTTTTCGTGCGGCGAAGAGGTGTTTTTGGTCTGGTCTTTTTGTGTGGCCGTTTGTACCTGTACGCCGCACCCCCACGTTATCCAAAGCAGCAGGGCAACAAGCAGGCTGCAGATCGGTTTATCTTTTTTTGAAAATACCATGGATACCTTTCATGATTTTATGCAAAGGGTTTTTAGTGTGGGGCCTGCGGCAAGGTTTTGAAGGTGCCAGGTTTTCAATAAAATATTCCTTTCCGGGATTCGGGCAGGTTTCGGACTTCGCAAGCATACCTGTTTGCGGGCAGATCACCTTTTGCACAATACCCGGAGGCGGCATGAACCAGGAACCTGAAATGTGTGGCGTGAGTGCCGACATCAGCTCCGCCCATATCGGCACGGCCGCGCCTGCTCCGGTGGCCTGTATCGATGTCCCATCGTCGAAACCAACCCATATAAGGGCCAGAAGGTCGGGGGTATAGCCGATAAACCATGCATCCCGGTAATTGTCGGTGGTTCCGGTTTTGCCGGCAGCGGGGAACGTGATGTCGAGGTCGTGGAGCGAACGGGCTGTGCCATCTGTTACAACGCTTTTGAGCAGCGAATTCATGATAAATGCTTTTGCAGGGCTGACGGCCTGTACGATCTCTATGTGCGTGCGCTGCAGTACAGAGCCCCGGTCATTGACAACATCTTTGACGGCAAGGGGATACGGCAGCATCCCATCGGCCGCGAAACAGCAGTACGCGCGTGCGAGTTCCAGGGGTATTACCTCGAATGAGCCCAGCGCAAGCGAGGGATAGGGCTTGAATTCGGTGGTGATGCCCATGGTTCGGGCTGTTTGTATTATGTTGTCGAGTCCTGCCTGCATTGCAACAGCCACAGCCGGACGATTGACCGACCCTGCAATTGCGTCACGCAACGGCAGTGTTTCGGCGAGAACCTCTGAAAAGTTGTCCGGTGTCCAGGGGGTTCCGTCGACCGTATACGTTTTTTCTGCATTGGAAACCAGCGTGGACGGTGTGAAGGAGTCCAGGGCGGTTGCATACACAAGCGGCTTGAAGGCACTGCCCGGCTGGCGCCGGGCCTGGGTGATGCGGTTGAACTGGCTTTCGGCATAATTGCGGCCTCCCACCAGGGCACGGATGGCGCCGGTCCTGGGCTGCATAACAATGATAGCTCCCTGAAGGCGCCGGCCGGGTTCGGCCCGCAGCAGGGAAGGATTTGTTTCCTCCAATCTGGCGAGCCCATTTGAAAGAGCTTTCTCAGCCGCCGATTGAACCCAGGTATCAAGGCTCGTATAGATGGAAAGGCCGAGGGATGCAAGATCGTCCGCCGAGTAAAGGTTTTTCAACTGCCCGGAAACATAATCAATAAAATAGCCGGCCTGTCGTTGTCTGACGGCATAGCCGACGGTCTCCAGGTGTGTTTGGAGGGCCTTATGCAGGTCGGCGGCATACAGCCAGTTGTTTGTATGCATGGCATTGAGCACGCTGTTTCTGCGTTGCAGACTGCGTTCTTTGTGACTGTAGGGGGAATAGAGGTTGGGGGCCTTGATGAGCCCTGCCAGGGTTGCGGATTCTGCTATGGACAGGTGCTCGGCCGCTTTTCCGAAATAGAACTGTGCTGCTTCGCCTATACCGTTGATGGAAACAGAGCCCTGCTGGCCCAGATAGATCTCGTTCAGATAGATTTCAAGGATGATGTTTTTTTCGTACATGGCCTCCATGGTCAGGGCAATGAACAGCTCTTTGCATTTGCGTATCAGCGTGCGCTCCGGGGTGAGAAAATAACATTTTGCCAGTTGCTGGGTTATGGTGGATCCGCCGGCACGGATGCCGCCGTGGCGGAGGTTGGTGTATATCGCCCGCAGGATGCCCCGTGGATCAACACCAAAATGGCTGTAAAAACGCCGGTCTTCGGCTGCCAGCACGGCATGAATCAGGTGCTGGGGAACCCTGTCGATGGAGACCAGTTTTCTGCGTTCTCTTTCAGCCCCGTAAAAGAGCATTATTTCTTCCGGCTCAATTTCCAGAACGGCAACCGGTTCTCCGTATTCCAGGTCGGTAATTGACGCTATGATCGTACCGTCCATCCTGATATGTACCGGGAAACCGGGGCGGCGTTGCGAGGCGGTGACCAGATCGTGAAGATATATCCTGATACCATCGGGTGCGACTGCGTATCTGCCTTTCTGGTCCACAGAGCTTTCGGAAGCACGATATCCGAGGTTCTTCAGTTTTTTAACCAGGAGTTCCTTATCAAGATGCTGCCCGGGATACAGCAGGGTGCTGTCGGAGTAAACTTTTGACGGTATGCTCCAACGGCGTCCTGAAAAACGTTTGTCGATAAGGGCCGCCAGAAACAGGCAATACAGCAGCATGCCTGTCAATGCAAACAGGCAGGCAAGCAACACCGGATACCTCAGGCGTTTCCTGAACGGCTTTTTGGCCGAAGTGGATTTTTTTCTTTTCGGTGAGGATGGTCTCTTTTTCTTCATGGCACGTCCCCGCAGTATACCGCAATCCGGCAGTCGATGCTACAAAACAGACACTGCAATATTTACCTGCCGTACATCCTCCCGCACCAGGTCCGTTTGAAACCATGGGCTTTGTAACAGCCTGTATTTTGTCGCCTTTTTTTTTGCAGGAGACGATATTTTGACGGGTAACGTATGGCCACAAATCTGCTTTTTGGTTGAAAGTATAGATATTTCAAAACTTTACGTTTGATCTGGTAAAGATGGTATATTCCTTGCACTTTTATAAAGCAGAAGACGAAAAAAAGGAGGCATACGCTATGAAAGCTTTAGTCGTGGATGATAACAGCTGCTTACGGACACTTTTTCAGATGTTCTTACAGAACCTGGGATTTGTCACAGACGAAGCTGCCGATGGTGATGTTGCTTTTCAGAAGATACAGCAGGAAGAGTACGATTGTATCATGTGCGATATGGAAATGCCCCAGGTATCCGGTCAGGAATTTTACAGTCTGGTTGAATCATATTTCCCTGAAAAGCTGCAGCGCATCTTCTTTGCCACCGGAAGCAGTTTGGATGGAGAGCATAGAGAGTTTTTTGATTCAATAGCCTGTCCGGTTTTGCAGAAACCCTTTACCATTGAGGAGCTAAAGGAAGTTCTGGAAACGTCACTGGGGGTGTGTTGTCATACGTCCTCTCGCAAGAAAGTCGCTTAAGGGAGAGGCTGCCGGGAAACCTCCATCTACTGCGTTGTGCGAATCACTCACCATTGCGACGTACTCTAAAGTACGCCTCATGGTTCGTGATATCACACGCCTTGTATCTGAACATTTTCCGGCAGCCTCCATTCGTGAAGGTATCGGGATAAACGTTGAAACTGCTCATTGCGCAAGCGCAATGGGCAGTTTCAATTTAATATAAGATGAGGGGTATTTTGGGTCGGTCCTGCTGATGCACGAAAACGATACGGAGGATCAGGCCCTATTCATAGGGGCATTCCCGCAGCATCCGCTCAATATAAAAGCCTCTGTCCATAACCAGCTTACCGTCGGTATTATAGGCTAGAATGTCAACACGGTTGAATTTCGGGCCGATATCGGGCTGCGTTATACGTGCCTGTACCTGCTTCAGGTATTTGATGCTGAAGTCTGATCCGCTTGTATAATCAACGGGCATACCGGAATACAGCAGGGTTTTGGGCCAGACATCGTATACCGGTGGAATGCTTTCGCGGTTGCTGGCTACAACAAAGACATAGCCGGACGCTGTTTTGTTCTTGCCGGTTGTGTTGAGTAATTTGAAAGAGCAGTTGAAGTCAAGAGACAGATTTATGCGGGTAACGTCCACGTTTTCAATATCCAGCACAGAAGGTCCGGGCAATGCTGTGTCGGTGTTGATCTCGCCGTCGAGAATTGTCTGGGAAGGGCCGTTGCTGCCTTTACCGCTGACATCAAAATGATTGAAGCGTTTTTTGATAATATCATCGGCCCACTTTCTGTAGTCGTCGGTTTCCCTTTTTTCGGCCTGCAGTTGCCGGACGCTTTCAGTCAACATGGCAACGGTTTTTTTACTGGATGTGCTGCGTTGCAGGATGTGCAAGTATCCGGCCGTGCTTATTATGCTGGCGCATACCGTACAGATCACAATTGTCGCCAGGGTTTTTATGAAGGAATAACTGATTCGGGCGGATATGCGCCTGCCGCTTTTTTCCGACATAAACAGAATCGTCATTTTAGGGTCCATTGGTAACCTCACCATCAATCGTTATGCTAATAGGTCTTTTTTGCAAAGTGTTTATATTTCATACATCGGATGGTTTTTTGTGAAGTTAAGTATTTTTCATAAAAAAAAGGAAGCATTTCCAGTCTGTTGTCGGATAGTGTCCAATATGTTGTGGGTTGTTTTACATTGACACACAAGGCCACTTTCGTTATAGTTATAAATTTCAACTATTTGATATTTGTTTTTTTCTTGCACAAGCCTTTTAGTGATACAGTGAGGATTTCTCTAAAAGGACACCACAGGTGTGTCCCCTAATCGAAAGTATGATGGATTCTGGAGAAACGGCTATGAAGTATGCGTCGCAGAGCTACACACGGGCTGAAATCGAAAAAGGGTATACCAACCGATTGCTTTCTATTGATTTAACCAGGAAGGAGATCACGGTTAAGGACATACCGGAAACAATGCGCACGCAGTTTGTCGGAGGGCGGGGATATTGTTTGAAACTCGTTTTCGACGGAACCACGGCGGATACCCGTTTCGACAGCCCCGACAACGTGCTGGCTTTTGCGGGAGGGCCTTTCTGCGGTGAGACATCTTTTGCCGGAACCGGTAAATTTATCGTTGGGACCATCTCCCCTTTGACCCAGACCTTTTGCGACTCCAATGTCGGCGGCCATTTTTTTCCGCTGGTAAAACTTGCCGGATTTGATGCGGTTGCCGTTACCGGAAAAACCGACCGGAACGTTCTGGTGGTTATCGACGGAAACAACTGTGAAATAGAAATAACCGAGGCCCCGCAAACAGAAAACACCCTGCTTGAGGCCGACGAGTTGATCCACCAATGGAACAGCGATACCCGGGTTGAGAATATCGCGTTTGTCTGTGCCGGTTCGGGAGCGCTGAACACCTATCACGGCTGTATCAACAGCGTTTATTACGATGCACGGCGCAAACGCTGCCGGGCCAAGCAGGCCGGCCGCGGCGGCACGGGGACCGTTATGCGCAATAAAGGCCTTTGGGGCATTGTGGTCAAATGTGATGAAGCAAAGGGCAACGCCAACAAACCGGCCGACCGTGACCGTCTGCGCATTGCCGGGCGCAAGTTGCGGCAGGTTATCCGCGATGTGGACCCCAAATCCATGAGTCTCGGAACACAGGGCACCACCTGTCTTATCGACATGATGAACGAGCATCATCTGCTGCCGGTCAACAACTATCAGTACGGCATGCACGACCATCATGAACATGTTTCCGGGGATATTTTTGAAGAAAAGGTTTTTGAACAGCAGTATCCCGACGGCTGTTTTGCCGGCTGCAACCTGGCCTGCACCAAGGGCTGCGAACAGCACACACTGACCACCGGCCCCTTTGCCGGGCGAACCGTCCCGGTTGACGGACCTGAATATGAAACCGCGGCGGCGGTGACCAACCTGGGGATATTCGATATTCATACCGTGCTTGAGTTTGCATGGTATTGCGATGAATACGGCCTTGATACCATCAGTGCCGGTGTTACGCTGTCGTTTCTCGTAGAGGCCTATGAACGGGGGCTGCTTACCCGCGAAGACACCGGGGGCGTTGAGTTGGGCTGGGGCAAGCCCGGTATGGTTATGGAACTGCTGCACAGCATTGCTACCGGGTCGAGTGCGTTCGGCCGGGAGGCCGGACGGGGTGTGCGGCATATGAAACAGTGGATAGCAGAGCGTGTTGTTGCCCGCACCGATAGATCAGCCGATGAGGTGTATCGGGAACTGGGCCTGTTTGCCATGGAGACAAAAGGGCTTGAGTTTTCAATGTATATCACCAAAGAGTCCCTGGCCCAGCAGGGCGGCTACGGCTTTGCCCTGAAAGGTCCTCAGCATGATGAGGCCTGGCTTATCGCAATCGACCAGTTGAACAATGAATTACCCACCTTCAAAAAGAAAGCAGTCGCACTCTTCTGGTTTCCCATGATCAGGACCTGGTTCAACCTTGTGGGTGTCTGCAAGCTCCCCTGGATCGACGTGCGGCATCCCGAGGCCAAAAACACCGACCACCCGGCCAGAAACATGCCGACTATTGAATACTATCTGGAGCTGGTAAATGCCACGCTCGGCACGGACAAAAGCGTTGATGACCTGATTGAAGAGTCGGAACGATGCTATCTGCTGCACAAACTCATTAACCTGCGGCAGGGTTTCGGTACCCGCGAATACGACCGGATTCCTTTGCGGGCCATGGCCCCGGTATTCATGAACGAGTATCTTTTCCGTAAGGAGTACTACGAAGACTACCTGGTGAGTGTTGCCGGCCTTGATATCGAAGGTAAAACAGATGATCAGCGCCTTCAACTGCTGCAGGACTATCGGCGCAGCGAATATGAAAAACTGACCAACGAGGTCTACGAAGAAAAGGGGTACGATCTGAACAGTGTGCCCCTGGATGCAACCCTGCAGCGCCTCGGCCTGAACGGTGATGAGTATCTGGGGATTGTTCGCAGTGCCAGGGAACGAACTTAGGCCCAATATTTTGCGTTCAGCGTTTAGAAAGATTTCTAAACCCACGGCTTTCAGCCGTGCGACCTGATTATCTTTTAGCGATTCGGGGAAAATACGTTTATAAGACGCTACGCGTCTTCTCCCCCTTTTCTTTGTTCGCCCCAAAGAAAAGGAGGCAAAAGAAAAGGCGCCCTGCAACTTGTCCCGCCACGGCGCGATTTCAGTCGGCGGGTCAACAAACTCGCCCCTGAAAAGCGGGGCTCAAACATGTCGACCCTTCTGTCCTCCCGAAATCGCTGCACTCGGCTGCGTTGCAATGGGATTAAGAAAGCCTGTAACTAATCAAGTGTAAATACTTTTAGTAATCAATGGTGCAAATGTTAGTGGGGTGATTATCAGACACCCCACTAATTGTGCTTAATAGACCACGCCCTTTAGGCGTGGACCATTACTCACTGTTGGAGATATCCTTGAGGTATATATTGTCGGTCGATTCAGACAATTGATTCCTGAAGGCATTCAGCGCCGTCGAGATTTTTTCCAGTTCCGCTGACTGGATGACCGGCACGTTGTTGTTGCCGTGGCGTTCCAGGGTATCGACAACCTGCCTGATCGTCAGCCGCTCTACATTGCAGGCGGGCTGATATGCCGTCGATTTTTCATCGGCAACCTTTATCTCGCTGATAATGCCGCAAGCGACCAACTCATCCAGCAGGGTGTGGGCCAGCCGTACCGGAATATCAAGCCGGCGCACGATGCTGTCCGCGGTTTGGGGTTGTCCGCAGTTCTGGAAGTTTACCACCAGCAGGTTTGCTACGCGCAGGGACAGGAGTTGCTTGAAATCGTGGCTGATGTGCAGGCAGTCGGGCTCAAACTCATAGGTATGTTCGTTCTGGCAGGCAAAGGCGATCTCGGCACCCAGCAGCACAATCAGCCAGCTGATCTGCAGCCATACGAGAAAAAGCGGCAGGGCCGCAAACCCGCCATAGACGGCATTGTACTGGGCAACGCTTATTTGCAGGCTTATATACAGGCCCTGTATGACCTGGTAGAGAGTGCCCGCCGCGATGCCCCCCATTATTCCGGCCCCGATATGCACCCGGGAATTCGGAATGAAAATATACAAAAAAGAGAAGAGGACCCACATGAACAGGTAGGGCAGTATTTTCAGACCTGCATACAGCAGCGGGCCGAAGGCCTGCAGTATGGTCAGCTTTTGCATGATAAGCGATACCTGGCCTGTTATCGCCACGGTTACGCTCCCGGCCGTAATAACCAGCACCGGGCACACCAGCATAGCCGAGAGGTAGTCGCTGAGTTTTCGTCCCAGGGAGCGCCCCTTCTTGATGCCCCAGATGTCGTTGAAAGCATATTCAATGTTTCCCAGCAGTTTAATAACGGTCCAAAACAGGAAAACGACCCCGATTCCGGCGATGAGGCCGCCACGCGTATTGGCCAGCAAATTGTTGGCAAAGGCTATAATGCGTTGAATAACTTCTTCCTGTCCCTGGAATTTAAGCAGCAGCTGTTCTTCGAAAAGGCGCTCGAACCCGAACCCTTTGGCTATTCCGAAAAACATGGCCATGACCGGCACAATGGAAAGCAGGGTGTAGAATGTGAGGGCCGAAGCTTTGAGTGAACACTTGTCTTCATCAAATCCGCGTACGGCAAGGATGCAGATGCGCAGAGGCCTCAGCAGCAATGATTTTTTTCGAGGAGCACGGGCCAGCCGTATCCTCCAGATGTCTGTTGTAATGAACCTGATTGTTTTGTTCAGCATATGACCTGTATATTTCTGGCTGTTTGATTTGAAAATAACGTTTTAACGAGTTTGACTTTTTGAATACCATATTTATCCGGTATTTTTCATGTTTTTCTTCTTTTCCTATTGGAAGGTTTCTGTTCAGTCTCATCGCTTAGCCGAAATTTCATGTCTTTTTGCGTAGATGCTGCGTCTGTGGGTCTGTGCATGTTCTGAAACGGTATATTTAAATGATTTCAGGGTGTTTTTTTAAGAACAGGTATTGATTCCCCTTAAAAAATGCTTATTTTATCAGGAAATCTATGACGAGCGACAGAAATTGCACCTCAGGAGGAACAACATGACCAAGCGTAAATTTGAAACCGAAGTAAACCAGTTACTGCACCTTATCATTCATTCACTCTACTCTCACAAGGAGATTTTCCTGCGGGAACTGATATCCAATGCATCCGATGCCCTCGATAAGCTGAAACATGCAACATTGTCGGATGAGAAATTTAAGAATTTTCCGTTCGAGCCCCGCATTGATATCTCCTTTGATGCCGAAAACAGCACCCTGGACGTCAGTGACACGGGAATCGGTATGAACGAGCAGGACCTGGTAGAGCACATCGGCACGATAGCCCGGTCCGGCACCCGCAACTTTATCGAGCAACTCACCGGCGACAGTAAAAACGATCTCAATCTGATCGGGCAGTTCGGGGTGGGTTTCTATTCGTCCTTCATGGTTGCCGACAAGGTGGATGTTATCAGCCGCAAGGCCGGGGAGGATACGGCCTACAAATGGTCGAGCGACGGACAGGGCGAATATGAGATTACCGAGACGGAGCGGGACACTGCCGGGACGACAATCCACCTGCATCTGAACGAAAACGGCAAGGAATTTGCGAGCCGCTGGGGGACCGAAAGTGTCATAAGGAAGTATTCAAATCATATACCGTTTCCCATTTTTCTCCATTACGAAGATACCCGATATGAAGGCGAGGGAGACGAACGCAAAGAGGTCAAGGAGCAGAAAACAGACCAAGTGAATGACGGTTCGGCTTTATGGAAGCGCTCAAAACAGGATCTGAAAGAAGAAGACTACAAAGAATTTTATAAAACGATTTCTCATGGCGCCGAAGAGCCTCTTTTGTATGTGCATACCCAGGCAGAGGGTACCCTTGAATACACGACCCTGTTTTATGTGCCGGCCAAGGCCCCCCCTGATATGTACTATGCAAACTATGCCTCCGGGGTCAAACTGTATGTGAAGCGGGTTTTTATCACCGACGACGACAAGGAGCTTATGCCGACCTATCTGCGTTTTGTGCGCGGTATTATCGACTCCGAAGACTTGCCGCTGAACGTCAGCCGGGAATTACTGCAGCAGAACCGGGTGCTGGCAAAAATCAAGTCTTCCTCTGTCCGCAAGCTGCTGGATGAGTTTAAAAAACTGGCCGACGACGAAGAGAAATACGCAGCTTTTTACGAACAGTACGGCCGTCCCCTGAAAGAGGGACTCTATCAGGACTTTGAGAACCGGGAGAAGCTGCTGGAACTGGCACGGTATAAATCGACGAAAGGGGAGGGCTGGGTATCTCTGTCCGCCTATAAAGAGCGAATGCAGCCGGACCAGAAAGCAATTTATTACATTACCGGCGAAAAGGAAGAAACTCTGCGTCAGTCTCCCCTGCTTGAGATGTACCGCGAGAAAGATATTGAAGTTTTGCTGATGGATGAGGAGATCGACGAACTGGTTATACCATCGGTCATGAAGTATCAGGATATTGAATTTAAGTCCATCAACCGCAGCGATGCCGCTGAAGACCTGAAGACCGACAAAGACAAGGAAGAGGAGAAAGAGGCCGATCCCCTGATCGGCAGAATGAAGGACCTGTTGAAGGATGATGTAAAAGACGTCAAGGCGAGCACCCGTCTGAGCGATTCGCCGTCCTGTATTGTCGTGGATGAAAATGATCCCACGGTGCAGATGCAGGGCATTCTGAAATCACTGGGCCAGGACAAAGCTGCTGATATAAAACCGATTCTTGAGATAAATCCCACGCACGCTATTGTGAGCCGGCTGAAAGATGTTCAGGATGACGGCATGTTTGAGGACATTTCTCGGTTGCTGCTGGACCAGGCGCTCTTGATAGAAGGGGTGGAACTTAAAAATCCCGCCGGTTTCGTGCGACGGCTGAATGCAATCATGGACAAAGCTCTGTAATTAATCGGTCGGACCCCCTGGGGCCGCGCCATACACGGATATACTCTTTAGAAGACACCCGTTTACTCGCTGAACGGGTGTTTTTTTCTTGCTTTTCTTGTTGAAAATATGCATTTTCGTTTTATGCCCGATTCTAAAATACCAGAAAAGCAGACAGATGACTTCCAGTGTCTGCACAAGCGTATCTCCGACCTTGAAGCGGAAAACGCCGCCTTGAAGTCGTGTGAACAAAACCTGCGCGATGCAATTGCGTATGTGGCCAAAGTGCTGGGCGCATCATTGGACTCTGTTTTGCTGACTGATGAAAAGGGGGATATCACCTGGGTGAACCGGTCGTTGCTTGACCTGATGCAGTGCGGGAAGAGCGATGTGCTCGGCAAGAGTACAGCCGAGTTTTTTTGGTATGCACCGGGAGTATATACGTCGACCGATGGAGAGCAGGTGGAGATAGACGATTCGTACCGCGCAGCCGCAGGTGCTGTTATGCAGGAACTTCTTGAAAGCGGCAGAATCGACCACTGGGAAACCTATGTCAGGCGTTTCGACGGGGTGCTTGTTCCGGTGGAGTTCAGCCTGGTGCTGCTTACTGCCGAGGACGAAACCCCAGTTGGTTCTCTGGCCCTTTTTCGTGACATGACGGGGCATAAAAAGGTGGAGAATGCCTTGCGTGAGAGCGAACAGATGCACAAAATTGCTTTGGAAGAGGCCAATGAGTGGGTCTGGGACTGGCATGCCGATAAAGATCATGTCGTGTATACTCCAAAGGTCGTTGAGATGCTGGGATATGAGCCGGGTGAAATTGAACCGACCAGAGACTTCTGGGAATCGCATATTCATCCTGATGATCTTGATGCGGCACTCAAGGACAAAGCGGACCACGTTGCGGGAAAAACAGATTATTTCGAAACCGAATACCGAATCAGGACAAAAGACGGCAACTGGAGATGGATACTCGACCATGGGAGAATTATCGAGCGGAGGCCGGACGGCAGCGTGATGCGTGCGGTGGGTACCCGGGTGGATATTACGGAAAGGAAGATGCTGGAGGAACAGCTTCAGGTCAGTCACAGAATGGAGTCGATCGGCACCCTGGCCGGCGGTATAGCCCACGATTTCAACAACCTGTTGACCGTTATTATCGGGTGCCTGGATATACTGGAACGCAACCCGGATGCCCCGCCGGCGCACCGGAAAAAGCATGTCGACAAGGCGCTTGCCACTTCCCGAAAAGCAGCCGATTTAATAAGTCGACTGCAGGCCCTGTCACGCGATACCACCCACGCCAAAGAATCTGTTGATGTGTATGCATGTATCAAGGATGTGTTCAATGTGCTGGAGCAGACAACCGATCGTCTGATCGAAAAACAGAACACCCTGAAAGCTGATCAGTTTCATGCCCTGGTAAACAAAGCACAGTTGAACCAGGTGCTGCTGAATCTCGGCACAAACGCCGTGCAGTCCATTGAGCAGAAGGGAGTAACGCCCGGATCATACCTGCGGGTATCCGCCGGGTACCATGTGATCGACAAACCGGACACAAAGGGGCTTTCTGCCGGCAGGTATGTGCATATCCGGTTCGAGGACAACGGGATCGGCATGTCCGAGGAGGTCCGCCGCAAAGCCTTTGACCCGCTCTTTTCCACCAGGAACCGCGGTACGGAAAAGGGGCTTGGGATGGGGCTTGCCAATGTGTATGCGATTGTCCGCCGGGACCATAACGGCTATATTTCCCTCGACAGTATCGAAGGCGAGGGCACCACCGTACATATCTATCTTCCCGCAAGCCGACATGCCGATGCCGCTCCGATGGGCGCTGAAGATGATGCCGGTGGAAAGGAAACAATATTGCTGGTTGATGACGAAGAGCAGATTCTTGAAGTGGCCCGGGAGTTTTTGCGCCACCAGGGGTACAGCGTCCTTACCGCTGCCGACGGAGAAACCGCGCTTTCCGTTTTCAGCGCCAACCGCGACAGGATTGATCTGGTTGTGCTTGACCTGGTGATGCCCAGGATGTCGGGTCTGATGGTTTTTGAACAGATGATGAATATACAGCCTGATGTGCCGGTTATTATTTGTTCAGGGCAATGCGAGGAGACGGCCATGGAAGGCATGCTGGAAAGCGCCGGGGCCTTTGTTAAGAAACCCTATAGAATTCATGCTTTCCTGCAGACAATCAGGACTGTTTTAGACCACGGTGTCGAAAAAAAGGCATAAAAAAACGGAGACGCCTGTGCGGCGGTCTCCGTCCCGGTGCAAAACGGTTTTCCTGCAGGCGGGTATTGCTTACAGGACCCGCCGGGAGTTCTTTTAAAATTCTATGGTTGTCGCCTGCCAGGCATCCAGTTTGCTTTTAAAGTCCTGAACAACTTTTTCAGGATCGATGTTAAGAAAACGGGAATAGTTTTTCAGGTATCCGACAATAAATACCGGGGGCGGCAGCATATTGAAATTCTCTTCTTCAATGCTTTTCAGGTATACCTTCTGGATTTTTGTTGAAACGGCAATTTGATCCAGATCGATATTTTTATTTTCCCGAATTTCCCTGAGTTTGCTGCCGTCGTATACCTGCCCGGACCGGTCTGTATAGACCTGCATACGTGATATCCTTTTTGCTGGTAATGCTTTAGTCCACCTATTTTATTTTCGGCATTTCTGACCAGTTTCTCAAATGCCGGGTGCCCAAGGACAGCGTGTGCCATATACGGTAGTCTTTATGCCATATCTATACTATACCCTACTATATTTTGTGTTTCAGTGAAGCATTGCGGGGTGTCTTTGTGAAATATTTACCTTTTTTAAATCGGCTCTGATTGAAGTTTCCTTGCTGCTGCGTGGTATTCAGTCTCATGCTACGCAAGGTGTTTCTGAAACCACTCCAATGCCTTTCCGGCGGATTGTTTAAAAAATTCCCCCTCATACACATCATAATGCCGGGCGCCTTCAATAATCAAAAGGTCCTTGGGCTCGTTTGCCTTTTCGAACAGGATTTTCGACTCTTCAACCGGGCAGACAATGTCCTGATCCGCCCCGATAATCATCACCGGTACCTGCACCTGTGAAATCCGCTCTTCGGGCTTGTACTCCATGCTTTCTTTGATGGTGAGCAGCGGCAGCTTTGTTTTCAGGTTGGGGTGCTGCGCAACGGTTTTCTGATAGAAGGCCTTGGAATCTTCATCGGTAAGGATTTGTTCAAAGGTCAGGGCCATGGGTTTATTGCGCACAACTGCACGCTGCCATGCCTTGGCAAGGGTTGCCAGCAGCTTTTCTTTGTTTTCAGCGCTCAGGTCCCCGGTTACCATGCGCTCCCCACTGCCGAAAGTGACCTGCACCGAGATGCAGCGTATGCGCCTGTCAACGGCGGCAACGCTGACGGCGTTTGCACCGCCGAATGAGGTGCCCCAGAGCC
>JANQGV010000053.1 GCA_028282925.1 Thermodesulfobacteriota bacterium
CATCGTAAAGCACTAAAAACGATTCCGCATCACTCACAGGGAGCTTTGGATGAACTGCCTTTTGTTACTATAGGCCACCTCAAACTTAAAATGCTCTAGTGATAAATCCCCTTCACCGACTTTTTCTTGGCATGCTCAAGCCGGTTCAGCGCATTCACATAGGCCAGTACGCTTGCCATAATAATATCCATGTGAGCGCCCTGCCCCACTACAACCATTCCGTCCTCTTCAAGCCGCACCGTCACTTCACCCTGGGCATCGGTACCGCCGGTAATTGAGTTGACAATATACTTGAGCAGCTTGCTTTTGGTGCCGGTCAGCTTGGTAATGGCTTTGAAGGCCGCGTCAACCGGGCCGTCTCCGGTACACACATCTTTGGTCACTTCACCGTTCACTTCCATTTCCACGGTTGCAGCGGGAATAGCAACCGACCCGCTCATAACGCTCATGTTCAGGAATTTATAGACATCCGGAGCACGGAGCACTTCCTCGGCGATGAGCGCCTCAATGTCCTCGTCAAAAACCTCTTTCTTTTTATCGGCAAGATCCTTGAAGCTTTTAAAGGTCTTCTGCAGTTCCTCATCGGAGAGCGAAAAACCGAGCTCTTCAACCCGTTTGCGGAACGCGTGGCTGCCGGAGTGCTTGCCCAGCACCAGGCTGCTCTTGTTCATGCCGACCGATTCGGGCGTCATGATTTCATAGGTAATTTTCTCCTTCAGCAGACCGTCCTGATGGATGCCCGATTCATGCGCGAAGGCATTGGCACCAACAACAGCTTTGTTGGGCTGCACGGCTACACCGGTAATGGAGGTAATCAGCCTGCTCGAAGGATAAATTTTTTCCGTATTGATCCGCGTGTCGGTATTCATTAAATCCTTACGGGTTCGCAGCGTCATGACAATCTCTTCCAGGGACGCATTCCCGGCCCGCTCGCCGATACCGTTCAGGGTACATTCTACCTGGCGCACGCCGTTTTCAATTGCCGCCAGGGAGTTGGCCACGGCCAGACCAAGGTCGTTGTGACAATGCACGCTGATAATCGCCTTGTCGATATTGGGCACATTCTCAACGACATATCTGATCAAATCCCCGAATTCCTTTGGCACGGTATATCCCACCGTATCCGGCACGTTAATGGTTGTGGCGCCCGCATCGATTGCCGCCGCAAGAACCTTGCAAAGATAGTCACGGTTACTGCGGGTGGCGTCCATTGCTGAAAACTCAACATTGGCTGTATACTTCTTGGCACGCTTTACGGCATCGATTGCCAGTTGCAGCACTTCATCTTCGCTTTTACGAAGCTGGTGTTTAAGATGTATTTCCGACGTGGAAATAAAGGTATGGATGCGGGGGGCGGCGGCATTCTGTATGGCCTCCCAGGCCCGGTCTATATCCTTGTCGTTTGCCCGGGCAAGCCCTGCAATCTCACAGTCCTTAACGGTTTCTGCAATCTTTTTCACCGCATCAAAGTCCCCTTGTGATGCAATGGGAAAACCGGCCTCGATAATGTCAACGCCCAGTATTTCAAGCTGCCGGGCAACGCGCAGTTTTTCCTGTATATTCATGGTGTTTCCGGGCGACTGTTCGCCGTCCCGGAGTGTTGTATCAAAAATTCTTACGAAATCATCTTTTTTATTAATGTCTTTCATTGCTCTCCTCAACATTCATCACTTTATTAACCTGCATATTCTTGCGTTTGCTTAAGTACAGAAGATATCCCACCGGACCTGAAAAAACATAGAGCGCAGCTATGGCAAACAGCATAATCTGGGGCTCGGATGCAACCACGCAGATCAGCAAAATGGCGACAAAGACCGCGCTGAAGGGCTTGCGGCTGGCGAAATCGATATCTTTAAAACTTTTAAACCTGATTGTACTGACCATAAGAAACGCCATGAGATAAATCGTTAACAAGAGAAACACGCTCAATAGTTGTTTGTCCTGAAAGTGAAAATGCATACAAAAAATAATCGTCGAAGCCACCATCCCGGCCGCAGCCGGGATGGGTAGTCCCAGGAAAAACTTGTTCTTCGCCGTATTGACCTGCACGTTAAACCGGGCCAGGCGCATTGCACCGCATGCTACGTATAGAAAAGCGGCCAGCCAGCCCCACCTGCCGTATTGATTCAGCACCCAGCCATAGGCCAGCACACCCGGGGCAACACCGAATGCAACCAGGTCGGAAAGGGAGTCGTATTCAACGCCGAACTTGGATGTCGTGTTGGTCATCCGTGCGATTCTTCCGTCGAGGCCGTCGAAAACCGCGGCCAGGATGATCGCCCAGGCGGCCATCACCACATTGCCCTGCATTGTTTGAACAACCGAGTAAAACCCGCATAGGAGGCACAGCGACGTCAGGAAGTTCGGCAGGATGTACACACCTTTTTTCAGGGTATTGATCCGGTCGCCTCTTCTGCGGTAATAATACTTTTTTTGCGGTTGTTTTTTCATGACTGTTACACCTTGTTTGGGTTTTACCTGGGTTTCTTCTCCCGGGGCAGCGTGGCCTTGCCGGACCGGACAATTTCCTTAATGCCCAGCGGCCTGAACAGATCGATAATGGCGTTTATTTTGTCTTCGTCCCCGGTAATTTCAACCGTGTAATGGGTGCGGCTGACATCAACAACCTTGGCGCGGAAAATATCGATAATGCTCAA
This sequence comes from Thermodesulfobacteriota bacterium, assembly GCA_028282925.1. Classification (GTDB taxonomy): domain Bacteria; phylum Desulfobacterota; class WTBG01; order CAIYCZ01; family CAIRTM01; genus JANQGV01. Next base: position 2,658 of record JANQGV010000053.1, read on the forward strand.
AATTTCAGAGCGCCGGTGTTCATCGACATTGACCTTCACAAGAGCCAGTTCCCGGTCGATATAGTCGACATGCTTGCTCTGGAAGTCGGTCACCTTTATGATATCAACAAGCTTGTTGAGTTGCTTGTTTATCTGCTCCAGTATTTTTTCATCCCCCCGGGTGACGATGGTCATCTGGGACATGGTCGGGTCCAGGGTCTCGTTGACTGAAAGCGATTCGATGTTGAACCCACGCCCGCTGAACAGCCCGGCAACGCGTGCAAGAACCCCGGGCTTATTGTCGACCAGCACTGAAATAGTATGTCGCATTCGTGCTATCCTCTCAATAACTATCAATGTATTCCGGAAAAGACCGTCCGAACGTTCCGGCGGCGGCAAAATGACCGCATCCCACTAAAAAAACTTACAGCAGCATCATATTGCTGATCGGGGCACCTGCCGGAACCATGGGATAGACGCACTCTTCCTTTTCCACGATAAACTCCATAATAACCGGTTTTTTGGTTCCCAGCGCTTTTTTAACAACCCCTTCAACCTCTTTGGGATGCGTGGCGCGCAGGCCCACAGCCCCATATGCTTCAGCCAGCTTGACGAAATCGGGATGCGCCTGGAACGTTGAATGTGAATACCGTTTATCATAAAAAAGCTGTTGCCACTGGCGCACCATGCCCAATGAATGGTTGTTGAGAATGGCTATTTTTACCGGCAGATTATATTGTACCGCCGTTGCCAGCTCCTGGATATTCATCTGGATGCTGCCGTCACCGGCGATATCCACAACCGTTGCACGGGGATTGCCGACCTGTGCACCGATGGCGGCCGGAAACCCGTAGCCCATTGTGCCGAGACCTCCGGAGGTCAACAATGTGCGGGGCTTATCAAATGTAAAGTACTGGGCGGCCCACATCTGGTTCTGTCCCACTTCGGTGGTAACAATACAATCGCCCTTGGTCAGTTTGTATATTGTTTCCACGACATACTGGGGCTTGATGATGTCGTCCATCTCATAGGCCAGGGTATGTTTGGCCTTCCAGTGCTCGATTTCCGCAAACCAGTCCTTGCGGGCGGCTTTCGTGATTTTTTTATTTTTGGTTCCATCGAGGAGATCCTTGAGGGTCTCCTTCACATCACCCACAATAGGCGTATCCACCTCAATGTTTTTACTGATAGAGGTCGGATCGATATCTATATGCATAATGGTGGCCGACGCGGCAAACGTATTCAAATCGCCGGTCACACGGTCGTCGAACCGCGCCCCGACGGCTATCAACAGGTCGCAATGCGTAACCGCCATGTTTGCGCGGTATGTGCCGTGCATCCCCAGCATGCCCAGCGACAGGGGGTCCGAACCCGGGAAACCGCCCATACCCATCAGGGTTGTGGTTACCGGAATCTGCATACGCCGGGCAAAGGTCCTCAGCTCACGGGCGGCATCGGAAAGAATAACGCCGCCACCGGCATAGATAACCGGTTTTTCGGCCTTCATGATATCTGCAATCGCCCGGGTTATCTGACGCTTGTTTCCTTTAACCGTGGGCTTATATCCCCGGATATCGATACTGTCAGGATAGGAGAATTCCATGGTCTGGTTCAGCACATTTTTCGGCAGATCAACCAGCACAGGCCCGGGCCGGCCGGTGCGGGCGATATAAAACGCCTCCTTAACCACCCGGGGCAACTCCTGCAGGTCCTTCACCAGGTAATTATGTTTTGTGCAGGGCCTGGTAATCCCCACGATATCGGCCTCCTGAAAAGCATCGTTGCCGATAAGCCCGGTGGGAACCTGGCCGGTAAACACGACAATGGGGATCGAGTCCATATAGGCGGTGGCAAGGCCGGTGACGGTATTGGTGGCACCCGGTCCCGAGGTCACCAGGCACACGCCCACTTCGCCTGTCGCCCGCGCGTAGCCGTCCGCGGCATGCACGGCACCCTGCTCATGGCGTACCAGTATATGGTTTATTTTCGAATCATACAGTGCCTCATATATATCCAGCACCGATCCCCCCGGATATCCGAAAATGGTCTTTACCTTTTCTTTGTGCAGACATTCTAAAAGAACCTGTGCGCCTTTTATTTTCACCGGTCTCTCCATCTATGTCTTTTTAAAAACACCGTGTTAGTTCGCTTCTTTGCGGCGATATTTTGCCAGAATTCTCTCGATTCTGTCCCGCCCCTGGAGTTTCAATTTCTTCAACTGCTTCTCTTCCGCCTCTTCTTCCGGGGTCAGATAGGCCCTGTCGGTATAATTTTCAAGCAGTTCTTCAAAATGCCGATGTTCCTCGACAAAAGCCCGCAGTTCGTCATCGACGGATATATACTTATTGATCAGGTCAAGGTCTCTTTTTTCCATAAGAATCCAGTGAGCACCGGCTCCCCGGGGACCAAGCCCCCGGAAAACGTTATGTATATTATAACCCACGTTCAACGAAAATGTTATATAAAAACTTTCATCCTCCGCCGATTCTCACATGCCTTTCCGGCCCTTGCCCACCTTGGCGTCGGGTGGACGAATATAGGCAGGCTGAACCTGAAACGTACCAGGAGGTGTACCACCGGAATAACTCCGGTCGGCAATGCACCCCACGGTGGAGGCCCGGGGCAAGCTCAAAACATCCGGCATCACCCTGGCGGAGTCACCCAGCACATCCTCAATCAGACCGCGATAGCACAGGGCACCGTTCCCGATAAACACGGCCGGTTCCTGAATTTCGGCCAGATACTGCTCCGGCGCAACGGCACGCTCATCTGAGCACTTTTCGGGGATGCCGTTGCTCCCCATGCGGTATCGGCAGGTATACACCTGCTGTTTCCTGGCATCAATCATGGGACAAATCAGCCCCGGAAACGGGCCCGCCTGAAAAGCCAGAATCTCCAGGCTGGACACCCCCGCCAGGGGTTTCTCCCAGGCAAACGCCAGGCCCTGGGCCGTGCTGATACCCGAGCGCAGGCCGGTAAAGGTTCCCGGCCCGACTGAAACCGCCACCAGGTCGATATCCTCCCCGGCAGCATCAGCCTGGCTCAGGGCCGCATCGACAAGTTTCAGCAGTTTTTCCGTGTGATTCTTTTGCCCGGCCGAAAAGCATTCTGCCAGCACGTTGCCGCCGGAAAGAACGGCAACGCTGCAAGCCGGGGTCGCCGAATCAAGAGCCAGAATATTCATATCCGTTGCCGCCATATTTATTGAGGTATAAATCTTGTTATGTCGTTATAAAATACCAGGACCATCAACGTCAAAAGCAGTGCCAGACCGATTTGCTGGGCAATCTCCATTTTTCGCATACTGAGCGGGCTGCCCTTCACCGCCTCGATGAGGAGAAAAAAAATGTGCCCACCGTCCAGTATGGGTACCGGCAGCAGGTTGAGCACCCCGAGGTTGACGCTGATCATGGCCATAAGCATGATAAAACTCATGAAGCTTACCTGGGCGAAATCGCCGGCAAGCTTTCCGATAAGAATGGGTCCCCCGATATCCTTGCGCCGCTCAACCGGGCTTTTGGCCAGAACACCCAGACCGACAAGCGTCAGTTTGGACCACTTCCAGGTCTCCTGCGCACCCTTCCAGACGGCCATGACCGGTGAATAGCGCTTCATTATGACGGCATCTTCCGATGTAGCACTGGTTATACCTATTTTGTAGGACTGTACCGGCTCACCGAAAATATTTTCATCCTCAAGAAGCTGTGGTGTGAGCGTTACAACCAGCAGTTCGGCGTTGCGCCGTACCTGCAACAGCAGCTCCCGCCCCTCGCAGTTTCCGACGATTTCGGACAGGTCTTCCCAAAGCTCGATCGGCGTGCCGTTGATCGACTCGACAACATCTCCGGGTTGTATTCCGGCTGCCGCTGCGGGCGAGTCCTCCACAACCTGTCCTACCGTGGCGGTCAACTTCGGCACACCGTTCATGAAAACACATGCAAAAATAAGCCCGGCAAACAGAATATTAAAAAGAGAGCCCGCCACCAGCACCGCAAAACGCTTGGGAATACTCTGGTGGGTCAGGGAAAAAGGTTTGTCTTCTTCCGGCACCGGTTCATCAGGGGCCTCTCCCAGGGGCTTCACATAGCCCCCCAGGGGCAACAGGGAAAGCAGGTATTCCGTCTCCCCGATTTTTTTTCCGAAGATTTTGGGTCCGAACCCAAGGGAAAACTTCAGAACCCTGATGCCGCACATTTTGGCGACAATGCAATGCCCCAGTTCATGGACAAAAATCAGCACACCCAGCAGTATCGTTGCCGGTATAACATAGTTTGTAAAAATTGTAATCACCTGGTCCAAAGCGTAACCTCACCTACTGTAAAGAATGATTGATATCGACGGGTAATTGCCCTCTAGATAGAGTATAAACAGTCATCTGTTGTTTTTCAATTCCTCAATGACCGCTGCGGCTTCCCGGCGCGCCCACAGGTCTGCTGCCATCACACTTTCCAGATCCGTATCACCGGCATTCCGAAAGCGTGACATGACGGTCTCAATCAGCCGTGACATTGCGGTAAAGCCGATTTTCAACTCATGAAACTGTTCCACAGCCACTTCGTTGGCGGCGTTCATAACCGCCGGCATCAGACCGCCCGCCCGCATGGCCTCGTATGCCAGTCGCAGTGCCGGAAACCGCTCCAGGTCCGGTGCAAGGAACGTCAGTTCAGCGAGCCGGGCGAAATCAAGGGGAGTGGTAATATCGGCCAGCCTCTCCGGACACGAGAGCGCATAGGCGATGGGCCCTTTCATATCCGGTTCCGACATCTGTGCAAACACCGTTCCGTCCACAAACTCCACCATCGAATGTATAATACTCTGGGGATGCACCACAACTTCTATCCGCTCGGCAGGCAGCCCGAACAGCCAGTGTGCTTCCAGGATCTCCAGCCCCTTGTTCATCAGTGAGGCCGAATCGGTCGTCACCTTTTTACCCATTTTCCAGCGCGGATGATTCAAAGCCTCCTCAGGCGTCACATGATCCAGTTGCTCGGCGGTGTGGTGCAAAAACGGCCCGCCGGATGCGGTCAGGATAATCTTCCTGATTTCGCGCGGCTCATGACCGCGCAAAAGCTGAAATATGGCGCTGTGCTCACTGTCGACCGGAACGATACTGCCTCCATTGCGCTCGGCCTCGCGGGTCATAAGAGCCCCTGCCATAACCATGGACTCCTTGTTTGCCAGCGCGACGTCTTTTCCCGCCTGCACCGCAGCCAGGGTCGGGGCAAGACCGGCCGAACCGGCAATTGCCGCAACCACCATATCCGCTTCAGGCAGGATTGCGGCCTCAACCGCCCCCTCTTCACCGTTTCCTATCTCAACATCGGCTCCGTCAAGCCTCTGCCGCAGTTCAGCGGCGCCGTCATGATCCGCCATACTGACATAGCGTGGAGAAAACTCGGCCACCTGGTCGGCCAGCAAACCGGTATTTGTACCCGCCGACAGACCGACTACCTGGTACAGGTCCGGATACTTCCTGACGACATCCAGAGTGCTCGTTCCGATTGACCCGGTAGATCCAAGAACAGCTATTTTCATAATACAGGATTCACCCATGAAATATAATAAAATAAAAACGGCGCTGCGAACAGCACACTGTCGATCCTGTCAAGCACACCGCCATGTCCGGGCAGCAGCGAACCGGAGTCTTTAACCCCTGAAGAACGCTTGAGCATGGACTCGAACAAATCACCCACCTGGTTCAACACATTGACACCGACACCGATGACGATACACTGTCCGATACTCATCGATTCAATAAACAGAGCCCTGAACGCAACGGCAATCAGTACCGAAGCCGCCAGTCCGCCTGCAGCCCCTTCCACCGTTTTTTTGGGACTTATGGCTTCACACAGCCGGTGCTTACCCAGCCAGGTCCCGATGAAATAGGCCCCCGAATCACCGGCCCAGGTGACGGCAAGCAAAAGGAACACCAGTAGGGTTCCGTCCGGCCTGGCCCGCACCCCCAGGCAATACGAGAGCAACAGCGCAATGTAGCACAGGCCGAACACCTTAACGGCTATGCGGGTGCACTGTTGCTCCACCACATATCCGCTGAACATGCCGTGACAAAACAGCAGAAAAACACTTGTGGTCAGCACTGCCGCGGTAACGGCAAACGTGCAGGTCCCGGCCCCGGTACGCATATCATAATAGGCTGCACAGAACACCAGGCAGCCCAGGAGCACTCCCAGCAACCTCCCGGTCCGGTTTTCATCGGCGATCATCATCGTGAACAATTCGTGCAAAGCCCCGGCAACAACAACCAGCAGGAGCAGGAAAAAGCTGATTTCACTGAAAGAGATTAACCAGAGAACAACCGGAATACCGACTGCGGCAGTTGCCAAGCGCTTGAACATCTATACGTCACCTTTCACAATGCGATCCGGCCGTCTTATGCAAAATTCAGATTACCGGCTGTTATGCCGGTCCTACGGAGCAATCTGTTCATCGGTTTTACCGAATCGACGCCGGCGTGTTTGGTAATCCACAAGAGCCTGATACAGGTGATCCCTGGAAAAATCAGGCCACAGAACATCGGTTACATATATTTCCGTATACGCTATCTGCCACAAAAGGAAATTGCTCACACGCATTTCACCACTGGTCCGGATCAACAGGTCCGGATCAGGAAGATCGGCGGTATCGAGAAACCCGGAAAAGGTCTGCTCGTCTATATCGGCCGTGGCAAGTGCACCCTGCCGGACCTTGTCCGCAATGTCGGCCACAGCCCGCAGGATTTCATCCCGGCCGCTGTAGCTCAGGGCAACATTCAGCACCATTCCGCTGTTGTTTTTTGTTTTTTCCACACCTTCCTGCAATACCTTTAATACGTCTTCAGGGAGGTTTTCCAGCGCACCGATTGCCTGAACCCGTATATTTTTTTCGTGCAGCTCATTTATTTCAGCCCGGATGTAGCGTTTCAGCAACGCCATTAATGCTTTCACCTCCGCCCTGGGTCTGTTCCAGTTTTCGGTTGAGAAGGCATACAGGGTAAGAGCCTCGACCCCAAGGTCGTTACACTCCCTGACAACGGTACGCACCGATTCCATACCGCGACGGTGGCCCATAATCCTCTCCAGGGAGCGTTTTTTAGCCCACCTACCGTTACCGTCCATGATAATTGCTATATGCCGGGGAAGTTTTTCCTTTATCAGCTTTGTGGAATCCATTTACTCATCCAGACGACAGAATTGTTAGTAAGTGATGAAAATATCATAAAAAAAATGTGAACACAAGTCCAATCTGAGAATGCGAAACCCGGGTAAGAGGGGTCTATATAAGGGGGATGATTACCGTTACAGCCTGGCCTGTACGGATATACATTCATATACGAGGGAAGGTTGGTCTGTGCCGGACATACATCCGGCACAGTTTCTGCGCTTGTTTATTCTTCTACAATCGCTTCGGTCGGGCACACATCGGTACACGTGCCGCATTCGGTACATTTATCCTTGTCGATCCGGTACGTATTGTCACCTTCCTGAATTGCATCGGCAGGGCACTCTTCTGCACAGGTTCCACATGACACACACTCGTCGTTAATTGTATAGGCCATAGTAGTCACCTCCTTTAATAAAAGAAACCTTTCGTTAAAACTCTAGGATTTCCTCTTCTTTACTCGACGTCAATTCATCGCACTTTTTGATATACTCGTCCGTAACCTTCTGGACTTCCTCCTGGGCTTTGAAGAGATCATCCTCTGAAAACTCATTACTTTTGTCGTTTTTCATGTTTTTCAGGTCTTCGTTTGTTTTCCTCCGGTGATTCCGGATTGACACGCGGCAGGTTTCGGCCATTTTTTTAACCAGTTTAACCAGTTCTTTCCTGCGCTCCTCGGTCAAAGGGGGAATAGAAACCCTGATGATCTTACCGTCATTATTGGGAGTGAGCCCCAGATCGGCCCTCAAAATGGCTTTTTCAATTTCTTTTAAAATCTGGGCATCCCAGGGCTGGATGGTAATCAGGCGCGCATCGGGCACCGCCAGCGTTGCAAGCTGGTTCAGCGGAGTAGGAGTTCCGTAATAGTCTACCCGAATGCCGTCAAGCAAAGAGGAAGAAGCCCGCCCTGTTCGGACCTTGCTGAATTCTTTTTCAAGGGATTCAATACTTTTATCCATCTCTTGTTTCAGTGAACTCACATATTCCTTTTCCATAGCTTACCCTCGTATGAATGTTCCTATATTTTGTCCGGTAACAGCCTTAAAAATATTTCCCGGGGTATTAACGTCAAATACTATGATAGGGAGGCCGTTGTCCATACAGAGTGTTATGGCGGTCAGGTCCATTACTCCCAGTCTCCGTTCCAGCACTTCTTCATATGTCAACTCCTCAAAGCGCTTGGCACTCGAATTTTTCACCGGATCGCTGTCGTAAACACCGTCGACCTTGGTTGCCTTAAAGATAACCTCGGCGCTGATTTCACTCGCCCGCAGGGCGGCGGCCGTGTCGGTTGAAAAATAGGGATTGCCGGTCCCGGCGGCAAATATGACTGCCCGTTTTTTTTCGAGATGGCGGATTGCTCTCCGCCGGATATAGGGTTCGGCAACCTGATGTATCTGTATTGCAGTCTGTACCCGCGTGGGCACACCCGCTTTTTCAAGGGCATCCTGCAACGCAAGGCTGTTGAGAACGGTTGCAAGCATTCCCATGTGGTCGGCACTGGTCCGGTCCATATCGGCGGCGCTTTCCGAGATTCCCCGAAAGATATTTCCGCCGCCGATTACGATACCGATTTCAATACCCGTATCATACACCTCTTTGATGTCACCGGCAATGGTCTTGACAACCTCGGGATCAATGCCGTACTGCTGGCGCCCTTTGAACACTTCACCACTGAGTTTCAACAGGACTCGCTTGAATGATCTTTTCTGTGTTTCCGGCATACGGCAGTAACCACCAAAAAATATTTATGCGTTTACGTATGTTTTAGGATTCACCCAGTTTGAAACGGGCAAAACGTCCGATGCTGATATTTTCGCCGAACTTTGCGATGCCGCTTTTAACAAAATCCTTGATTTTTACTTTGTCGTCTTTCACATAGGCCTGTTCCAGCAGACATGCTTCCTGGTAGAACTTGTTGATCCTCCCCTCAACGATCTTTTCGATCACCTTTTCGGGCTTGTTTTCGTTCTGGGCCTGGGTTGCCAGAATTTTGCGCTCTTCTTCGAGCACCTCTTCAGGCACATCTTCTTTTGCCAGGTAACGCGGGCTGGCCGCGGCAATATGCATTGCTATGTCTTTTGCAAATTCGCCGAACTCAGGTCCCTTGGCCACAAAGTCGGTTTCACAGTTTACTTCCACGATAACGCCCAGCTTGTCACCCGGGTGAATATAGGAAACAACTTTACCGTCTTTGGTGTCTCGTCCTGATTTTTTACTTGCAGAAGCAATTCCCTTCTCACGAAGATAGGTTACCGCCTTGTCGAGATCACAATCACACTTTTCCAGCGCCTCTTTACAGTCCATCATACCGGCACCGGTTTTATCACGTAATTCTTTAACTGTTTTTGCATCAACTGCCATGATATTATTCAACCTCCTATTTCGCTTGTATTACTCAGAAGCCTCTTCAACAACTTCTTTGGCTTCCTGAGCTGCTTTTACAGCTTCCTGTTCAATACGCTCCTGACGTTTACGATCGCCTTCGGCACAGGCGTCGGCAATGCGCGAACTGAATAACCTGATGGCCCGGATGGCATCATCATTTGCAGGAATAACATAATCAATATTGTCCGGGTCTGAATTGGTATCAACAAGAGCGATCACCGGGATACCCAGCTTGTTGGCCTCTGCCAGGGCAATTTTTTCCTTTTTGGGATCGACAATAAATATGGCATCGGGGATGTCACGCAAATCCCGAATACCGTTAAAAACAAAATTCAGTTTGGTGATTTCACGCTCGAAGCCGAGGGCCTCTTTTTTCTTGAAGTTCTCAAAGCTTCCGTCATCGCGCATTTGTTCGAGATCCTTCATCCGGTCGATACTCTTTTTGATGGTCTGAAAGTTGGTCATAAAACCACCCAGCCACCGGTTTGTCACATAGTACATACCGGCACGTTCGGCCTCTTCCTGGATGGCATCCTGGGCCTGACGTTTTGTTCCCACGAACAGCACTTTGCCGCCGTCGGCAACGGTGTCGGTAATAAATTCGTAGGCCTCTTTAAAAAGCACCACGGTTTTCTGCAGGTCGATAATATGAATACCGTTGCGGGCACCGAAAATATACTGTTTCATTTTCGGATTCCATTTACTGGTTTGATGACCGAAGTGAACGCCTGCCTCGAGAAGTTGTTTCATGTTGATAATTGAAGCCACAATCTACCTCCTTTACGTTGCAGCATGCCCGGTTTATCACGTTCAGATAACTGCGCGACAGGACTTCGCTTTGCGTAAGCCTTTCCCGCAGCATGCCGTTTTAAGGGTTTAACAATTAAAATAAATTTGTTTTCCGCTCCGTTTGCGGACTTTGCACACCTTCATCTTTTTATATAAAAGTAAAAGGTATACAAATTAAATTACTTTTTTTATCATATTACGTTGCAACCTGCAAGATAAATCAGCGGAACAATTAAAAATTACATGCATTTTTCGAAAACCGGTGCTGTGCATTCTTTTGCACACATACATATACTCGACATGATGGACGAAAAGACTGCGGACCAGGCAGTGTTCATCATGTTTAAATGATTAAAATTAAATAATATTTAAATAATTACGCTTAAAAAAAGAGCATATTTTACATCATAACAGGAGGCATGTCCCACAGAAAAAGTGGGGATGCAGTCCGGCAACTTCCCGAGCCCGAATCAAGCGAGGATTCGGGCCTAGGGTTCCTGTGTCAGCCAGGCAAGGGCTTCGTCTGGAGAGTAAAAGACATTGGATGAACTGTGGACGGCATCGGCATCGAGCATGCTGTACATCCGTGCCAGTGCAAAAGCGAGTGCGTCGGACACCACAAAAGCACAGCGGCCGTTGCCGAGCTTTTTGCCGTGTTTTTTTGAATTGAGCACTATGAATTCAATATCTTTGCGGTTTAACGACATGCCGTCCAGCCCTCTGTGATCCACAAGCTGTTTGGTCCCCGGTATCCATTCCGGTGATTCCACCAGGGCAGACATGAGCTTGTCGAATCCGCGCACCGTGGCCGTACCAAAAGTCCTGATCGAGACATACCAGGGCATATGGTCAAAATCAATCTCATAGGTCATTACTGCACCCATTGGGCTGCTCTGTCCTTCCATTGAACACACCACCTCACTTCATGTAACACGTTATACAAAACCGCCGGGCACAATAGTGCTGTATACATATCAAACGGAACATACACCAAAGGAACCAATGCAAGCGGCGGTACAACTATACATATGGTAATTGCTTTTTAGTAGTATCGGAAGCACCTAAAGAAACATAACCACCGATGAGTATTTTTATCCATAAGGCTCCCATTTTAAATTCTTTAAATTCTTTAAATTTTATTGCATTTTTTTGCATAGTATTACAAAAAAATGTCATACACAGGCTGCACGTTTCATCGCGCCCGTTGAAACGGACTAAAAAAAACCATAGGTCGATCCACTGCGTCATGCTATAAGCATCAAAAGGCATGCACCATTTTCAGCATACAACGGGCCCGGGGGCGTAAACAAAACACCCGTATTTAAAAGAAACTGCCGCACATCAAAGCAATACATACAATACTTCAAAAGGGGGTACCACTCATGCAGACAAAAACCGCTACACTTTTACGCACAAACATCAGCCGGTTCTTTATCAGCCTTTTTTGTTTTCTTATACTGACAATCACGGCTTGCGACGACCTGGACTCACCGGACAACGGCACCGATAACGGCACCACCAACTGGCCCGAAGAAGCCCAGACCTATGATGTTACCGTAAAGGATGATGTTGTCTCAATTGAAGAGGATCTGCTGGAAACATACCTTGTGCAGGATGGCTCTTCAGGCGATAACGGCACCTACCGCTTCGCAAACCCTCCGGCGGAACTTGCAGCTCTTACCGCCGGACAAAAGACCATCCTCGCCGGACTCGATATTGTAACAATCGACAGTGTTTCCTGGGACGGAGACGACCTGGTTCTCGAAACCTCACCGGCAGAACTGACCGATGTGATCAAAGATGGTGAAATCTACTGGAGTCGGGCGGTTGAGATGGTGGAGTCGGAAGAGGCCGGCCTGCAAAGTGGTCCACTCTATGCCCGCATCATCAAACCCCAGACAACGGTAAAGTTCAACGGCGTTATCGGACAGTTCGAAGTACAATATTCCCTGCTTGCCAAAAACAACGCAACCGACATAGAGATGGTCGCCAAAATCATAGCGGCCCCCGGCGCCAAGTTTACCGTTGCCTCCAAGGGAACCGTGGGTCAGTTCCACTCCGAAGGAACCATAACCATTGAAGAAGGCAAAATCACCTACCTGGAATACATCGTCCGGGACCTGGACCTGAAAATGGACATCCAATTCGGCGGCGTTGAAACCGGCAAAGATGAAGACATGTTCAAACTGCCCCTGACCCTGCGCATCCCGACCCCCATCGGTCCGCTGCCTACCTGGATCGGCATTGGAGGCACGGTTGAATTCAAGTCGACCCTGGTAGACAACACCTCAACCACCGGCACGGCCAGGGTTGAGGCCCATGGAACATTCGGCATTCGCAGTGTAAACGGAGACATAACCCTGCTGACCGGATCGAATAACCGGGCCGATGTCTCATTCGGCGGTGAAACCAAAGCGGTTTCCACCATCACTTCGGGGCTGGGCATTGTGCTTGAGTTTCCAAAAATCTCCTTCGGTGTCGGTCTGTCATCGCTTTCCGGTGCAGTATACACCTCCATGAAAAATGAGGTACTCACGAATTTCGAAGCCGAATACAGTGTGGCCGGTCCGGTTCCGGTTCTCACCGGCAGTTGCTATACCGGCAACATCAATACCGGGTTCTATGTGGGCGCTGAAACGCTCTTTTTCGGTCTCGGGGCCTTAAAACATGAAGGTGCGGTGTGGGTACAGGTCAAGGAACTGTTTAAAGAAGGGGATGCCTGCAAATAAATTTCGGGCGACAGTAAAGTAACTATCCTCACCCATAGGGCGGGACAAGTTGCAGGCGCCCTTTCTTTCCCCCCTTTCTTTGGGGCGAACAAAGAAAGGGGGTAGAAGGCGCGTAGCGTCTTATAAACATATGCACCCCGAATCGCTAAAAGCTATTCGGGGTGCACGGCTCAAAGCCGTGGTTTTTTAAATACAATACATATCGCACAAAACGGGGATTATCCCAATCCCATCTTACACGCTGCTTCGCGGCAACTCCTGAACCAGCTTGTCATCCTTCCACAGGCCGTGCTGCACCGTACCGTCGGGCAGGGTAAACGTGCCGTGTCCGTGACGTTTACCCTCCTTGAATTCGCCCATGTACTGCGATCCGTCTGCAAAAAAGGCGATACCGTTGCCGGAGCGATGATTATCCCTGAAATCGCCTTCGTATTTTCTGCCGTCGTCAAAGGTGAGGGTCCCATGGCCGTGCCGCTTGCCGGACTTGAACTCACCGGCATAGGTTGCATCGTCGATCCTGAAAGTTCCAAACCCTTCCAGGAGGTCGTCGCGCCATTCACCCTCACACCTGCCGTTTTCAAAGGTGAGCACACCACGCCCGTTGCGTTTATCATCTCGAAACTCTCCGGTGTGGGTGGTGCCGTCGGCAAACGTGAGAGTCCCCTGTCCGTGCTTTTTGCCGTTCCTGAATTCACCGGTATACTGCACGTCACCATAATCGAGGGTTCCCCTCCCGTGGGGTTTCCCGTTTTGCAAATCACCGGTATAGTTTTTTTCACTTTTGGAAGTCATAGCCCAACACCCCCTATTTTGCCGCCTTGCGCTTTTCGCAAGGCGGCAAACACTGTTTTTTTCAGCCTGCACTTGAGATCAAAGGCATAACATGGTACATTTTTAATCAAATACAACAACAGCATGTGAGGCCGTATGGAAGAGCGCAGAAAAAGCCAGCGGTTTCCGATTGCCCTGATCGGCAGATATTCCTGCGCCGGCGACTCCGAGGGCGAATGTGCGTTGATTGATATCAGCACCGAAGGAACCCGGATCAAATACCATGCCGACAGCACCTGGAATATCGGTGCGGTTGTTACCATGGCGATAAAATTCCCCCCTCGCAATGAGTTGATTCAGGCTGCCTTTTCCGTAAAATGGAATGAAGAACTTGATGGAGAATCCACCTTTAACTATTCCGCCGGCGGAGCCCTGCAAATATCAAAACGGGCCGACAAAAAGCTGTTTCAGGAATACGTATCAAACATCTACAGCGTATACTCCCAGGACGATCAACCCACTTCCCTGGAAGATCTGATCAAAAGCCTGGAATGACAGGCCGGACACATCCCGGACCGGCACTATTCATACTCTTTAGGCACCGCGCAGATCATTATCATGGACTCTGTAGCCGAGGTGTTGCGGTACCGGTGCTTTTCATCGGGCAGCACCAGGGCAAAATCACCTTTTTTCAACTCACGTTCTTCACCGTTTTCCTTAACAAGGGCACCCCGCCCTTCAATGACATAGTTTAAATGCTCAAAGGGGTGGGTATGATACGGCGTATGTCCATCGGGGTCGATGGTAAACACCCGAAAACAGAATACCGGCGAACCATCCGTTCCGGAAATGGGCACCTGTTTGAAACAGTTTTTGGCGCCCTCAAGATCAACGGGCATTTTCTCAATTTCATCAAGTCCTGTTATTTTCATAAACGCTCTCCTGTCGTACAGGTCCGGTCCGACACAACAACTCATTTGAGGGGCATTACGAAGCCTGCATGTCTATTGTCGCAGCTTACGGGCCGCCTTGGGCACAAACCCGGCTCCGGACGGTTTTTTTTGTGCACCACCGGTACTACTTCCCGCCGTGCCGGACTGTCCGGAACGAATTTTCATGCCGCCATGGGTTTTGCGGTACTCTGCCGGGGACTCGGGGTTTTCCTGCACCCACAGGCCAAGCTTCTTTTCCCGGGCACTTTTCTCAAGATGTTTGTATTTCCTTTTCGAGCTCCAGGCATACCCCTCTTTTACCATCTCCCGGTTCACGGAACGCAGATACCCGTCCGTTAAGAAAACTTCTCCGCAGGTATTCTCACACTTTTCCAGCTTCAGAAGCTGCACCTTTACTTTTTTGTCGAACACCAGTTTACCCAGAAACAGTTTGGACTCCGATCCATAGGGCTGCTGCAATTCGGGAGCATCGGAGCCGACAAGATCGACCGTAACTTTTTTTGTTGTAGTCTCGACAACCACGGTATCACCATCCTGCACCTCGATAACGGTACCCTTAATCGAAACACCATACGCAAAGGAACCGGTGACGAAAAGAACGAACATAACTCCCGATAAAATACGCATACACTTCATTACCTGCCACCTCCTGTCTAAAAGGTATGTGTCTGGGACTGATATCCCCACTAACAGGGTTAGAGCACCTTTCAGGACCCTGCCCGAAAACCACTTACTCCACCGGTAGTTCGGTGACGTTCTGAAAACTGTTGACGACGATATACTTCTGAACTGCAACCTGGAAAAAAGCACACTCCGGTTCCAGCACAAATGTTTCCAGGGGCGGATGCCGTTTAACGTGGATCAGCCGTACCTGTTCCGCATCGTGTGCGTCTATTTCTGCGGCCTGCCCTACGGCGGTTGCAACCACCGCCTGCTTAAAGTCCTCGGTGGTATTGGTGCGGCTGTCCAACAGCAGTGAAACATTCGGGTTCTGTTTTAAGTTTCGGTATTTGTGCGTCTTGCGGGACGTTGCAAAATAGAACAGTTTGAGATCTTCGGACATGCTTACCGCCACCAGATTCGCATACGGGTGCTTTGCATCGTCGGTTGCCGGAACCGCCGGAGGCTGGCTGAACAAGCAAACCACGCAACTGCCGTGCCTGCTCATTATCATGCATGATTTTCCCCTCATGCTGTTTGTTATACCTCCTGGGACCCGGCCACAACACTTCTTTACCGGGCGGCTGCCGGAAACAAAAAAATTACAAGCTAATATATATATTTATATAGCCTCGGGCCGGGGACAGTCAAGTACAAAAAACCCGAAACGAGCACCGTTTTTGCCGTATTGATTTTTATGTAAAAATCACTACATACAGTAACAAAGAGGTTTTTATCGTCAAAAAAGGGGAGCAATGGGGGTATAAAAATGGATTTTTACATTGATCGCACCAATGAGAACCAAAGGAATAAAGATTTTTATGTGCGCGCAAAACATGACCGGCGCTCAGGAATGGAACGCCGCGAATACACCGACCAGGACCGTATCGGCCTTGACCGGCGCGCAAACATCATCGACCGGCGCTCGGGAATCGACCGGCGTGAATAGCCGCGGCAAGCGCCGCCTGCATGCACGAATCAGGCACCATGAGCCTGATTCGGACCACCTGCCGCAACCATGAGAGTTATCGTATAACTTCACGGAATATCCGATCAGCCCGGTCCTTACCGATAAACCGTCCCAGTTTGTTTCTCGAACCGTCTTTCTCACTTAAATCATCGCAATAAACCGTGCCGGCATGTTCCACACGGGCGCGATAGTCCGGGTCGGTAATAGGCTCGGCAGCGTCAAGCATATCAAGATAACAGGAGAGGTAATCGGCGGCACACTGACGCGCTCCGTCAAGCAGGGCATTATCGGCCATGGCATAGACCGTATAATCGTTAATGTAGGGGTTCATCCACTCTTTTGGTTTCTTTGGGGGCTCAATAGTATATTGCTCACGGATAGGCTGCAGACGGGCGATATATTTTTCGTGGTAGTCGCTGTCGGCAAAAAGGGGAATGAAGTTCATATAAATAAACGTTTTCTTCTTCATCCACGAGAAATCGATGGCCAGCAACGGTATATCGAAATCGGCCTCGGGGTATATTTCAATGGCAAATATCTCCAGTTTGGGTATTTTAATCGAGGTACGCATTACCGATATTTTACGAACCCTGTCCATGCGCCAGTTGTACATATTTAAAACCAGGGCTCCAAGGGGCAGCCGAATTTCCCTGAGGTCGTCCGGTACGGGGGTTGAGGTGAGTGCATAGCGGTCTTTCAGGATAGAAAGCATTTCGCTCTTCAATTGTTCCATAGACATGCAGACTCCTTTGTCTTTACAATCATTAAAAATGGCTGTCACTCATGCTGCCAGCGCAAGACGTGTGGAAAATATTCAGATACAAGGCGCGCGGGCATGAGGAACGAAGTGCGCTTGATTGTACGCCGCAGTGACGAAGCGCTATCGCAACGCAGGCGATGGGGACGTTTTACGCACGTCCCGGGGTTACTGCCAATTCACTCTACCAAGCCCCTGTTTTCCCAGCAGCGATTCCAGTATTTGAAGACACCGCGCTTCACGCTCTTCGCATTCTCCCACTGAAGCAACCAGGTCATTCACAAACCGGACAACCGCCTTGGACAAATCAGGCTCGTTATAAAAATCAGGGAGATTTTTCAGGGCATAATAAACCCGCTTGTCCATATCGCTGCTCATGTCAAACTGTAGCTCAATTTTTTTATTCGCCATAAAGCCGACTCCTTCCTCAAGGCCCCGCCTTGTTTTAACCACATGCTTATGCCGAACATAATGCAGTTTTTCGAGACGGTGAGTTTGGAAACACCCTGACAGCAATGCACAAGAAAAACATACCATGCTCATACGGAAAGTCAACCGCAGCCCATTACTGATCAGGCGGCACCGGCTGGATATACTCAATCAGTACAGCGATACTCCGCAGGCCGGTGTTTCCGCCAGTACGCGTACTCAAACGGCCAGTTTTCTTTCGCCTGCTCTACCAGCCAGCGCATGGTCTCAAACGTCATCATGCGCTCCTCCTGCTGATCAGGAAAGTGCTATTTTCCCCGGATGGCCTCCGCCAGTCTCCTCCCGAGATCCCGGGCTTCAGCCAGAGCCTTGGGACCTTCATCAGGGTCGTCAAGCCGGCCGCCACTGCCGTTTATGAGTACCACTCGCATAGAAAACCCCTTTCAAGCTGATCGGTTATATGAGTAATAGGGCTATAAGCCATTCACTCTGCCGTATCAAAGTGACATACCCCGGTCGAACAGGAACGCGGCCGATCCTCGGACACATCGGTAATATACCCCAGAGCCCGTAGTTTTTCCAGGTCGGCCTGTGACGCTGCCGCCTTCTTTTCCACTTTTTGCGCCTTGGGAACAGAATGCACCCACTCACCCAGGAGTTGTTGTAATTGCCCGGCCAGTTCCGGACGGTAAGGCACGAGATTTATCTTTTCATACGGGTCTTTTTCAAGGTCATACAGTTCCTCCTGCTTGCGACAGTAATTATATATATATTTGAAACCGTCATGAAGCACCGCCTTGATGACATACCATTTACTGACATCCGAATACACAGCAGACTCTCTCGCTTGTGCAAGGCCCCCGTTGCCGAACAGATCGCTCCCGGCGATACCGGACGGATTTTCTATTCCGAGCACACCCAAGACCGTCGGCATGATATCCAGCGTACTGACAAAACGCTCAACAACCTTTCCCCGGTGTCCGGCACCCGGCATCCTGACGATAAGCGGCACATGCACAAGTTCCTGCTTGACCGACTGACCATGCCCCAGGTATCCCCTCTCGAGAAACTCCTCACCATGATCTGAAGTAACGATAAGCAGGCATGGATCGTCCAGCTCAAGCCCATGGATCAGTTTCTGAATATGAGCATCAACGTAGTTTATTTCGCTGTCGTACCCGTCAATCAGGCACTGTAACGCAGCGGTGTTCTTTTTAAACACGTCGACATTCTGCTGAAGGGGCAGCATCCATTCGGTGTACGGCCCTTCGGCGGGCCTGCACCTGCCGGAAGCATATTCATCGAACCAGGGGTCACGTTGAAAATAGGGGTCGTGGGGATCAAAATAATGCACCCAGAGAAAAAAAGGATCGGACTCTTTCAGGACATTTTTCCAGGAAAGCACCCGCTCATTGAGGGTTGCAGCATCGTCCAGCAGGCGGCAGTAATAGTAATCAAACCCCTGGGAGAATCCAAGGTCCCCCTGCAAATGCACATTCGACACTGCACCGAATGTTGTGTATCCTTCCTGCCTGAGGGATTCCGCCAGGGTCGAAAAACCATCATCCAGAACCTCCTGTTCAAATGCCTCCCCGTCGGCAATAATACCGCTGGTTACCCCGTGGCTCATGGGATACAGTGACGTCATCATGGAGGCCATAGCAGGAGGTGTCCACGATGAAGGGGAGATTGCATTTTTAAAGAGCACCCCGTCCCGTGCCAGCGAATCGATATACGGTGTGGTGGTTCTGTGATACCCGTAGCATGATACATGATCGGCCCTGAGGGTCTCAATGGTTATCAGGATGACATTACGCTTTTCGGGCGCGGCACATACCGCGATTATGGCCACCAGCCCGGCAAGACAGACAGCAGCAAAGCCCATCAGGAAAAACAGTCTTTTTTTAGGCATAGATCTCCGGCATATTTAATATGCATAAGGTGCGCATGCATTTGGAGCACCGACAGCGTAATTATTTTGGAGCACCTGTACAATTTTAAAAGCATTATCAAATTGTTGCAAGCATATTCTGTTTTTTATCAGACACAGGACAAAGGCCGTTGACATGCCTGAACGCATAGGTTAATTTATTGGGCTGTAAAACAGCTCGGCGAAAGCCGTTCAGCGAACATTCACAAAGACGCTCTAAACATAAGCGTCTTCATTTTTTCGAGTACAACATGGCTGAAACAAAAAACATATCCATTACCGGCGCCAGGGTCCATAACCTGAAAAACATATCTGTTTCAATCCCGAAAAACCGGATGGTGGTGATTACCGGCAAAAGCGGCTCCGGGAAATCCTCCCTTGCTTTCGACACTATCTACGCGGAAGGTCAGCGCCGTTATGTCGAATCTCTTTCCGCCTATGCCCGCCAGTTTCTGGAACAGATGCAAAAGCCGAATGTCGATGCCATCGAAGGGCTTTCCCCGGCGATTGCCATCGACCAGAAAACAGTCAGCAAGAATCCCCGATCCACCGTGGCAACCATAACAGAAATATATGATTACCTGCGGGTTCTGTTCGCCCAGGCCGGCACCCCTTTCTGTTTTAAGTGCGGCCGCGAAATAAGCAGCCAGACCATCCAGGAAATGGTGGACCAGGTTATGCAGCTGACGGACGGCGCTAAAATCATAATCCTTTCTCCCGTTGTTCGCGGCCGCAAAGGTGAATTCACCAGAGAGTTCCGCCAACTGCAAAAAGAAGGGTTTGTGCGCGCCCGCATAGACGGGACTATTGTCGATCTGGCGGATGACATTAAGCTCGACAAGAACAAAAAGCATGAAATCGAGGTGGTGGTTGACCGCCTGGTCATAAAGAGCGGCCTTGAAAAGCGCCTGGCCGACTCCCTGCAGACCGCCATGCAGTTCAGCAACGGCATTGTTAAAGTAGCACACCTTGACGGCGATGAGTTTTTCTTCAATGAGCATCTGGCCTGCACGAATTGCAATGTCAGCTATCCTGAGATCAGCCCGCGGACATTTTCTTTCAACAGCCCGTACGGGGCCTGCCCGGCCTGTTCGGGCCTGGGCACCCAGGTCGAATTCGATCCGGCCCTGATTATTCCCGACCAAAGCGCCACCCTTAACGACGGCGCCATTGCGGCCTGGGGCGACAGCACCTCGATCTACGTTAAGTATTTGCTGAAATCAGTTGCCGCCCACTATGGGTTTTCCCTTGATACCCCCTACAAAAAACTACCGGCTAAAATACGCAAGATCATCATGAACGGATCGGGCAAGGAGCAGATACAGCTTGTTTTTCAAAATAATGCCGGCACGAGCACCTACAAAGCCCTGAAGCCCTTTTCCGGCGTACTCAACTCGCTGCACCGCCGGTATCATGAAACCGACTCCGAAAAAGTACGGGACGACCTCTCACGGTTTATGAACAAACAGGACTGTCCCGATTGCCGCGGCACCCGCCTGCGGCCGGAAAGCCTGAATGTCAAAATCGACAAAAAATCGATTCATGACTGTGTATCAATGACCGTTGCCGAGGCCCGGGCTTTTTTCAATGAAATATCATTCAGCGGGAGCAAGGCCAAAATCGCCGGGCCCCTCATCAAAGAAATCGCAAATCGTCTGCACTATCTCAACTACCTCGGGCTGGGCTATCTTGCCCTGAACCGCACCGGGGGCACATTATCCGGCGGGGAGGCCCACCGAATCCGGCTGGCCACACAACTGGGAACCCGCTTGACGGGAGTGCTCTATGTACTTGACGAGCCCAGCGTAGGACTGCATGCCCGCGACACCGAAAGGCTGCTGAAAACACTGCAGGACCTGCGTGATATCGGCAATACCGTTATTGTGGTGGAACACGACGAAGAGACCATTTATGCTTCCGATTACTGCATTGACCTGGGCCCCGATGCCGGCACGGCCGGTGGTCAGGTTGTTGCAACCGGCACCCCGAAACAGATTATAAAGAATGCAGCTTCCATCACCGGACAGTATCTTTCCGGCAAAAGGGCCATTGCCGTGCCTCCCCGGCGCAGGACCGCCGGCCCGGGAAGCATCCACGTAAGCGGCGCCGCAGAAAACAATTTAAAAAATGTCGACGTGACGGTCCCCCTCGGTCGGTTTGTCTGCGTCAGCGGCGTATCGGGCTCCGGCAAAAGCACCCTGGTTCTCGACTCCCTGCATCCGGCCCTTTCAAACCGGCTCAACAGAACAGCCTACAGCCAGGGAAAGCT
This sequence comes from Thermodesulfobacteriota bacterium, assembly GCA_028282925.1. Lineage (GTDB taxonomy): Bacteria > Desulfobacterota > WTBG01 > CAIYCZ01 > CAIRTM01 > JANQGV01. The sequence continues at coordinate 24,440 of JANQGV010000053.1, forward strand.
GGGCTCTCTCAAGGGACAGGAACATGTCGATAAGGTTATCAACGTCGACCAGTCACCTATCGGGCGCACTCCGCGCTCCAACCCGGCTACATTCACGGGCCTGTTCAGTCATTTGCGGGACATCTTTGCAAAACTCCCCGAGTCGAAATTGCGCGGGTACAAGCCGGGGAGATTCAGCTTTAACGTAAAGGGCGGCCGTTGTGAAGCCTGCCAGGGAGACGGACTCGTTAAGATAGAAATGCACTTTTTGCCCGACATTTATGTCACCTGCGACGTATGCGGCGGTAAGCGCTACAACCGCGAAACCTTGGAAGTCCTGTACAAGGGTCGCAACATTGCCGATGTACTTGCCATGACCGTCAGCGAGGCCCTGCCTTTCTTTGAAAACATCCCGTCGGTGCGCAACAAGCTTCAGGTCTTGTATGATGTAGGTCTTGACTATATCACTCTTGGGCAGCAGGCCACCACTCTTTCCGGCGGCGAGGCCCAGCGTATTAAACTCGCCCGGGAGCTGAGCAAAAAAGACAAGGGACACACCCTGTACATCCTGGACGAGCCCACAACCGGGCTCCATTTTGCCGATGTGGAAAAGCTGCTGGATGTACTGCACAGCCTTGTCGACCGCGGAAATACGGTGCTCGTCATCGAGCATAACATGGAGGTCATCAAATGCGCCGATTATCTCATCGACCTCGGCCCTGAAGGTGGCGATGAAGGTGGGCATGTGGTTGCCGAGGGCACGCCCGAGGAAGTCGCCAAAGTGAAAAAATCACACACCGGCCGCTACCTGCAAAAACATCTCTTTGCGCCTTCTTAGAGAATTCTTCGCTTAAAAATCAGCAAACAGATTGACATGCTGCAACAGTCTCACAACATTCTTATTTAAATACTCCGGAAAATGAGGCTGTCGGAAAATGTTCAGATACAAGGCGCACGAACGCCTGAGGAGTGAGGCGCCTTAGTCCCAAATAAGGCGAGGGTTCGTCGCGAGGGTGCCGAAATGCCTGGAGGTACTGGCTGCACGGACCGGAAGCCGAAGAATCGTACTAATGAGTACGTTGATGAGGCTGGAGGGAGTACAGTCGGGAAATTCGGGCATTTCGGCAACCGTAGCAGAATGCTTCGCTTTGTTTGGGACTAACAAGTACGCCGCAGTGACGAAGGGGGAGTGCAACACCGTAGATGGGCGTTTTCCGGCAGCCTCCTCTATTCCGCAATATATTGTGTAACCACTACCGGCGTCGTCACCCCTCCACTTGACTCACCGGCTTGCTTCATAAAATCGAGCCAGATAGGAAGCGCAGTTCGAGCACCGGTCTCGTTTTTACCGATTTGCTGCTGATCGTCACGCCCCACCCAGACCCCGGTGATAAGATTCTCGTCAAACCCGATAAACCAGGCGTCGGCGCACTCGTTGCTGGTACCGGTTTTTCCGTATGCCCGCCGTTTCAGAGACCGAGCCTTTTTACCCGTACCCTGCAGCACAACCGACCTGAGCAAACTGCGCACATCCCTGACGACTTTTTTTGAGATAATGCGCTTTTTATGAATTCCCGGTTCCACAAGCGTCATCTGCTGCCGGTCGATGATCCGATCCATCGGCACCGCTTCAACACGGTATCCATGACTCAACGTGGCATAGGCGCATACCATCTCCAACAGTGTCATTTCCGATGCCCCCAGGGCCGATGAATAATAGGGGTGGATGGTGCTTGCAATACCGAGTTTTTTTGCCGTTGCAATAATATGCTCGATGCCGACCCGTTTGGCAAGGTTCACGGTTGCGGCATTCAGTGATTTACTGAATGCATGCCGCAGGGACACCTTGCCCATATAGACTCCGTTGTAATTTTGCGGCACCCAGATGCCTTCCTTCTGGATTTCGGCAACCCGCTTGTCGTCGATAAAATCATTGGGCTGATAGCCTTTTTGCAATGCCGCAAGGTAAACGATCGGTTTAAAGGCCGAGCCGGGCTGCCGCTTGGCCTGCACGGCCCTGTTGAATTGAGACTCATGGTAATCCACTCCTCCCACCATGGCCTTGACACGGCCGGTTTGCAACTCCACGGCAACAAGAGCAATTTGTGCATCAAAAATCCCCCTCTTTACCAGTTTGTCGACACCGCGCTCAACGGCCTCTTCCGCCTTTCTCTGCAGGTCGTAGTCGAGGGTAGAGTAAATGGTAAGCCCGGACGTATACAGCCGGTCGCCGAAGCGGTTTTCAAGCTCTGTGCGCATGTAATCGACAAAAAACGGGGCCTTATAGGTCCGGCCGTATAACTTGTCGGGCACAACTTCTCGGGCTGACTGCTGAAACTGCTGCTCGTTGAGAAAACCTATAGTCAGCATTTTCGCCAACACCCTGTTTCTACGCTTAACGGCTTTTTCCGGACTCTTGAACGGCGAATGCTTCGACGGCGCTTTAGGCAGGGTTGCAAGCAGCGCGGCCTCGGCAATGGTCAGCTCCCCGGTTGTTTTTCCGAAATAGGTCCGGGCGGCTGCTTCGATTCCGTAGGCCCGGGTTCCCAGGTAGGCATGATTGAGATAAAATTCCAGTATTTCATCCTTCTCGTACATCTGCTCTATTTGCAGGGCAAGGATGATTTCCTTAATCTTGCGCGTTATGGTCTTGTCCGGGGTCAGAAAAAGCATCTTTGCCAATTGCTGGGTAATGGTGCTGGCCCCCTCTACAAAGGCAAGTGCCCCGATATTTTTCAGCAGGGCGGCCCCGATTCGTATGCCGTCGATCCCGCAATGCCGGTAAAACCGCTTATCTTCAACCGCAATAAACGCATTTTTAACATGCTCCGGAATATCTTCTCTGCCGATAAAATTACGGCGTTCAATATAGAATTCGGTCAGGAGATGATTGTCGTAGGAATACAGTCGTGATGCTTTAAAAGGAGCATAGTCTTCCAGGCTTGAAATATCGGGAAGGGTTACGGCGCACCAGAAAAGGTAGCCGACCAGCGAACCTGCGGCAAGGGTTAATATGCCGGGGATGCTGCGGATACAAACCCGCCGCGACCAGAGCAGGGCCACGGCAAGCATCGACAGGAAACGGGCATACGAGTTTTTTTTTTAGCCCGTTCGATAAAAACAGACTGGACCAGCTCAAGAATATATTCGGGATCAAGGGGCTCTGTGGCCGTCAGGTCCCTTTTCAGGCAGGCCGATTGCAGGTATGTCCCGTTTTGATGGTCGGAAAGGACGATCTTCAGCGCATCAGGCATATAATACGAGATTTCTTTCAAAGCGGCATATGCATGGCGCACATCTTTTTTGGCGTCGAACACAATCACCGCTTCGCCGGAATCACGTCCCACCAGCTTTTGGATTTCCACTCTCGATCGGCATACCGCAACCCTGAGCCCCCCAAGGCGCATAATCTTTTGCAGAATTGCGCTGCGGGTGCTGTCTGTTGAGTAGATAATAACAGTGGGTTCCATAGTGCCTATTCCGCCTCTTCCTCCATCGCCATTTTGAGCAATCCTTTGGCGGTTGCAAAAAGGGGTTTTTCGGCAATGCGTATTTCAGAAACCGGTATCGGCAGGGGATTCTCTGCGCAGGCCTTTTCGAAGAGCTCGCGGCACCCTTCAGCCGCAACAGACCCGCCGCTCAGCACCAGGGGGATGCCTTTCGACATACGAGGCACCTTGTCCGATGAACCGACCACCTGCTGCAGGCCTTTCAGCAACGACGTGAAAAGATCCGTGTAGTATATGTGCAGCCCGGTCTCAATGGTATTGCGCGGTTCCACTGAAAGGTCCAGCTCAGTCTCTTTGTACTCACGCACTTTTGCCAAAGGCTCTCCCACGGCCTGGGAAACCATGCAATCGATATAGTCGCCACCCTTTTGAATACTGAAGGAAAGAACGGGCACGGCCAAATATGAAAGGCAGACATTGCACATGCCGCCGCCGATACTGATGCCGATTCCGGTATAGTTATTGTCCGCCAGCTCGGAAAACACGACCGACAGGCCTTCATGAATCGACAGGGGGGTATAGCCCTTGCTGCGCAGATGCATCTTGATGACCGACTCGTGAAAAACGGTGGAAACCGAGCCGTCGACGGGATCGGCCGGTACGCTGAAGCAGATTTTCTCACCCTGTTGCTCTGCAGGGCGTACGACATTATCGAGAATTGCCTTGATCACATCAACGGCATCCTCTTCCTGGGGGTTGATTAAACCGCTCTCAACCGGCCGGCGTATTGATGCACCGTGCATGGTGGCGAACTCTTCAGCCGGAGATCCGAGAATATACAGCTTTTTGTTTTTATCAAAAAAATCGATGCTGTTCTTTTTAAGGGTCTTTTTGACCATTTTTGAAACCGGCATGGCAAAAAAAGCGTTCATCTGTCGCACGGTCCGCACGCTTTTGCAGTTGTTCTGCGCCACCACCACACTTGTCGTGCCGATATCGATCCCGACAGGACCCTTGACCAGGCCCGCCTGCTGTCCCGTATGTGCAGGGGCCGTATCCGGAGCCGGCTCCTGTACAATCGGTGGTTTTAACCCAAGGCTCTCAATGGTTTCATCGCTGATATGCGGAGATTTGTTCTTGATGTCCCTGCCGGTCTCAAGACTTATTGCATCGATATCACGGGTTGTACCGCTGTCGAGACGAACACGCCGCCGTCCCCCCTTGGTTAATTGCTCTGCCGTATTGCCGTTCATGACGGTATCCTTTTTAATTGACTGTACTCTTCTTTATCACGTGAGGTAATACACGTACCCCGCCCTTTCTATTACATACTTCCCCTTCTTTGCAGGTAATGTGCCATGTCTAAAAAACAATTCCCCCTCTTTCAAACGCCGTCATCAAGCAAAAACAGTCGAATTAAACAAAACAAATTCAGATACTTACAAATCACCGGCGTACTACACCCAAAAATCCCCTTTTTGACTCAGGCAAACTCCACCCGGCAGCACCCGGAGCCTGCTTCCCGGCACCGGGAAAAATCTTCCCTGTCTGGAACAGACAGAGAGACCAGCAAGACGATTACTTTATTGAAAAAGCTTTGATCAGTTCAAGGTTTGAAGTTGAAGCCCGTTGCTGCCGACTATATATGCCATTAAAAAAGCCCTAATCCCAAATCAAGTGAATATTCGTCGCGAGGGTGTTGGAATGCCCGGAGATAACGGCTACACGGACTGGAAGCCGAAGAAGCGTACTTGTTGTACGTTGATGAGGCTGGAGGGAGTACAGCCGGTAGATTCGGACATTGCGGCAGCCGCAGCAGAATGTTTCGCTTGTTTTGGGATTAGCAGTAGCGCAACGCAAAAGATGAGCGTTTTCCGACAGCCTCTTACCTCCACCCAAAGCGTGTCAGGATCAGTCCCGCATAATGATTGGCAAAGTGACTGCGTTTCAGGAAAGGGAAAACCAGGGGCTTGCGGATGCCCATATCAACCAGTTGCCGGTGTATCCTCTCGTTATCAAGGTCTACTGCCAGTCCGCGTTTGAAGGCTATGAAGGCTTCCTTTTTTCTGCCGAACTGCAGATAGACCCGGCCCAGGTTACAAAACAGGTCCGGGTCGTAATACACTTCCCGGGCCGCCTCTTCGCACAGAATAATCGCCTCATCGGCCTTTTTATCGACAAGCGCAATGGACAGTCCCAGGTATGAGAGATAGCGCGGTTCGAGCGGTTTGATTTTCAGGGCCTTCCTGAAAGCCCTGCCCGCCATGCGGGATTCGCCCTTCTCCATCAGATGACAGCCCATGGTAAAAAGCATTTCAGCCTGTTCGGGCCGCGACTGCTCCGCATGTGCGTTTTCTGTGTGCTGTATCACGATACATCTCCAAAAACGTCTTTCCTGCTGTAGTTCCTGCAAGCGCAGAACCTGCACTCATTTTCCGACAACCGACACCACAAAAAACCGAATTTTGGGGTTCATCGGCTGAAACGTTCCTTCAAAAGAAAACAGGGGGATAACCGGTTTGCCGCCGGATGCGGTGCTGCTGTCGATTGCCTGCAGGATTTCCATGCCGTTTATATAGGCATTGAAGCGATTGTTTTCATACACCGGCAAAGAACGCCCTTCTATAAGGGTCAGGCAGTTTTTCAATGGATTGGTGCCTAAGAGGTTGCCGCTTATCTGGAGCGCGCCCAGCAGGGAAGCATTGATGAATGTATTCTCAAGATCAATCCTGTTGCGCAGCCAGCCGGTCGTGTTGAATCCTGTTGCCGTCCATTCGGACAGAATGCGCATGGGGCTGCCGGATACCTGACGCAATGCACTCACGGGCAGGGCATGTACATTGGAGCGCTGATCGACAGGGTCGGTCTGATGCGCTTGCGCAGGATAAGCGAACAGCGAACAAACAACCAATATCGATATAAGAACACGAACAAGGCCGGGAACATATCGGAAAAATCTTGTCTCATGAGACTGTTGGAAAATGTTCAGATACAAGGCGCGCGAACGCTTGAGGAATGAGGCGTACTCAGTTGTACGCCGCAGTGACGAAGGGGGAGTGCAACACAGTAGATGGGCGTTTTCCGGCAGTCTAATACACGAAACATCTTTTCTCAACATACTCAGCACCTCATTTCATCCGGTTCCGTGCAGATCACGGCCCTTGTGTGAGGTGCCGAATCCGCCCGGTAGCTCTGCCACCATATCTCAGGTTGAGACGTAGGCCGAAAGCTTTGCGTCCCACATTTTCATGTGGTTTGCCTTTTTCAGGCGTTATAAAAAAAAGTGCAAGAAAGAGATTGTTTACCCGTCTATAAAATGGTCTGTACAGGTATAAGTATAGAACCCGGCCTGAGAAGTGCCAGTAAAGTATTAACCGGTCTTTTGTGAAATATTTACCCAGTCGCAACAGGCTGTTTTTACTTCAATAAAACCCTCAAACCAGCCCCCCTCCCCTCGGTAAAAAAGCCCCTGAGCCTCCATAACGACCGTATTGACAGAGATGCAGTTTACTGCTAAGGTAAAAAACAATGCCCGAGGCATTCGACAGGAAAAAAACACCTACATTTTAAGGAATTGAATAGATATCATGCTTGAAAAAATTCCCCTCTTCTCAGGTCTGACTGAGGAACAAATCCGGGATTTGGAAAAAGTAGCTTCCAAGAAAAAATACCCTAAAAATACCATCATATTCAGTGAAGGCGACAAAACCGATTCATTGTATGTTATCACCGACGGCAAAATCAAGGTGACCATCAATGACGAGGACGGCAAGGAAATCATTTTGTCGATCCTGGGAAGCGGCGAGTACTTCGGTGAAATGGCCCTGCTTGATAATCAGCCCCGTTCGGCCTGCGCCATGACAAAAGAGCCGACCGAGCTTTTGCAGTTTGCCAAGGACGATTTCATGCAGATCTTTTCGTCCAACCCCATTGCTTTTAACCTGCTGCGCGGTCTGATTCAAAGACTTCGTGAAGCCAACAAAAAGATTGAAAGCCTGGCTTTGCTGGATGTGTACGGCCGGGTGGCGCGTCTGCTGACCCATATGGGCAAACAGGTGGATGACAAACTGGTGCTTGAGGACAAGCTTACACATCAGGAAATAGCCAACATGGTGGGATCGTCACGCGAAATGGTCAGCATTATCCTGAAAGAACTTACAAACGGTGGATACATCAGCATCGAAAACAAGATGATCACCATCAACCGCAAACTTCCCTATTCCTGGTAGCCCACCTTTACCGAAAGCAAGGCAAGATTACTTCGCACAGACGGTCTCGGCACCTGCTCAAAAAGCACTGCAGAATCGGACCATCCGACATAAAAAACCGGCAAGGATATTTCTCAGTTCTTCCTGGCGACAACGACCCGATCCAGACGTGCATAATCCTGCACAACACGAATATCGCGATACACCCCGGTCTCTTCAAACAATTTCGCAACGGCCCGGGCCTGGTCTGAACCGATCTCCAGCATCACCCATCCGTCCGGCGCTAAATAATCCGGAAAGTGTTGTATCCAGCTCGTATAAAAGTCCAGTCCTTCGCTCCCTCCGCACAGCGCTGCCCGGGGTTCATACTGCCGGACTTCCGGCTGAAGATGCTGCATATCAGCCTCCGGTATATAGGGAGGATTCGACACGATCATATCGAAAATCCCCTTGTCTCTGAACGGGCCGGCACCATCGCCGCAGACGAGCCCGACGCTGCCCTGCAATCCATTGCGCATCGCGTTTTCTCCGGCAACCGTGAGGGCCGCGGAAGAGATATCCACGCCGACGACGGAAACGGAAGGCACCTCTTTTGCGAGGGCAACGGCAATGGCTCCGCTGCCGGTTCCGATATCAAGAACACGCTGGGACGATTGCCGCTGTTGTAATACCCCGAGCGCCTCTTCAACAAGCACTTCGGTTTCGGGCCGCGGGATAAGCACGTCGGGTGTTACTTTCAAATCGATCGACCAGAATTCCTTATTCCCCAGGATGTAGGCAACGGGTTCGCGGGCGGCCCTGCGCTTGACAAGCTCTCGAAAACGCCTTAGCTCATCATCGTCAACCGGACACTCGAAATCCGTATACAAATGCACCCGGTCCTTTTGCAGGCAGTGAGAAAGCAGCAATTCCGCATCCAGCCGGGCGGAGGCAATACCTTTTTTCACAAAATACGCCTCGGTTTCACGAAGAAGGGAGAGAATGGTCCAGGTTTGTGACATAGCGCTGCGGGTCCGTGCTTCTGCGATTGCGGTTAATCGGTAGACGCAAACGGTATTCCGTCTGCAGTTATTTCAGTGTTTTTTGGATACCGGGTACGGTATGGATGGTATAACATTGACCGGCCCTGCAATTATTCACTGCCGGTTGCTTTTAACGCCTCTGCCTGATAATGGGTGACCAGGCTGTCTATAATCTCCTGCAGATCCCCCAGCATGATATTTTCAAGCTTATACAGGGTCAGGTTGATTCGGTGGTCGGAGACTCTTCCCTGGGGGAAATTATAGGTCCGGATACGTTCGCTCCGGTCGCCGCTCCCCACCATTGATTTTCTCTCGCGGGAAATATCGTCCTGCTGTTTCTGGATTTCCATATCAAGCAGCCTGGATTTTAAAATCTTCAAAGCCTTGGCTTTGTTCTTATGCTGCGATTTTTCGTCCTGGTTGCTGACGACCAGCCCGGTCGGAACATGGGTGATTCTCACGGCCGAGTCGGTGGTGTTGACACTTTGCCCGCCGGGACCCGACGACCGGTACACATCAATTTTCAGGTCGGCCGGGTTGATATCTATATCAACATCATCGGCCTCAGGCAGCACCGCAACGGTTACTGCGGAGGTATGGATACGGCCCTGGGTTTCCGTTTCCGGAACCCGCTGCACCCGGTGCACCCCGCTCTCATATCTCATCTGGCTGTAGGCACCGCGCCCCGCTATGAGCGCAATAACTTCCTTAAGCCCCTTCAATCCGGTGGAGTTCTGGCTGAGAATTTCCACCTTCCAGCCCTGGGTTTCGGCATACTTGGAATACATGCGGAAAAGGTCGTAGGCAAACAGCGCGGCCTCTTCGCCACCCGTACCGGCGCGAATCTCGAGAATAACGTTTTTCTCGTCACGCGGGTCTTTCGGCAGCATCATTACCTGCAGTTCCTCTTCAAGGCGCTCCTGCTCTTCCCCGAGAGATACAATCTCCTCGCGCGCCAGTTCCCGCATCTCTTCATCATCTTCATCGGCAAGCAGAGACTTGTTGTCGTTGAGTTGCTGAAGAACTTTTTTATACTGCTGAAACGTCTCGACCACTTCGGCGATTTTCGACCGTTCACTGGTCAGGTTCTGGTATTTCTGCCTGTCGTTATAGACAGCGGGATCGCTTAACTCTTTATCCAGCTCCTGGTAACGCTGCTCTACTTCCTG
>JANQGV010000072.1 GCA_028282925.1 Thermodesulfobacteriota bacterium
GGCACCGGGTGGACCCTGCACGAAACCGGCGTCAACGCCGACCTGCACGGTGTCTGGGGCACGGCGGACGATGATGTGTTTGCCGGGGGCCAGGGCTGTTCATCTGCATCCATTAGCTGCAGGCGTAATGCAGAATTACACCGCCCTGGCCCACGGCAAACACATCATCGTCCGCCGTGCCCCAGACACCGTGCAGGTCGGCGTTGACGCCGGTTTCGTGCAGGGTCCACCCGGTGCCGTCATAGTGCATGACATTGGTGTAGTTGTAGCTCTCGGTTTCGGAGCAGATGCACACCACCCGCCAGAAACAGCGCTCGGCCGTGCACACGTCATCGAGCACCCGGCCCACGGCATACACACTGTCGGGGCCGGTGCCCCAGACATCGTAGAGGTCGGAACCGGAGGTAAGCTCGCGGGGGTTTTCCATTTCGTATACCCGGGTGCCGTCGTAGTGCAGCACGGGCCCGATCCAGTTGAGTTGGGTCAGCACATAATTGCGCTCACCCACGGCAAAGATGTCGTTTTCCGCAGTGCCCCAGATGCTGCGCAGTTCGTTGGTCCAGGCCAGAAACGAATTCGGCGCGGCGGTGAGGGACTGCCAGGTGGAGCCGTTGAAGCGCAGGATGCTGCCCCTGCTGAGCCCGTAGTAGGACCAGCCGCCCACGGTGAGAATATTGGTGGTGGAGGTACCCCAGATGCCCCAGGTATCGGCGGTTGCAAGGCCCGGGAGCTGGTTCTCCAGGTCGGTCCACCGCATGCCGTCGTAGTAGAGAATGGTGGTTTCGTGACCGCCGGCCACGTACACATCCGCTGCGGAGCCGATCCAGATGTCGCGCAGGTGGTCGGTTGTTGCAACCTCGATTTGCGTCCACTCGGCTGCGATGGATGCAGACAGGAACAATACCGGCAGTAGAACGGCTGCCGCTAAAAACGTCTTTAGCATACTTTTCATCAAAAAAATCCTCACAATGATTCGTCTGAAGCATCTTGCTGCATATATATTATACGCGTCAAACGCCACAAACTATAGGAAAAAACGAAACAGTACTATGTTCCTATTTAAAATTTATAGCAACTTTATATCAGTTTCAAGTGAAAATTGAAAACAAAACAATTTAATTAAAAATTAATATAATTAAAGTGTATTTATATGCTTGGCTCCGGGCCTTACGTGGCTCTTGAGAATAGTTAGTGGGTTTCGATAGTATACGTAAGTAAAATAAAATTATATTGACTTGCTATTATTTATTCTGTATTTTTTTACATTTAACTTAATTGTGTTAGAATTAGTTAAATATCTTCTTTCGGACGGGGATTAGTAGCTGTTTCAAAAAAACAACAGAAAGGAGGAGTGGAACATGAGAGTACCGGCGATATGTGTTTTTCTGGCAGCAGCCCTTGTTGCAGTTGTCATGGTGCAGCCCCTTGAGGCCGCCGACGGTAAAAGCGTTTACCTGAAGAAATGCGGCTCCTGCCACCGGAGCGGTGGCGAGGCAGAGGTGTTTGCACCTACCAAATATGCTTCGACCCAGTGGGTCCGCTTTTTTCAGCGGGACAAGCATAAGCGTAAAAAAGACATCAGTGCCGACTATACCCCTCTGGAACTTGAGGCGGTAAAGAACTACCTGGTCGACCATGCAGCAGACTCTGATCAGCCCGAAGCAGTGGGGCTGCGATAAAAAAAGAGACGGAAAGGAAATAAGACGACTATGAAACGTTTGAAAACAGTGATTATCTACACGGCGTTGGTGCTACTGCTGGGGGGCGGCAGCATTGCCGGAGCGGCGGACGGCATCAGCCGTGCAGAGTTCATGAAAGTTTTGCAGGAACTCAAAACCGTTCAGGACAAGGTTGAAAATTTAAGCCGGGAAAACCGTGACCTGCGCCGGGAGATTTCCGACCTGAAAACAAGTGATGCCGTTGTGCAGGATGCAACCATCAACGACCTGAAGGAAGATGTTGAAGAACTCTCGGAGCTTATGACCACGGTTGAACGCAAGAGCATGATGGACCGGATTCAGTTCGGGGCCGAACTGCGCACCCGGGCCGACTGGTTCGACTATAATGAGCGGGCATCGTCTTCCATCTGGGGACGGCGCAACAGACGGGGCAAGGGAGAAGAGGTGCGTGCCCTGGTGAGCAACCGTTTCCGGTTGAACCTGAAAGCCCAAATCAGCGACAACCTGCAGTTTCACGGCCGGTTGACCATGCACAAAAACTGGATGGACAATGATATGCCCGATTTCATGGACTATCGGGCATCGCGTCGACCGTCGGACAATGATTTGAATGTGGAGCGGGCCTATATCGACTATTTTTTCAGCCTGCATGAAAAACTGCCCATGGCGCTGTCCTTCGGGCGGCTGCCCATGGCCGACGGGCTGCCCACCGACCTGCGGGAAAACACGCCCCGCAAGGCCACCTTTCCTTCGCTGGCCTATGATACCGAGGGCGACGGTGTGGGCCTCTCGATTGTACTGGACAAGGTTACGGGGCTGAAAAATTCGGCCCTTAGATTTATCTACATGCGTACGGTCGACGATAACGACATGTACCCGTACCGCACAACCGAGCTGAACCTGGAGGAAACCAATTACTACATTACCCAGTTTGAAACCATGCTGCCGGGCAAATACCTGCAGGATATTCTTTTTATTACGAATTTTATTATTCTGCCCGATGTGCCCAGCATGGACCTGACCGGCCAGGGCCTCACACCGATTGATTTGCCGGAGTCCATGGGAGACATGTGGTACCTGACCTTTTTTATGCAGGCCAAGAACTTCCTGGGTTCCAACTTCGACTGGTTTTTCGGCTTCTCCTACTACGATCTAGACACCCACGGTGGGCCGGTCAAGTACGGCCTGGGGCCCATCCCGATCAATATTACGTTCAACAACAAGGACAACCGCTCGAATAAAAAGGCAACGGCCTACCACGTGGGTCTGCGTTACAACATTCCGGTCAGTATCCTGAACAACCCGAAGTTCGGCATCGAGTACAACCACGGGTCCAAGTACTGGCTGGCCAACACCGGCGCGTCGGAAGACCCGCTGAACAAACTGGCAACACGGGGCTATGCCTGGGACTTCTACTACATCCAGCCCATCAACCGCAACCTGACGATGCGGTTTGGGTATACGTTTGTACGCAACCGCTACAAAATGGGCATGGCGGGTCCCGACCATGTGCGCCAGAAAATCCAAAACACCTATCTTTTACTCGACGCGAAATTCTAGGCTTTTTGCACAGGAATATCCCACCGATTTCACAAGGGGCGCCTCATTGCAGGCGCCCTTTTTTTTGTACCCGGCGGTAGTATTAAAAATCTTGAAATTGTCTGTATTATGTATTAAAGCTGTACCCATATAGAATACACAGGGCACATGCAGTATTTCCAGTATTTCTTGTCTTTCATCTCATCATTGATGAAACCATCAGAGGGCAGGGGAGACTCGGCGATACATTGTTTTCTCAATTGTCTTATCAGTTCGGAAAAAGGGCGCGCTTATGAACAGCAAAAAGAAGTTTGTAAAACCAGTGTATCTTGTTGTGTCGATGATTATACTGGTCGGCTTGTCTGCATGCACCAATCAGGATGAGTATATCGGGTACTGTATAGACCTTGCGTACGACAATAAAACCGGGCGCATGTTGGTGACAACCGGTGGTGCCGAGATGATTCATGTACTTGATGTGTCCGACGGCCGACTGGATTATGGTACGACATGCTACACTGAAAAGGCCAACCAGAGCATACTGGTCCGCAATGACAGGGCTTTTGTCGGAGCAAGCGGCGGTCTGGCAATTTACGACATATCCGGGGATACGCCGGTTGAAACGTGGTCGCAGGGGTTATCCGAGGAAATCCCCGGCATGGGCTTGTTTATCGATGGTGATGTTCTGTACCTGACAACCGGACTGGCCGGCAAAACAGTATATGTTTTTGATATAGCACATCCTGATGCACCAACCCTGTTGAGTTCAAAAGACACCCTGTTCAATCCCTGGGATGTATGGGTCAAGAACAATTATGCCTATGTCGGTGATGATAAACTGGGTATAGTCGTCTATGATGTTACGGACCCGTCGCTGCCCACGGAAGTCGGGGCCGTAGCCTGGAGTGAAACAACAAATATTCCTGAAATAGTCCGTGGCGAAGGAAATATAGTCTGTACCGCGGCAGGGGTAAACGGGTTGCTGGTTCTGGATATTACCGATCCGGTGAACCCTGTTGTTGCTTCACAGTACAACCCCGGGGAGTCGTATTATGGTGAAGGTATCTGTATTAAAGACGGCATCATTTACGCGACAATCGGTAATGCCGACAACGATTCTCAAAGTTCGCTTGTTATCCTGGATGCCCGGGACCCGTATTCACTCTCGGTCATGTCGTCGTATCCTTTACAGGACTGGCCCGAAGGTGTGTGCCTGGTGGGCAATCATTTGTATGTAGCTTTAACGCGCAGCGGTGTTTTGTCGTTCGATGTAACCGATCGTGAAAAACCGGTTCTGGTTGATGTGTTTTCTTCCCTGAAATGAGAAAGGGTGCGCAGTGCGCCAGAAAATCCAAAACACCTCTCTTTATTAAAAGGTGATACCCATTTGTGGTACGCTATGCGCACCCTGCATGGTGCCGCATATAAAGTAATCATTTCCGGATTCTGCGGTTTCCGATCATTTTCCTGCTACGGGATATGTCCGCATGCGTTCCAACAAGGTGCAGTATGACGATGCTTGAAGGTCGTTATGATTTAGAACGGGCGCCCCATCCTTCGCATAAAGCTTCGGCATGGCAGGCGCCCCTACACGAATGCGGGGTGGCGGTGCGCAATGCGCACCGATTGAACTGATCTATTTTGCGCACAGGCCCCGGCAGTTGCTGACGGTGATGCCCAGCGCATCGACAAAAGGCTTCATTTTGGTGATTTCAATAGAATGCCTGGCGGCAAACTGCTGAACCTGCTCGCAGGTGATTGTATTGCCGGTGGCGGTTTGCTTCAGAAGCTCGGCCAGGTCCTCGGTCATCCAGGCTTCACGTTGCGGGGCGGTTGCAGTGTGCGGCATGGGATACTCTTTCCTGTATGAAGGTTAATAGAAAAGTCCCTCACGCTGTACATAGTGGGGGACTTTTTTTGTATCATACTACCGGATTTGGAACTATTTTTCAAGCGACATGGGATTGCAGAGGTTTTTATCGGATTCGGCAGCCCTGCCGCAGTTGAAACACAGATACTTCGGGTTTTTGGTCAGTTTCTTGATTTCGTCGAATTTGTCGTTACTTGCCAGCATGCAGATATGTGCCTGGTGGTCACCGTTGCAGGTAGTTTGGTCGCTCATGGGTGTTTCCTCCATTTTAAAATAGTATTTAGCTCAATCTTTATGCTTCAGACTGTCGCAAAACGCCCATCCACTGCGTTGCGTACATTTTTCCGACAGTCTCCTGTTTCCAGGCGAGCGCTCTGTTTTTCACTTAGACTATAATCATTTTTGAGCAGAAGGCAAATAAATTTTGGAGAGAGGCCGGCATAAAACGTCCATGCATATTATTTCTCCCCGAGGCTCAAGTGTTGCGTTCAAACAACCGAATACTATTAGTAATAACAACCCTTTATCATATCTTGGAGGCCCCATGAAACGGTATATGCTTACATTTACGGTCTTTTTTATGATTATGTGTTTTCCCTGCGGTATTTTCGGTTCGTATTCGGCCCGAATCTGGGCGATTCACGGGGTATCAAGCCCCAGCCTGAACGTTTTTACCGTGACCGACGACGGTGTTATTCTACACTATAACGGCACTTCATGGATCCAGATGCCCAGCACGAACGCCAACCGCCTGGAAGATGTTTTTGCCATTTCAGCAACCGATGTGTATGCTGTAGGATCCAAGGGAACTCTCCTTCATTACGACGGCACCTCCTGGTCGAAGATCAACAGCGGCACTACAAAAAACCTGTATTGCGTATGGGCCGATTCCTCAAACAATGTATTTATAGGAGGTGATCATGTGCTGCTGCACTACGACGGCACCTCCTGGAGCGTGAATACCACGGACCCCACGGACCTCAGCGTATTTGATATATGGGGGACGGGACCGAATAATGTATATGCCGTGGGGCAGTATTGCGGTTTCAACGATTGGGACAAAAAGGTGCTGCACTATAACGGCAGTGCCTGGTCGATAGAAAAGATTGCAAGCGGTTCGTGCGGCTATGTGTACGGTATGTGGGGGTCCTCTGCAACGGACATATACGCAGTCGGTTACGATACCGGTGGTTTTATTATACACGGCAACGGCAGTTCCTGGACCACCGACAAAAGCGGTTTGGGGTATGCGCCGGCTGCCGTATGGGGAACGGCGGCAAGTGACGTGTATGTATTTGCCGACTACGGGTATTACTATCACTATAACGGCACAAGCTGGTCGGCAATCGATACCGGCATCAATCTTACATATACTGCAGCCTGGGGTTCATCGTCATCGAATATCTATGCCGTAGGGATAAATACTTCATTATCGAGCGAGATTGTACACTACGACGGTCAAAAATGGTCCAAAATGAGCACGCCCACGCCGACCACAACCACCTCAAGCAGCACCACGACAACAACGGCGGCCTCAACAACCACCACCACCAGCGCCCCGGCGGGCAACACGGCCCCCACGGCGGCCTTTTCGGTGAACCCCACGGTGGGCGATACCTCAACTTCATTTATCCTGGAGCCCTTTGCAAGCAGTGATGCCGAGGACCCCATTGCGGCCCTTACCGTGCGTATCGACTGGGAAACCGACGGCACGTGGGA
>JANQGV010000073.1 GCA_028282925.1 Thermodesulfobacteriota bacterium
CTCATAGGCCTTTAACGCCCGTTGTCTTATTTCTTTTGATGATATTCCCATATTCCTTCTTTATCGGATTTTGGCCGCTTCAACTTTATTTTGCTCTGAACGAGAGGGGGTGATTGAAAAAAGCACTCAGTCTTGGGGCATATACCTTTCAGCATCAAACCAATCTTATTACAATCAAGGGGGCACTATGACGAACAAGAGGATATTGTTGTATTTAATATGTTTCATTGTATTATTTGCAAGCACCGATGTATCTGCAAAACATTTTTTTATGGTTTTGCATTATGATAATGGAAAAATTACAGCAATTGAAGATTCATTAAATATTAAGAGCGGGGATATTGCTACAGACACAAAAGCCCGAGCTGCCGCTAATAACCGGGAATATATGTGTGAATTACTCGACAAAGGCGGTCAGGTATTAAATAGTACCTATGTCACGCCGCCCATTGGTCAGTATGTTGCAGATTGGGTGGATGATGAAGGAAATCTTCAAGGCATAGCATTAGACACAAACGAAACTGATTTTATGGTAAGAATACCATATAGTGAAAAAGCTTCGAGCGTCAGGATAAGCAGTAAGATGGAGGGTGACGCCATAGAATCTTTTGAAGAGCTTTCGATCAGTGTAGATGGTTTTAGCGATATAAGTGCTCTTGAATCGGAACCGGCAGGCGGCTGCCCATATAAAGATAGAGATCCGGAACAGGCAAAAAAAATATTATTGAATCCGCCGAAACGTACCATTAAAAGCTCTGCTGAAACCAGGGCACCAAGTGACCTTGATATAGTTATTTTAGGGCATGGCTTTGAAGCAAACCCGGATATTGGCTGTGCAGGGTGTCATCGTTTCAATCAGGCTGCCGAAGCGGTTAAAAATCACGTTGAAAGCGAACCTCCTTATAATGAGTTTCCAGGCAAAATCAACTGGTATTGGCGATGGGATGCTGCCGACTATGTACAAAACCAAAATTGCACATTAGGTGTTGGTGGCTGCTCAAGGTGTATTCGGTGTGACGGATCGTATAAGTTTACTCATGCATCAAATGTACATTCAGGATGGGATGAAATTCTTATTCTCTATAACTCAACTGAATATGGTGGTTCAGCTAATTCTTTAACTTGTGGCGGCGGTGATCCTAATACCTATGCCATGTGCACAAGCCACAATGACCACACCAATGAGCTCGCAATACACGAGCTTGGTCATTCTATAGGTGGGTTGAATGATGAATATGTTACCGGAGCAACGATATGTCCCAACGGAAACTGCTGTGCAGACAGCAACTGCGCAAATTGTGGTTGCCCTTGTGGCAGTGGCGGTGATGAATGCCGGGATTGGTGTTCTACTTCCGACTCTTCTAAATGCGCACGCTCATGCCTGATGAGTCAGCTTTATAAAGATCATTGTCTTAAATGCTTGCAGGCGTATAGATCGGTTCTGAACCGGGACTGGTGGTAATACCCTTCATAATAAACAGGGGCTGTGCTTGTACGAGCCCCTGTTTATTTATACAGGAGAAGCATGAAAAACAAAAATTTAATTATATTCCTCATTTTATTAGATGCCATCTGCATAGCGATACCGGCCCTTGCCTGGGAAAAACAGACGGTTGAAAGTTCGTTACACATTTCATCCGGCATGAGCAATGGCTGTTTTCTTACAATAGATGATAACGGCACAAGACACATGGCCTTCGGCAGTGGGAATGTGTATTATGCTGCACAATCAAAAAACGGTGAATGGCAGCGTGAAGCGGTGGGTGCCGATTACGGTGTCAGGGTGTTTAGCCTGCACATTGACTCTGCCGGCCGACCCAATATTTTTTATTATGACCCGGTTACCATTTCCATAAAATGGGCGTTGAAGGAAGGCGCTGCCTGGAAAACAGAAACAGTCAGGCAGTTTGAGTCTGAAGGCTACGGCCTTGACTGGGGATTTGGAAGCGCACCGGCTGCCCTTGATTCAGAAGGCTATCCCCATATCGTCTACTATTTTGCCAACACCCTTACCTACCGGTACTTTGACGGCACCGATTGGAATAACCAGACAGTAGTAGAGAAAGGATGGTTTGGGCTGGAAGCAAACATATATCTTTCTGCTCAGGACATCCCTCACATTGTCTATGCATACACAAACTATGGCGCTGATGTAAACCTTGGGTATGCTTTCCTTGACGGTTCTCAATTGATAGATGACCCGTTTCTTTCCGTAGAGAAGGATACCTACGGCTTTACTCTCTCCTTTATTCTCGACGCCGATGATTCACCGCATGTAGCGATGGATTTAAACGATCTTTTAGTCTATATGCACTCATCGGATGATGAATGGTCATCTGTTGAATTTGAAGATACTACACCTGTACGGTGGCTCAACACCATTGCACTCGACGCCTTTTACAACCCCTTCATAGCCTACACTACGGCTTCGGAAAGCGATAATGCCGGCGTATCCGCATATCCGGAATATGTACGGCTGCGCTATGCAGATAATAGTGTCTGGCAATCAGAAACCATAGTAGGCGGTGGGGATAAAATCAGTTCAATTGCTCTTGCTGTAGATTCAAACAACAATGCCGAACTCGCCTATATCAATGCATCACCTTCAAATGAGTATACCGCTGCAGTGAACCATGCTTTCAAAAATGGTTCGGAATGGATAACGGCACCGGTTGCCCGGGAATATCTTGCGGGCTCGTATTGCGGGCTTGTGCTGGACGCACACAATAAACCGCACATAGCTTACCGGGATGAAACAAACGAAGTGCTCAAGTACGCAGCCGATACAAAAAACAACTGGCAGATTGAAACCGTTGGCGCTTGGATTGGTGCAGATATCAATAATCCGAATGTACTGCTTGATAGCACAGGTGCTGTTCACATAGTGTATACTTCTGAAAACACACTGAAACATGCCGTGAAATCCGGAGAGGGCTGGTCTACTCAAGACATTGACTTCGGGTTTAATCATTCAGCCGTGATCGATGCAGGCGATACGGTGCATATCTCCTACATGAGCTACAGCGGTATTAAATATGCAACCATTAATGGCTCAACAGTTGAGAGTTCTTCTATATCCAGTGGTTTTATATCACATACTGCTATTGCAGTAGCTGCTGATAGCGGAATAGTTGCAGCGTATATACATTCCGCGGCCGGCAACACCTTACAGGCTGCCAGGCTTGAAGAGGGCGAAACATGGAACACTGAAACCATAGAGGAATCCGCCCGAGGGCCGATATTCATGAGGACAGATACTAACGGAACCGTGCACCTCATATACAACACCACCGATGTGTTGAAACATGCCTGGCATGAAAATGATGCCTGGCAGAGGGAGACCATATATGAAACCCCTGTGAGCATTGGAGATTTTGTCATAGACGGTAACGGGGTTTTTCATTTTACCATAACCGAACCGTTCTGGAACGGCGAGCCTTTATCCCGATATGAATATGCCCAATATGCCGATTCATTATTTACGAAAGAAATAATCGATGAAGATTTTCAAAGAAACAGTTTGTATAGTTCCCTTGCTCTTGATTCTGGCGGAAACATCCATGTTGCCTATTATGACGACATAAGGGGATGTTTGAAATATGCGGTTAATGAAAAGTGTCCGTTAGAGGCAACTTTTCCAAGTAAAGCTGTTTTGTCATCTCTGAGATCGATAAGGGACAAGCTTCTTGCCGGCGGCTCAAAAGGGCGCTTCTATGTGCGGCAATATTATACACACGCGAATGAGATAAAATCACTATTACAGTCGGACCCCTTATTGAAAAAGCGGCTTTCACAGCTTGTTAAGGCGGTTCTGCACTATGTAACTAAAAACGAGAATACATCTTTAATTTTGGAAACAATAGAAAATGACGGTTTGGGCTTTATTGATTACATGAGTGAGCAAGCCAGCCCCGGCCTGAAAACACTACTGAGCAAGTTGAAAAAAGATATAGTGTCCGGCAATTTCATACAAGCCGATCATAATTAATGAATCCGGTCTTAAAAAAAATTTTCTTATTTTCATCTTCAGTAAAGCTAACCATTGTTCTTTTTGCCTTATTGGGCGTTACGCTGCTTTTTCAGGTTATTTCCGAAATCCCCTCTCTTTATAAAACATTTTCCTGGTTCCGTTTCTATAAATACATACCTGCTACTAACACATGGTTTGCAGCAATAGCAGGGCTTTTTTTCTTAAACCTTGGTGCATGTTCTGTGAAGAGATTTATTACATCAAAAAAAGAAAGCCTTTCTTACACTTTTCCTTTAATTGAAACATTTGAGATTAATAATGTTTCCGACCCGGCACCCGGCATACTGGCAATTTTAAAAACCAAATTTAAAAAAAATCGCATGATAAACCACCAGGGCAAACACATTATAGCTTCAGAAAAAGGCGGATTGTATAATCTTGGTTTTTATCTGGCGCATTTAAGCATGCTGTGTATTGCTGTAGGTGCCGTGCTTTCTCTTAAAAGCTTTGAATACAGTTTTGAAATTAAAAACGGTGAAATCATTAATCCTTTACATATAAGAGATGCAAGCGGAATGATGAAAAAGATGGGTTTTTCATTGGGATGTGATTCGTTTACTGTCCTGTATTATCCCGGCACTACCGAACCAAAGTCAGGTGAATTCAAGTTGTAAGTGCACCATATACAGTCTGCCAAAGGACTTCATGGGGTGTCCGGTAGTTTAGGCATTTTCTCGGTCTATGATTAAGCTTTT
>JANQGV010000100.1 GCA_028282925.1 Thermodesulfobacteriota bacterium
CTCATAGGCCTTTAACGCCCGTTGTCTTATTTCTTTTGATGATATTCCCATATTCCTTCTTTATCGGATTTTGGCCGCTTCAACTTTATTTTGCTCTAAGCACCCCTATCATCGCTGTTAAACAAAATCCACCTTCCTGTATCGTTTGAACATTTTATAAACTTAAAAAACGGAACCGCTTCAGCTTCTACATAATTTTATCAGCAGATAGTTCACCGGAAGCTCAGATACAAGGCTTGCGTAGTCCTGAGGAGTGAGGCGTATGTGGTTATACGCCGCAGTGACGAAGGATACGTGCAACACCGTAGATAGGCGTTTTCCGGCTGTCCGTCATTCTTCATCTTGGCCAGCCCACGGATACTGCGGATCATACGGCCCATCCCGGGCACCCTTCAGGCCGGGAAGCTCGTTGATGACTCCAATCATCTCTTCTTCTGTTTTACTGGTGAATGCCCGCGCCCGCAGCGGCTTGATATGTCGAAACCCTTTTGTATACCAGGAAAAAAATTTGCGAAACAGCACTACGCCGTTGCGCTCTCCCTGCAGTTCAATGCTCATGGCAAGGTGCCTGAGCATGGTCTCCATAATCTCCTCCAGGCCGGGTCGTCGCGGTTCCGTACCCCGGGCCAGATATTCTTCGGTCTGCTCAAATATCCAGGGGTTGCCGAAGGAACCCCGGGCAATGGCAACGCCATCGCAGCCGGTCTCATCAAGCATCTTCTTGGCGAGCCACGGAGAAAACACATCGCCGCTGCCGATAACCGGAATGGTAACGGCCTCTTTAACCTCCCGGATGCTCTCGTATCTCACCCGCCCCTTATACAGCTGGGCCCTGGTCCGGCCGTGAATCGTCACGGCCTGCACCCCGGCATCCTCTGCCCGCCGTGCAATCTCAGGGGCATTTATACTATGGGCGTCCCAGCCCGAACGGATTTTAAGGGTAACCGGTGCCGCTGAATACTTTACCAGCACCTTTATAAGCTCCGTAAGTTTCTGCGGGTCATTTAAAAGGCTGGCCCCTTCATTACGCCGCACCACCTTCCTGACCGGGCAGGCTGCGTTGAAATCGATAATATCAAACCCATATGGCTCCAGCACTTCAAGGGCCCGACGCAAATCATCCCCGTCTTTTCCAACCAGCTGTATGCCCAGAGGCCTGTCGGCCGGGTCGGCCTTTAACAGCTTCTTTGTCATTTTTGTTTGCACCAAAACGCTCTTGGCGCTGGACATTTCAACAAACGCAAACCGGCAGCCGAACCGGCGGTTCAGCATTCGAAAGGATAAATCGCTGATTCCGGCCAGCGGGGCAAGAAAACAGCGTGATGGAATCGTTACCGAACCAATAGTTAATGAATTCATGCTTCCAAATTCCCCTGCCCCAAAAGCTGCCGGTCGATCAAATCGATATACGCACACTCTACAAGGTCTTCTTCCCGTATTCCAATATTTTTCATAATATCACGCGCAACCTTCATACCCTGCTCCCTGCTTTCATGCTCCTGCAGCACAACTTCAAGCTCCACAAAGTCGCCAAGCCCTTCAACCTGATCAAGGTGGATACGGGTCCGCCCGACAAAATACAAGAGCCGCCTCTTTTTTACAACACCGCGAATACCCGGCACAAGCCCCAGCGTTTTTGTAAGCTGTTCGGGTGTATCCGTTTCATGAATATGGTACTCACACGCTTTCGGCCCGGCGCATGATGCTCTTTTATAGGCAATAAGCTGCGCTTTCCTATCCGGAACTTCCCGTAATTTCAGCCGGCCTTCCTGAACCGTAAAAAAAATATCCGTCTGCTCCAGCACCTCCGGGCCTGTGTCGGCACATTTCTCAACACGTTCCTTAATGCGGACCATGTCAGACACCGTCGCTTTTATCTCAACATTCTGCATTCCGCTGGTTTCCTGTGGTTATGTCCCGATTTTTACAAAGCTGGCCGCATCCGGCCTGTATGCTTCTTCCCCGGCTGACGCGCCTGCGCACAAAAAGGCCTTCCTGCGCAAGCCACCCGCAAAACCGTTTTACCTGTTCTTCTGAGGGAGACGCGTAAGCCGGTTCGCCACCATTGTTATAGGGTATCACATTCACCCGTACCGGCAACCCTCGCAAAAACGCTGCCAGTTCCAGGGCCTGTTCATGTTCGTCGTTGCAGCCTTTCAGCAAAACATACTCAATAAAGAAAACCCCTTTTTTACGCAATGGATACTCAAGCAGTGCCTGCTTGAGATCGCTCATTGGAACGGTGTGGTTCACCGGCATAAGCTCTGATCGCAGCCGGTCATTGGAAGCATTGAGCGACACCGCAAGGTTCAGCCGCGGCCATTGCAGGTCGGCAAGTCGATGGATGCCGTCGGCGAGTCCAGCCGTGGAAACCGTGATATGGCTGTGGGCAATATTCAGCCCCCGGGAATCATTCATAACTCGAACAGCCTGGATTACAGCATCAATATTATCCAACGGCTCTCCCATGCCCATAAAAACCACATTGTTTACCGCATGCCCCAGCACAAGCCGGGCAGTATATACCTGTCCCACAATTTCAGCCACACTGAGGTTTCGCACAAAACCCATTCTGCCCGTAGCACATATACGACACCCCATGCGACACCCTACCTGACTTGATATACAGATGGTTGTATGCCGGGGCATCGGCACAAGTACCGATTCAATTTCCAGGCCATCATGCAGCCTGAAGGCATATTTTGCAACACCCTCTGCTTCTTGCCGGGCGGCAACTTCCAGGTCCGGCCGCTCAAGCCCAAAGGCAAGATCACGAGCAAGCTGCTGTGATCGGCTGAATGAATCTACAGCGCTCAAATTGCTGTTTCCTTTTTGCAGCAGTTCTCTATACATGGCTGCTGCATGGAACATACCTTTGCCGTACCGCCTGTTCAACTCCTGTGCCAGTTCTTCACAGGTCATCCCGAGAACATTCACAGCTTTGCCTCCTGCGGACTGAGAATAGGCTGGGGAATGATCGACTCATAGCGCACCGGCAACAGTTTCCGTTGATACCTTCCGGCCAGCTCTTTTACCGCTGTTTCACATTTTTTAAGCCTGCCGGCCAGAAGCGTGTCATAATACATAAACGTAACACTTACCTTGTCCTCAACCAGCCGAACATTCACAATCGCCCCGGCATAAGAGCCGCCTGTAATCCTGCACTGGTACCGTACTATTTCGTCACCCTGGTTCTCACCCATATCCTGCTCGATTAAAAAAACCCGTGCCGTTTCACGGCAGGGAAAGAGAAAAACATCAACTTCGTAGCGGGGCTTTAAAAAACTGTTCAGCATTGTTAATACGTCCTGTAACGAAGCCACCTGCGGTGTTGATGCACACTTTTCAAGCCGGTATTTCAAATAGCAAACATGCAGGGCTTCAAGATAAACGGCCGGGCCCTCACTCTCATCCCGGAAATCCGGAAAATTTGCGTTAACGCGCTCTGTAAACAACAGCGATACAACCGCATCAAAAACCTCCGGTTGCGCAACCAGCATTTCGACATATCTTTGCAGGGGTATCAGATGCTGCCGGTAGAGGCGTTGCGCCAGGCTGCGCATCTTTTGAACATCCTCACCGGCGGAACGGCTTGAAAAAGAATACCCGGCCTTTATTAATTCAGCCAGACACCATTGATTAAAATCATCCAGCACAATGCTTTCCCGCCGCCCAATGGTGATGAGCTGGTCCATATACTCCAGGTAGGAGGAAAGTATTTTCAGCTTCAGGCGCGGTTTCAGTTCACGCACCTGCACATATACATCGCTGGTATTGAACTTCAACGACGATTCAACATGCACCCGCTGGTTCAGCATTTTCACCAGATACAGGTTGTGCTCGATTTTCCTGATGATTTTCGCGGGAAAAACATCACCGGCTTTGACAATGGGGGTGCCGTCCGGCAGTTTGTCGTTTACCGGTTTTACCATCGATTGTAGTCGTGTTAATAACTTTTTTGCCATAGCTCATAATTCACAATAATGAATTATTGATTATAGCAAAATCCAGCCCCTACTGCCAGTACGGCAATTGAAGTGACGATATCAGTAAGCTAGGATGAGAAGATGGGCCAGGCAGATCAGGCCGGGAAAAATGCTGCGGCACATTCTGAAATATGAAGAAACACGCACCTGAACAGTTATGACTCAAACACACTCGGCGGCTCTTTGAGGAAGTTTTTGAACTTCGCTTTTTCAATGGCCTTTTTATAGGCTTCTTCAGGGGCAATCATCTTTTTCTGCAACAGCTCCATCAAGGCATCGTCCAGGGACCGCATCCCGATCTGCCGCCCGGTCTGTATGGCCGACGGCAGTTGAAACGTTTTCCCTTCACGGATCAGGTTGGCAACCGCCGATGTGCTGATCATGATTTCAAGGGCCGCAACACGGCCCGGCTTGTCGACACGCTTCAACAAGGCCTGGGCTACAACCGCCTTTAACGCTTCTGAAAGAGTGGTACGAACCTGGGCCTGCTCCTCGGCCGGAAATACATTGATAATGCGATCCACCGTTTTTGTGGCACTTTGGGTATGCAGGGTTCCGAACACCAGGTGTCCTGTGGCAGCGGCCTCCATGGCAAGCGATATGGTTTCAAGATCGCGCATCTCACCCACCAGGATAATATCGGGGTCTTCGCGCAACGCCGCACGCAGGGCCTTGGAAAAGGATTTTGTATGCGCACCCACTTCACGGTGGTTGACCACACAGCTCCGGCTGCTGTGTACAAATTCCACCGGGTCTTCCACGGTCAGGATATGGTCCTTGCGGTTCTTGTTGGCATAGTCGATAATGGCGGCAAGGGTGGTCGATTTACCGCTCCCGGTGGGGCCGGTCACCACCACCATTCCCTTTTCCAGCATGGCCAGCTCCTGGCACACCGGCGGCAGCCCAAGCTCTTCAACCGTCAGGATCTTGCTGGGTATTTCCCGGAACACCGCCGCGATACCGTATTTTTGCATGAAATAATTACCGCGATACCTGGCTACTCCTTCCAGCTCATACCCGAAATCAAGGTCGCCGGTTTCGTTAAACTCTTTTTTCTGCTCGTCATCCAGGATTTCAAAAAGGATAGTCTTCAGTTCGTCATGGGTAAACTCTTTGTATTTAACCCTAGCGAGATCACCGTGAATACGCATTATCGGCTGCTGGCCCGAAGCCAGGTGCAAATCCGATCCACCCTGCTGGTTCAGTGACTTAAAAAAACTATCAATAACAGCCATACATGCCTCCAAAATCTGTCAGGATTATTATTCCTGAATCGTTTTTTGGAACGTTTCTTCCTGTACCGCTATATAATTGATTGCACTGTACGGAATAACATACAATCGGCCGCTTTGGTCCTTTATCGTTACCTGATATCCAAGGTCCGTGGATACCACCAGAAGAATATGACCGGTTAACTTTGTGCTGTTGGCAAGTTCCAGTTCTATCATGGCATTGGAGGAAATAAGATGCTGCATGCTGAGTGCGGAAGCACCGCTGATTTCAAGATTCCAGAGAATATGCTCTTTAACTTTTTCGCTGGTGACTCTGAGGCGCCCGGTAAGGATCTTGTTCATCTGCTCCATGATCGCAAGCGTCATTCCGGGTCGTTCTTTCAGGAGAGAATCAAAAGCATCCTTTTTGATTGTATAGAACGCACAGTCATCTAGTGCCCTGGCCGACGAGGAGCGGGTGGTTCCGTCTATGAATGTCATTTCACCGAATATATCGTTTTCAAAAACGACCTGCACAATCTCTTCCTGGTTTTCGGCAATGCTTTTCGAGATCTGCACCCGTCCGGAAATAACCATATACAGTAAGTCTCCCGGATCATTTTCATGAAAAACTACTTCACCTTCCCGGGCCGAGGCCTCTTCACAGGCAGTTGCAAACTCCTTGAGATCGTCGTCACTTAAAAGATTCAGCAAATTTACTGCTTGTAACTTTTTAAAGTCAGACATGGACGCCTCCTTTAAAAGGAACCACTCCGCATTTCAGTGCGGGTTCTTTTCTCCCTGGTGATGTGGGTGCAGTATAGGATAGGGCTCGACAGAGTGTCAAGCAGAAAGGGTTACAGGTTCGCATACTACAGATACGGCTTCATTGCCGCATAAAACTTTTCCGCCATGCGGGCATAGCCCCTGCTGTTGGGGTGAATCTGGTCGCTCATGAGTTCCCGTTTTCCAATCAGGCCCCTGAGAACGTTTGGGATACAGACTGATCCGGTATCGCTGCACAGCTGCTCGTAGGCATCCCCGAAGTCCCGGCCCCAGAACGGCACATCGATACCACCCACGACAACCAGCGCCCCTTCATTTTGAACAGTTTCCACGATACGGCGCAGGTTCGCAAAAGCCTCTTCGCGGGATACGCCCCGCATAAGATCGTTGCCGCCCAGAGTTATCAGAACAATTCCGGGCTCCTCACTCAGCACATCCTCTTCAAGCCGCTCAAGGGCCGTACCTGTGGTGTCACCCGGCACCCCTGCATTGATAACCGGTCTGCCGATCATTGCCGACAACTGCGAGGGGTAGTCTTTTCCCGAGTCGGCTCCGGTGCCGAAGGTCAGGCTGTCGCCGAAGCACAGAATTACGTTCCCGTGGGTCTCGGCATTACGGATTTCCGGATTTTGCAGCAGCAGAAAAGCAAATAGAGCTAAAACGATAAGTGCCGCTGCTAAAACTGTTTTTTTCATATGCATCCCCGTATTTACTCTCTTGTATACTACACCTTTTTTCTGAACAGCAAATTATTTATTGATATTCGTTTTATCTCTGAATATACTGCTCACACTTGATGTATAAGCGGTGATCCTGTTCAAACCTTCTGATATCAAGGCTGTTGGAAAATGTTCAGATACAAAACGCGCATCGGTGGTTTATTATAGTTTCCCCAAAAACTGGAAGGTTGTCGTAAAATATTCAGATGCAAGGCGCACAAATCCGAAGAAGTGAGGCGTATGTGGTTATACGCCGCAACGACTGAGGATGAAGTGCAATCCCGATAAAATCGGGACAGATGGATGTTTTCCGGCAACCTTATCAAGAGGAAAAACATGAAATGTCGTATCGGCTGCGGAGCCTGCTGTATTGCTCCGTCAATTAGTTCCGCTATTCCCGGTATGCCTGATGGCAAGCCTGCCGGGGTGCGCTGTGTGCAACTAACTGATGACAACCGCTGCACGCTCTTCAACAACCCCCGGCGTCCTCAAGTATGCAACCGTTTTCTGCCCTCAATTGATGTCTGCGGCTCGTCCTTTGACGAAGCAATGCAGGTACTTACCGAGCTTGAAAAGCAGACTTCCTGACCATTTCACCCTATAGGAACATTCAGACGTTTGAAATTATTTCTTAACGGATGGCTGAACAAAAATATTCCGATACTGTGCAACACCGCAGATGGATGTTTTTTGGCAGCCTACTAAAGAATCCCCAGGAGTGTAAAACCCTTATAGCAGAACAACCCTGCAAATACGATAAGCAGCACCCCCAGCAGGCGCATGGTCAGGCGATAGGCCCGCCCCCTAACATAAGAACTGAAAGCTCCCGTGCACAAAGCTATTGTTATAAACGTGCCCAGCAGCACTGTGTAAAAACCCACAAAAAAGAGTGCCGGACACACGATGCCCTGCTTCCAGGCCCGCAGCAGTATGGGCGACCCTACCAGCAACCAGAACAGGTACGGGTGCGGACTGAGCAGGTTTACTATAATTCCCTTTTTGAGTGACTGGGAAGGTTCGGCCGGACTGGGCTGAATTTCTTTGATTTGAA
Source organism: Thermodesulfobacteriota bacterium (assembly GCA_028282925.1). Classification (GTDB taxonomy): domain Bacteria; phylum Desulfobacterota; class WTBG01; order CAIYCZ01; family CAIRTM01; genus JANQGV01. Next base: position 7,754 of record JANQGV010000100.1, read on the forward strand.
AATTTTTATATGCCAGATAGACCAGAAAAACCGCGCCGGCAATTGATATGATTCCCATAACCGGATCATAGTTCGACAGCCTGCTCACTGCAAAAACAATCAGCAGGATTATGGGGGCATCGGTAACCAGAGGAGCAAGGGCCGCCTCAACTCCTTTGCGGGTGCTGTGCCGGAGGGTTTCCGATATAATAAGGGCTTGCATGGGGCCGGGTGAAAGGCCGGCAGGCGCCCCGAGGGCAACACCGGTTATCAGATAAAACAGCTCATTTTCAAACATTGTCTTCGTTCGGGCTATCTGCAGCTCCGGCTTTCAACCGCAGGTCATCTTTGGTCATAAGATTGCAGGTCCGGGTTTCTTCGTCGTACACAATCACCGTTTCGCCCCGCTCAAGCTGACGCCGAACCTGGGCAACTTTGGTTTCAAGTGCTATTTCCCGGGAGCCGTAATCCGTTCCTTCCCGGGTTATAAACTCTTCTATAAGACCCTGCAATGCTTCAGGGCTCAGGCGATCGTAGGGTATCTCCATGGTATCTCAGCCCTGTTGTGCTTCAAGCACATGAAATCCCAGTCCCTGGATTTTTTTTACCAGCTCACGGGGCGCTTCCTGCACATCAACATCATAGCAGGAAAACTCCCGCCGAACCGGGTACTCTTTGCGCAGCCGGTCAAACAGCACGCCCCGGCTCCCGGGGTCAGCCAGACTGCCTTTACGCAGCCGACTGTCATCATCCGTTACGCAATAGCAGCTTTTGACCAGAGTGCATATTTGCTGCTGTTCATCATCTGTTTCACCGATGGAATATGTTCCCACAGCTCTCTGGTCCACAATCCGGGAAAGATCTTTTTCGGCCGGAAGTCTTAAATAGCCACATGCAGCCCGGTAGATCATTTCGCTCCCCGCATATTTGCCGTCCAGGCTGTACCCGGCTATGTGCGGGGTTGCAATGGCCGTATGCCGCAACAGTTCCACATTTATTTCCGGCTCGCCCTCCCACACATCAAGCACTGCGGCCAGGTCCTGCCGCTCCCGCAAAGCCCTCAGGAGACCCCCTGTATCGAAGACCGCTCCGCGGCTGGTATTGATCAGAATGGTTCCCGGCCTGCATGACATAAAAAAATCATAGTGTGCCATATGCCGGGTAGGATAGAGCCCGTTGTCGGTAAGGGGGACATGAAAGGTAATTATATCTGCCTTCAAAACATTCTTAAATGAAGTCAGACCCGGTACGCCCCGGTCGGCAAGGGGAGGGTCATGAGCCCGGCACTGCACGCCCAGCACCTCAAGTTTTTCTTTTACCAGGCTTCCCACATTACCGAGGCCCACAACTCCCGCCGTTTTTTCCGCAAGGGCAAAGCCCCGTTGCTGTGCCAGCTCCAGCAGGCAGGCCACTACATACTCAGCCACAGAGTTGGCATTGGACCCCGGGGCGCCGGCAAAGCCGATTTCCCGGGAGGCCAGATACTCCTTGTCGATATGGTCTTCACCGATAGTTGCCGTTCCCACAAACCGAACCGTTGAGCTTCCGAGAAGCTCTGCCGACACGCGCGTGACAGAACGCACCAGCAGGACGTCTGCATCCTCAAGCACTTCGGGTGTCATGCTTCGCCCCGCGAGGGTGTGCACCCCTCCCAAGCTGCCAAAGAACTCCCGCACCAGGGGTATGTTTTCATCGGCCACTATTTTCATTATTCACTCAGGTCTTCTTCAACTATTTCGCCGTAGCCCAGGGGTTTCGGCTTTTCGGCGCTGCCGCCCTTATCCTGCCCCTGGGTCGCGAAATAGGCCGGATTCGGTTCATGTTCAATGATGTACTCATCCGGGGCCGGTCCTCCGGCAGGATCGATATACAGTTCTTCATCCCGTGATATATACACGGTGGTGCCGTATGACAGGGTTTTGTGAAATGCTTTGCTGTATTTATAATAATTTTCCTGCACAATCCCCATGGCCGAACCCATACGGCCGGTATAGCGTTTCAGAACCCGCAGGGCATTGGGTGCTTTTTGCGAAACAGTGCCCGCATAATTCCAACGGGGAACTTTTCGGGTTATTGTTTCGGGTATTTCCTGCATATGCGGCCGGTTTGGCTCAACCGGTGTACGGGCCGCACAACCACAGTAAAACAACACAAAAAGCGCAAATACGGGCGCTGTTTTCCTCATAAAACCATATAACATTATCTATCTTGCCCCAAAAATACAAAATAATAAATGGTAAAAGTATGCAGATTTTGACCTATAGCAGCATTTTATTAAAATATATAATATATTAGCGCACAAACTTTTTGTTGACAAAGCAATTTGCCGTGGCTATAATGGTCGTATAAATACAAACAGTTTGAGGTACACCATAAGTATCCTCTTTAAAAAGCCGTCCATCCCCCCCCTCTCGGACGGCTTTTTTATTTGCCGCCCTCCTGGGAATGCCGTCACTCTTCAAAAATCGATCCCCCGGGAAGCAGCCCCTGCCTTCTCATTTTCACCAGGTGCAGGTACAGTTCCCGGCTGACCCACGCATCGGTTGCCGCATACTTGATTTGCGCTTCAGTAAGGTCACTACGTGACCAGTTGGACACTTTTGCGTTTTTGGAAATGCGAAACCCGAGCAAAACAGCACACAAGCCCCGCAGCCCGTGATTTTTTATACCGGCCCGGCGCGCCGCCTCTCCCAGGTCCGTGAAGCCCGCCTCCCTGAAGTCTCCCAGGAGTTTTAACTGCCTGATATCATAATCGCAGGCAACTCCGGCTTTCACAATTGCAGGGTTAGATAAAATTTTTCGCAGCTTCACCGGGAACTTCAAAAACTTGAGCTGAAAAATATACACGGCCTTGGTACAGCCGAGTTGAATCAGCGCGGGCGGATACGACTCACCCTTTTTAAAAGATGGACGTGTTTCCGTATCAAAGCCGAGCACCTTTTCTGACCCGAGCACGTCCAAAGCGGCATCGAGTTCCTTGCGCGTACGCACAATATGCACACGCCCCTCAAACCGTGCCATGGTGCAGGCATTGATTTCTTCGCTGGTCATGCGCCGGTCAAAGCCGGGCCGTTCACTTTGTTGAAGCATAAAGGATATACTGTATAAAAATTACCCTGAGTAGACGCTGTTTTCCTTGCCGCGTCACTTCCAGTCAAAATAGGTTAGACTGGTAACGCCGGGAATGAGCCTTCCAAGGTCTTTCCCCTCCCGGGTCATAAGCCGCGCTTCCGTATAGCCGGTATTTTTGAGATAGGCGATATACTGCCCGGTGGGATCATAAACCGGCAGCCAGTTGATCCACTTATCCGTGACCAGTGTTTTTTCCGACCCGCCCTCCAGCTGTACTTCAACAATATTCCATGGTGTAAAAAGGGCCGAGAGGTCGGTTGCAAAGTCAAGGGAGGCCATAAGCCGCTCAAACACAACGCCGGTTGCGTCTCCAACCGGATCATGGTCCACAAAGCCCGAACCGCTGGTCAGTTGCTGAACATTGGTGCCGTCCTCATCCATAACAGCTATCCGAACCTCCGGCAGGATGCTGAAACGGTCGGTCTTGAAAACTATGCGGCCGTCCGGAAGCCAGTCTGCATCGTTATCATCGTATTCCGGCGGAGTCAGGTCGGCAAGTTCCTCGCCCGCCGCCGTCATGACGACTACCGAAGCTTTGGCATCCCGGAATGATGCATAGGCAATTTTAGAGTCATCCGGCGACCAGCCGGGGTGTCCGTCCAGTCTATCATTGTCCGTCAATTGAGTAAGGCCGGTTCCGTCAACCCCGATAACATATATTTCATATTGGGAATAGGCGGTTGTGTCGGTTGCGCCGTGATAGGCTATTTTTTTACGGTCATGGGAAAGGGAAACGTTTTCTTCAAACAGGTCGTTGTCGGTCACCCGGAAAATCCGGCCGGAAGCCGGATCGAACGTATAAATTTCACCCTTTTTATGCTCATGGGTACTGGTAAAGGTTATAAGACCGGTGAGGTCATCGGGGATTTCTGCCCGCGTGAACGGCCCCTGCGTGCTCAGGGGTATCTGCTGCCATGTCAGAGAGCCGTCCGGTGTCGGGTCAAGGGAAGCCAGGCTCCCGGTGCCGTCGGCAAGAACTACATGGTCGTAGAGAATGAAATTGTAGCGCGTTGAACCGGTTATAGCCGCATCTTCTCCGCGGGAGTCCGGCGTAAGCGGAAAAAGAAACTCAGCCTGATATGTCCCGGTATCAGCATAATAGGAAAGCCAGGCTTTTCCATCGCCTATGGTGTCGGTTTCATCATCTGCAGCCTTATGCTGATCTATATAGAGCGAACCGATATCGGCCGCAAAGAGCATTCGTTTGTCTTCTCCCGGCTCATGGGAGCCGTCACCATCGTTATCAATAAACAGTTGTACCCCATCGTAATCAACCGGACCGGAATGCAGGTATTCATGGTTATAGGTTTCGTCTGTCCATTGAACGGCCACATACAAATCAACGTCATCATTCATAACCGCCCAGGTAACGGACGTTGTTTTAGACTGAGAGCCGCCCGTGGTATCAATAAAGGACAGTGTCTTTTGGCCGACATTTGAAAGCTTCGAAAAATCAATCACACCGTCAACGGGGAACAGTTCAGCAAGGGGGGCGTTCAGGGGCATGTCCGTCTCATCACAGCCCTGGAAGAACAAAACCGGGGCCGGCATTACAAATAACATGCAAAAACTGTATATTATTGATCTAAACATGGCTCTCTCCCTGTCATGTTTGCCCTAAGAGTTTGTCGGAATACCTACTTAATGGGAGGCTGTTGGAGAATGTTCAGACACAAGGCGCGCGATATCCTTTGGAATGAGGCGTACGTGTCTGTACGTCGCAGTGACAAAGGGTGAGCGCAACGCCGGAGATGGACGTTCTCCGACAGCCTCCTAGTATGATAGTATACTGTTTTTTACCAGAGATCAAAAAGAAAAACCGGCTGCAGCCGCTACCGTCAACATAGCCATAAAGACGTTTTTCCCCGGCCGCCATACAACGGGTTCTAAGCAGGATAAGGCTGCTACGCTTAATGGAAAAGATTTGGGAGGTGCGTAAAAAAAGCCGTCCAGTGGAGAGGGACTGGACGGCAGGTGCAAAAACGGTCGCCTCGGGATATGAAAAGGCTGTTGTTTTGTAACGCTCTGTGAAGTAATATAAGATGGAATATTTAAGACAGCATTAATGTACTATTAAAATTCAGTTATTTTGAGACCATCGCTACGTAAAAAATATACCCTGCGAAAGGATGAATACATATGAGCTCCGATACCGCACACACAGCCCAGCCGGCCCAGGACGCCGTCTGGCAGCTTGACGATCTGTATCAAAACCTCCAGGACCCGGGAATAGAAACCGACCGCAATCGCTGCCTGGAAATGGCTGATAGTTTTTCAGAAAAATACCAGGGCCGTTTACAGGATGTTTCAGCCCAAGACCTCGCCCGGGCGGTCGGCGACCTGGAAGAAATTGAGGAACTCGGCGGTAAAGTGATTTCCTATGCCGATCTCTGCTTTGCCGTAAACACCCAGGACCCCGAAGCCGGCCGTATCTGGCAATCAAGTCGGGAATTTGCCAGCGCTGTTAGTCGGAAAACCCTCTTTTTCGGACTGGAGTGGTCACGCCTTCCGGACACTGTTACAAAATCCCTTCTCGGAGACCCGGCCCTTACCTCACGCCGCCACTATCTTGAAAAGCTGCGGTCGTTTGCCCCGTACCGCCTCTCCAACCCGGAGGAGCAACTGCTGACCGCCAAAGAACCGGCCGGGCGCAGTGCCTGGGTGTCGCTTTTTGAAAAAGTGGTTGGGGCCTTGCGGTTCGGGAGTGCGGGCCGGACGCTGTCTGATGTGACCAATGCTCTGTACCAGCCCGATCGCACGGTGCGCAAACAGGCTGCCGAAGATTTGACCGCCGGTCTGCAGCCGGTTTCCCATGTTTTGGCGCATATTATCAATACGATCGCCCTTGATAAATCAATTACCGACAACCTGCGCTCCTATCCCGCCTGGCTGACGGAACGCAACCTTATGAATGAAGCAAGCGATAAAACCGTTGATGCATTGGTGCAGGCGGTTACTTCACGCTACGACATTGTGCAACGCTATTACCGGCTGAAACAAAATATCATCGGCACCGACCGGCTGTATGACTACGACCGCTATGCACCGGTTCCCGGACTTTCTGAAAAAACATACTCCTGGAAAGAAGCCTGCACTCTTGTTCTCGAAACCTTCCGGAATTTTTCCCCGGAATTTGCCGACACGGCCGCACTTTTTTTTGAGAACAACTGGATTCATGCCCCGGTTCAGCCCGGCAAGCGCGGCGGAGCCTTTGCGCACCCCACCATACCCTCATGCCACCCGTACATTCTGGTGAATTTTACAGGATCTCAACGGGATGTGCTCACCCTCGCCCATGAACTGGGACACGGTATTCATCAGTACCTGGCCCGCGAGCAGGGGCAGTTTAATGCGGACACCCCCCTCACCATGGCCGAGGTTGCATCGGTGTTCGGAGAAATGCTGGTGCTGGATACGCTGGTGCAACGAACCGCAGACAAAAAGGAAAGGCTGGCGCTTATCTGTAGCTGGCTTGAGAACAGCTTTGCCACCATTTTCCGCCAGATATCCATGCACCTGTTCGAAGACGGTCTGCACCGGGCGCGCCCCACCCGTGGCGAACTGTCTGTTGAAGAAATTTCCGATATATGGTTTGAAACCCAGGAAAAGATGTTCCGGGACAGCGTTGTCCTTGAAGAGCGTTACCGCCTGTGGTGGTCCTACATACCCCACTTTATTCACTCGCCGGGCTACGTGTATGCCTACGCCTTTGCGAACCTGACCGTACTTGCTCTGTATAACCGCTACCGGCACCTTGGCGCAGAGTTCACAACCGGCTACCGCAACCTGCTGGCCTCCGGCGGCAGCCGCAGCCCGTACGAACTGCTGCAGCCACTCGCCGTTGATCTTCATGATCCCGGTTTTTTTCTACAGGGACTGGATGCGCTGGAAGAACTGTTAGGACAGGCCGAACACCTAGCGGGGTAACTTTAAAAAGCAGGGGAATTACTCCTGCCACTTGCCTTCATGATATACGAATATTTCTGTAACCGGACAGACCGTTGTACAGGTAAACGGTCCTTTGCGCGCCTTTTGACGGGTATTCGCCGTACTGATATACTTTTTCTCTTTGTATTTCAGGATCCCTATATAGGGGGACGTTTTATACTTTGTTTTTTTAACGCTAAAATCATACTCCTTACCGAAATCGGTATACTGTGCCACAAAGGCCGTTCGTTCCCGGGCGTATCCCACCTGTGGCGATTGCGCAGCCTTTAAAAACTCAATGCGCTCGTCACAAAAAACCTTAAAGCTTGCTTCAACAGCGGTACTTTCAACAGCTCCGGCAGTGTTGTAACAAAAAAGAGCCAGGTACAGAACGACCATTAATGAAATACAATATTTCATATCAACACTCCATTATGTTTTTAAGCAGAAGGTGGGCGACAACCCGATTGCGAGAACAGATCCGGAACCGATAGCGCTTTGCCGCTGGTTCCGGTTACCATCCTTACCTGAAAGAATACCACCAAGAGACCCTGCCGTCCAGATGTGTATTTACATTTTTTATGTTTAATATTTACCGCCTCTAGGAGTTTGTCTGAATACCTTCTTAATGGGAGGCTGTTGATGAATGTTCAGATACAAGGCGCGCGAAACCCGAGGAGAGAGGCGCTTTAGTTCCAAATCAAGCGATTGTTCGTAGCGAGGGTGCTGAAATGCCTGGAGATACAGGCTGCACAGACCGGAAGCCGAAGAAGCGTACTTTGTAGTCCGTTGATGAGGCTGGAGGGAGTACAGCCTGTAGATTCGGGAATTACGGCAACCGTAGCAGAACGCTTCGCTTGTTTTGGAACTAACCAGTACGTCGCAACGACGCAGGGTTGAGCGCAACGAAGTAGATGGACGTTCTCCGACAGCCTCATAGAAGCGAAAAAGCCCCTCCGGCTTTTAATTCAGCCGGAGGGGCCTGAGCTTTTGGTGCTATGGAATCGGTCACATAAAGCCGTGCTTGATGCGGGTCGGTCAGAGAACTTCCAGCTCCTGCTGTTCCTTAACTACCCTGGTCAGCCGTTCCCATTCCTGCATGGCCCGCTTCTGCTCCAGTTCGGACATGGTGCTCCACTCATATCGATAAATCCATTCCGTGAAGAAATCCAGGTCCGAATTTAAAACCGCTGCCAGCACCTTTTTGCAAAATGTGTTTGTCTGTTTCATGCCGTATGCTCCGTATGCAAACAGTTTCCCCTCTGGTGATCGCCATGCATGCCACAAACAAATATATGGTAGCACACGGAAACATCTTTGAAAATAACAAGGACTACTTACTGCGTGTAAAATAACAAAAAACACCTAGGAGAAGGGTGGCGACACCCACCCCGTCCTTCTCCATGTATTCAGGACTCTTAGCCTCATATCAAACACATAATCATCGGCGGTTGTAAACTTAAAAATCCGGCTCTTCGTCATTGGGCATCGTTACCGTAAAGCCGCTTCCGGCAACATCAGCCGCCGACAGCACTTCCAGGTCGCCAAATCCAGGCACCTCATCCGCCCACGCAGGCCGACGCAATTCATTGTTACCCACAAAACCACTTTTGTCGTCAAAATATCCAGGGTTTCCCAGTTGAACCACGAACAGAACACCATCAAGCAGCCTGATACTCTTATCCTGTTCTTCAAGGTAGTCTTGTATCGCTTTCAGGGCATCAAATATTTCCTCGGTACTCGAGGTTGGCGACACGGTCAGCCCTGATCCAATTTCTTCAAGGGCGTTATTAATCGTATTGATAACGTTTCTATTAGCACCGCCGTTATCCTGAACCCAGTCCGCTACGGCTTCACGATATATCTCTCCAATGCTGTAAACGCTAAAAACCTCCGTAGTATCGGTGTTTGTTTCCGGAACAAGGGCCAGTTCGATTGCTCCCCGGTCTTCGGCAACATCAATCGCCCCTCGATAAATAAAATGAGCATTAACCTGCGTTGTTCCTGGAATAAAGGCTTCGTCGTCGTTCAGTATTGCCATGAGATATTCATAAAACCGTGTATGTGATGCAATATCTACCTGCGTATAATAAACATTGGCAGCAATAGAAAAAGTTGTGTTGTCCGTGCTGGCGGAAAGCCACATCTTTGTGGGAATATTTTCGTTTTCCCAGCTAGTATCAATTTCCGGGTCGTCATAGTCGATATTAATTGTCCGCAGTTCAATGGTATGCCCCAGCAGCGGATCTTCCGTGTCGAATTTGATTTCATATTCCTTACGGTACGTGGAATCAAGCTCCTGCTCGCGACCGGTAATGGTACCGGAATAGCGGTCACCATCCCTTGAAAAGCTGACATGTAAATATTTCAGCCATGTCCCTGAAAGGCTGGTCCACAATTCAACGGTATAGATATCGCCGTTTTTGGTGACTCTGGCTTTACTGGTTTCATTGTCATAGGTCAGCGTAACCAAACCATCTTTATTGAGATTGTTCATGACAGTCGTGTTCAGAAATATCTTTTCATCGATTGCCGTCAGTGATGAATTAATCGTGTCTATCACCGTAGAGGCCAGCGGATTGTATCGTTCCCGGACCGGATTGAATATTTCCTCGACCCCCTCAAAAACGGTGGCCTCAGTTACAAGGGTCGAAATAAGGAACCTGGAACCTTCGCTTCCGGACTGGGGTGCATTAACAGCATCCGGCAAAGAAAGCAGAACTTTATCCACCTGAACATCTTCTTCTTGCGCAGGCTTGTCATCACCGTTGCGGCAGGAAATGACTATAAGGCATACAAAAAATATGCATGCAATAATGATAAATACTTTTTTCATACCTTTCCCTTCCCACTAATAATCCTTAATAGCCAGACTATTCCAAACTTCATGTATCATGCCGGTGAAGAAAAATGCCTCACCTGGTTTTTACGCGCTCCCACTCCCGTACCGGACCTTCGACAATAGTAAACATCGGGTGATGTTCAGGCAGCCTGACTGATTTAATTGCCTCAAAGTGTTTCGGCGATCTTCCGGCCAGCTTGCTTTTCAAATGCTCCCACTCATACGCAAGCTGTCCCCGGGTCTCGGCAATAGCCTCGGGAGTACGTACCCTGCTCAGTTTTTTAGCATCAAAAGAATAACCTCGATGTATCGCTTCTTCATATACGCCCCTCAAATACGCATTAATATACCGTAGCGGCGACTTTTGGTTCCGGAAGCGAATCAGCTGCGGATGATTCGTATAGCCTCTGGTTTCACCTTTCAATACGGCCCGTGCCAGCAGCGCCTCCCGCCACAGGGCGACCAGGCCTTGAGCGTCCAGGTATTTGGGATGAATGGTCCACAACCTCATTTTGATGTTCAATCAGTCGATTACGAAATTTTAGAGTATTCTGCACTGATTATTTTTATGCTTTCCAGTTAAGGCTGTCAATGGGTAAAAACCCGTTACGGCATGGAAAAAGGCCGCCTTTTTCAAAGACGGCCTTTTTATCATTCTGAAAAAGATATGTCTTGCTGCTGGAATTATTTGATAGGCAAGCCGGTCTCGGGATCGGCTGTTTTTTCCAACCCCGATGCGCTTATGCTCAAAGCAGGGTCTCCGGCCCTGGTACCGAAAAGCCCCACATCGATTCCAAACAGCCATGTCGGCATAGCGCTTATCGGGCCATGGAAGGTTGAAACACCTCTCTGGTCCACATCTTCAAGCATGTAGTAATAGGTGGTTCTGTTCAAAAGGTTCACATCGCGGTACCGGTATGTCGCACCCCCGGTAGCGGACCCTTTGGCCGGGATGAGGGCGGCATTTATTTTTTCGTAGTCGCCGCCTTTGCCCGCGCTGCGGTAGAGGTTAAAACCGGCATTGTCGATTTCCGCTTTTGTTTCCCACTCAATGATTACCTTACCCGATCCGGCAGTGGCGGAAAAATCCGCAAGTTCTATAAGGGTCGGCACGGAAGTTATATCTGCATAGAAGCCGCGGTTTTCAGCATCATCACCGAACCGCCCGGCCACAAGACCGGTATTATTGGCGCCCCAGCTGAAGCAGTCTCTGGCGCCCGTGATGTCGAAGGTGGCAATGGTGGCTCCATCCATCATGAAGCCGTAGGGCACACCGGCAGCGTCTTCGTAATAGCCGAACACCTGACCGCTGTTATTGATCCGGTATGCGGAGACAAGGTCGGCCCCCGGGATATCGATGGTCGTATAGGTTGTTCCGTCAAACACAAATCCATACCGTTTTGTTGTTGTCCCGTCCTCATAATACCCGGCAACCATACCAAGATCATTGATACCCGAAGGGTAGGTCTGGAGGGCTCCCGGCACATCCAGGTAAGCATATGTGCTTCCGTCATATATAAAACCACGCTTGGAAGGGTAAAACCCGAAACGGCCCACGATTACCCCGGCATTATTGATATCAAAAGGCTGGGTGGTGTTTTGAATGTTGGGGTCCGGGTCGGATACTTTGATCGGCGTGCAGCTCATCCCGGCAATATCATAGACAAATCCGCCGTTCAGCCCCGAAAGGTCCGAACCCACCGCCAGACCGGTATCGTTGACACCCCACAGCAAAGAGTTACCCGGAATGCAGTTAACTGCGGTATATGAAACACCGTCATAGACAAAGCCCCGCCGCAAAAGAGGATCGCAGGAATCGCGAAACCAGCCCACTACGGTGCCTGCATCATTAATATCCATACCAAATGTTTCATACGCTCCGGCCGGCTTGACCGGTATGACGCTGATATGGCCCAGGGTGTTATCACAGGCATCGCCCACGCCGTCCCCGTCGGTATCGGTCTGGTCGTTGGCGATATAGGGACAGTTGTCGGTACCGTCCGGAAACGTATCGCCGTCATTGTCTGCTTCGCACGCATCGCCGTCCAGATCCCCGTCAACATCATACCAGTTGGCCGGGTTCCAGACCACGGGACAGGAGTCGCAGGCGTCACCGTAACAGTCCCCGTCTGCATCCTGCTGATCGGTGTTCGGGACATCGATACAATTGTCGAATTCATTTGGAATGCAGTCGCCGTCGGTATCGTCACAGGCTCCGGCGGGCTCTGTAGTGCATCCTTCACCGCAGAAATCGGAGAGACACGATGCTATGCACTCCGTATCGCCGCCGCATCCCCAGAGAGCATCACAGGCACCATAGGCGGTACAGTCGCAGGCAAACGTACAATAGGAATCTATACAATCCTGGGCAAGGGCATCTACACAGGCCGGGTCAGGCATACAGTTTTCATGGCACGCCTGGCTGTTCGTGTCACAGTCCTCTTCGCACCCCGGCGGATTGCCGTTCATGGCGCAGTCTCCCATACACATACCATACTCATCATCGCACATCATGTGGCATTCATCTTCACAGTACATTTCAGCTTCCGACTGACAGCACATTTCACAATCGCTGCCGGCCTCGGCGCAATAATCAAACTCCTGCGCACCGGCGGTGTGCACCGCACTGAAACTGATAACCGCAATTGCGGCCACAAAGGAATAAAAGATTCGTCGTATGTGTTGATTTTTCATTGAAGCACCTCCCCCAAAAAGAATCGGTGTGACGGTTCCGCATACAAAGGTAGTTATTCTGCCTGATGTAAGAAAACGGGATTAATAAAAGAGATAAAGAGCCCCTTGCAAAAAATTGTATTTGAATAGTATAAACGTCTTAATTTAATATTTTATTAAGATTTATATTACGTGATGAAAAGAATTTCGTCAATGAAATCATTCAATCAATCGCAAAAATACTCAAAAAACCGTTTTTTTCTGTTTGAGTCGAAAACAGGATAAAAATAGGTTAATTTTTAGGTTTTAAAGAGGCATTGAAGGCTTTTTTAGAGAATAATTAAAAATTTAAAGATAAAATCTGCTTAAATCGAACTTTTTTATCTAAATATGGCCCATAGGCCCATAGAATGGCTATCTTCCTTACCGAAGATACACCTTCAATTCGTCATACCATAGCGCAACCAAATCCTTCAGCCGCGGGTTTTCTGTTTCGGGGAGCCTTCGGGTCCGGAGGGTTTCCTGGAACAGATCCAGGGCGGTGCGAACTTCTTCCACCGTGAGCACACGCTGTTCCCGCTTCAGGCTGTCACGATAGCTGAGCGTGACCAGCACCAGCTTTTCAAAAACACATTTCACCTCTTCAGGAACAGAGCCGGCATTACGGGCGGCTTTAAAGAAAAGCGCCGTCAGATCCTCTTCATTCATATGTCAAAACCCTCGCTTTTAGCTGGTCTTTAGCTGAGTGTATAGCACAAATGCGTCAAAAAAATGAATGGATGCTGCGGTATTTTCTGGCGGGTAATCCTGTAAGACAAAAGCCTTTAATAAATTAAGCAATAAAAATCAATACCTTAATTGCAAAGGCAACATGGCACCGATCATGCATATATACAATATTTGTTATTTAATAACAGGAAAACACCTATCGTTTTTTTACAATAGATGAGATGAAACATATGGCAACAGTTCTTGAACTTCCGGTAAAAAGCCATTTTGGCGACTGCCCTAAATGCAAAAAAAACGACGGTCACCTCAATATCGGCCGCTCACACTGGTTTTACTGCAAAAGGCACAGAGTAAAATGGCGGGCTGGAGACGACATATTTCCAAACTGGAAGCATGAAGATGAAACCACCTGGAAACAGAACGAAGAACTTCTGAACTTTTTTTTAGAAATCGAGCCGTATGTTGCCTGGAACTTCTCTTCAGATGAAGAGATCCTGGCCCTGTATAACGAACCGGTGTACGAACCGGCCTATCTGGAACAGGAAACCCGCCCCCACCTTGCCCTGGCCGAATAAGCCTTTTTACTTGCAATGTCAAACCGAAAAAGGCTAAGAAAATACATAAGACTTCATGAACCGATCTGCATTCGGGAGAAATTCTTTTGGATGAGCCCATAAAACCCAAAAGAGTCGAGCGGCGCAAAGGACCGGACATCTGGTTAAGGGTTATAACCTTTCTGGGGGTCGGCAGCTGGATTCTGTTTGTGGCGGCAATGATGGTTCTTCATAAGGCCCGACCACCCCTCCATACGGTTGCCGCAAGGTCCGCTAATATCTACCAGCGTTCAACCTGGTCTGAAGACCTTATACAAATTCTTCTCTATCTGATGTTTATCGGGCTGGCTATCAGCAGTGCCGGACTGATAATCAATGTGAAACGCATGCGTCGCCGGGACGACCAGGTCCGAGTGAATCTCATTCTGATATGGCTGCTTTCGCTGTTCGGAATCGTCTGGTATTTCGTTATCCTCTAAAGGCTATGTCGCAATAGCCTGATTATTCCTTCTTCAAATAGCACACATAAATATCCGCTTCAGCCGTTCGGTTGTTGGTTTCGTCCCAGGAGTGGTGTGCAAAATAAAGATTGCCTTCCCGGTCAAGCGACGGCTCCCCCGCAAAGGACGTCAGAATACGCTCGGGCTCCTGCCAGGTACCGCCTTCTTTGCGTGACCGGTATATTTCCGGGGCCGGGGTTCCGCGGGTAAACCACAGCTCTGTTTCGCCCTCGGAAACATAAGGCCAGCCTTCGTTTAATTCGGTGTTGACCGCCGCAATGTTTTCCGGCTCCGTCCACTGTCCGTCCTGCAACCGGGTAACCCAGATGTCTTTTTCACCCATGCCGCCGTTGCGGGACGAGTCGAAATAGATTGCTGTGCCGTCCGGAGTAACATGCAACTCCCCGATTTCATACTGCTGATTGAAAAGCTCGCCTGCATTTTGCCAGCTTCCCCAGCGCCCGTTTTGAAACAGGGCCGTCCACATATCCAGGTCTTTGTAATTGCCGGCCCGGGCCGATGCAAACCACAGGGTTGTTTCATGAATGGTCGGAGCACCGTCAAGTGAGGGCTCGTCGTAATAGTTTAAATAAACCCGTTCCGGTTCGGACCAGGTGCCGTCTGTTTTGCGGGACAGGAAAATACCGGTCATTGGGTCGTCCACCTGTTCGATCACGGACTTTGCTACATCTCCATTAAACCAGAAGTAGAGGGTTGTGCCGTCGGGCGTTATAAACGGCGAATCTTCCGCACCGGCCGTGTTTACCGGCCCGGCAAGGGGGACCGGGTCTTCCCAGGTATCCTGCAGTTCCGGTATATCGGGGTTGAAGCGCGGCGGGTTTAAATCGTTTTGGGGGGTCAGTTTTACCGCACCGTCGGGGATAGAGTCCGATCGGGTCGGATTATACAGGGTCACAGAAACTACTGCGGTATAGGTTGCGTTGTCGGTATCAAATGCTTTGGCAACAACTGTCCCGGCGCCATTGGAGGCCTCAGGCGTGTACCAGGCAGATTCCCAGGTTGTTGCATCCGGGTCCGTATCAGTACCTATCAGGTGTTCAGTAGCGCCCGCAGTATAATAGAAGCGTACCTCCTCAATGTCGGCCGGGCCTTGTATGTCAGCCGAACAGCGGACAATGCCGTACAGGCTTTCTCCCTCCAAAGGGTCGGTAATGATGACCGTGGTGTCTTCGGTGCAGGAAACGGAGAGCAGCCCGACCGAGAAGATAAGCAACCATATCCGTGACAAGGGCCTGGATGAACGATTCATCAAACCACCTCTCTTGCATATCCGCAGTCGGCTGCCTGTTCAGGGGTCGAATCCCCGGCAGCCGATCTCAGCGGCAACCGAACGCGAACCCGGGCGCCAGTCGCGGCATCTTGAGGGCTTCATATCATGAATACGGCAGACATAGGCCTCTCTTTTCGGCAGCTTTCGCAGCCAGGGGCACCGGGTTGCCTGGTCGCCCGTTTCAGGGTTAAACCAGATTTCGTGGGTCTGCCTGCCGCTTTTTGAAACAAGCGTCATTACCCAGGCCAGAATATCATACCGGCCATTTTTTTCCCACATGCGTATGTCCCGACCATTGCAGGTTGTTTCATACCCGTCAAGTTTTAAGCAGCAGTTTCCGCACTGCTTGCAGGTAAATGGTTGTGAAGGCACCGGGTAGCTTTCTGTAGTTGGCTGTATTTCAACGCACGACCCTGGTTTTACCGTTCGAAGAGGTTTCGTGGTCGATATTAATTACTTTCAAGCCTTGATGGTTTTTGATACAGTCGTTGTAACTGTAAGCAATTTTACATACCTTGACAAGCTAAAAAGCAGGTGCGAGTGGCGGAAAAATCTACCGTTCGAATAGCCTGGATTGACGGCCTGCGGGGCATTGCCGCCCTGCTCATGTTGAACCAGCACCTTGGCATATGGCTCTGGCGGGAACAGTACCGGCTTTTCAAAGACCCGTTCATGCTGGCCCTGAACGGGTTGGGGGGACTTGCGGCGCCGTTGTTTATCACCCTTGCCGGTACCGGAACCGTGCTGCTCGCCCGCAGGCACAGAAATCCGGACAGAACGTGCATGCTGCGGGGCCTGTGCATTATGGCATTCGGCTACCTACTGAACCTCTTGACGCCCGGCTGGTTTTCAGCAGGCTCATGGTATGTGCTGCACATGATCGGCTTTGCCCTGGTGCTGGCACCCCTGTTGCGCCGTATGCCGGATTCGGGCCTGCTGCTCGGCCTGCTGCTGGTGTTGGGTGTAACGGTTGTGCTTCAAAACTGGCTCGAAACGCCCCTCAGGCTGAGCAACACCCGCATGGGCAACATGAAGCTGGATGGAGGCGTTTTTCGCCTGGCGCTTGCCGAGGGCCATTTCCCTGTTTTTCCCTGGCTGGCCTTTTTTATGGCGGGCATGCTGGGGGGCAGATGGTTTATGCAAAAAAAATTCCGCTTTATGGTGTTCCTCGGTTCGGCCTGCCTGGCAGGGGCCGGCCTCTTGAGCGCTTGCAGCTATTTGAAATTCGACTTTGCCGTGAGTGATCCACTGATAAGGGCCTGCAGGCTGCTTCCCCGTTTCTATCCGTCCCTGCTTCCCATGTCGCTGCTGTTGCTGGGGCTGTCCCTTATGGCTGTGTACTGTTGCAGCACAAAGGGCTTGGGAAGGCTGTTCAGCCCGTCCAATCCCCTGGTCTCTCTCGGGCGTGTTTCTTTAACAGTGCTGGTTGTGCATGTGATTGTTTTTAGAGAGTTGAGCCGGGTGTTTGGTTTTTTCAGGGTTTTCTCAAAGTACGAAACGCTGCTACTGCTGGCGGGCCTGCTTGCCGGTTTTTTACTTTTGGCCGCCTGGTGGAAAAAGGCGGACTATCGATTAAGTCTCGAATGGGTCATGCGAAAAATCACCGGCTGACAAACCCTG
Source organism: Thermodesulfobacteriota bacterium (assembly GCA_028282925.1). Taxonomy (GTDB): domain Bacteria; phylum Desulfobacterota; class WTBG01; order CAIYCZ01; family CAIRTM01; genus JANQGV01. The sequence continues at coordinate 25,001 of JANQGV010000100.1, forward strand.
TCTTTGCATGCAATACTCCTTTGACAAATTATCCGGTATATTCTATCTACTGAATAGAATATGTGTAGTTATTAACAACACTCTCGCTGCGAGGGAGGTCTTATGCAGCCCAGGGGGAACAACCCTAAGAATGCAACTTTGATTATTAAAAGTTTTTACCCCTGATTAGTTCCGGGCTTTCTTAATCCCATTGCAACGCAGCCGAGTGCAGCGATTTCAGAAGGAAAAGGGGCGAGTTTGTTGACCCGCCGACTGAAATCGTGCCGCGAGGGTATCCCGCCAGGGGCGGGACAAGTTGCAGGGCGCCCTTTCTTTTGCCTCCTTTGAGTCAATCCTCTGGATTGACCGCTTGCAGCTCTTTTTCGCAGGCAAAAGCAAAGTGCGCAGCTCTTGACACCGAAGGTGGCAAGACAAAGGGGTAGAGACGCGTAGCGTCTTATTAATGTATTCTCACCTGATCAGTAGTACCTCGCCGGGTTTAGTTCAAGCTGGTGGGTTTAGTTATAAACTTAATACGCTTGGAAACACAAATGATGGAACCCTTATCCCTGCAAGCATTTCTTCTTGGCCTTCTCAGCGCGGCGTCACTGCCGCTGGGGGCGGTGGTGGCCATGCTGTGGGTGCCGCGCCAAAAAGTTATCGCCGGGCTGATGGCCTTTGGTGGAGGGGCCTTGCTTGCCGCCCTGACCATTGACCTGGTAGCGGAAAAGCTGGCCCAGGGTGAATTTTACCCCCTTGCCGCGGGCTGTATCCTTGGGGGCCTTCTTTTTGTGGTTCTGAATCAAACCATAAACAATAAGGGCGGATTTCTGAGAAAAGCGGCCACAACCATCAACCATCTCAAGCGCCAAAAGATCAAGCACTACCGCTTTCTCTTTGAGAAACTGAGCAAGGTTCCCCTGTTCCATCACTTGCCCCCCCGTGAAATTCAGGATCTGCTGCCCTATGTAACCAGCCGCGAATTCAAAAAGGGCAGCACCATCCTGCACCAGGGCGATCCGGGCGACAGCCTGTTTATTATTGAGCACGGCACGGTAGAAATCCTTGATGAGAAGAATCACCGAACCATTGCAACCCTGGGCGATAATGACGTTTTGGGTGAAATGGCCCTGGTGACGGGAGAAGCCCGGTATGCCACTGCACGCGCAGTAACCGACACAACGGTATGGCAGATTTTGAAAGAGCATTTTGACCGGCTTCTCGAAACATCGGACAAGCTTTCGCAGGAAGTGAAAGCTCTCGTTTCCTTCAGGATTCACGACCTGCAGAACAAAACCGCCATATCCCCTGAAAAAGCCGAGCAGTGGGTGGCCGAAGCCGTACAGCACATCGACGCCAAACATTATCTCCCCAACGACATGGAAATAAAGGAGGCCGCCACCAGCCATTCCGGAGCGCCGCTTGCTATCTGGCTGGGAATACTGCTTGACGGCATTCCCGAATCCCTGGTCATCGGCTCAAGCCTGCTGCATCACAGCGTCAGCTTTTCTCTGATCGCCGGCCTTTTTCTGTCGAATTTTCCCGAAGCGCTTTCCAGTTCCGCAGGCATGCGCCAGCAGAATTATTCGTTCGTTAAAATCTTTTGCATGTGGGCGTCTCTTATGCTGATCACCGGCATTGGCGCCTGCCTTGGAAATCTTTTTTTTGTTGAAGCGCCGCCCTTCCTCTTCGCCCTGGTTGGCGGAATGGCGGCGGGTGCAATGCTCACCATGATTTCCGAAACCATGCTGCCCGAGGCTTTTTATAAAGGCGGGGCCATTACCGGTTTTTCAACCCTGCTTGGTTTTTTGGCGGCGATTTTTTTTAAAACTCTTGAGTAATATTCGACACCGGCATGAAACAACAAAACTACAGAGTGATTTTTAAAGGCGATCTTGCCGACGGCAGCAACAAAGAGCAGGTCAAAAAGATGTTTGCCACCCTGCTGTCCATAGATAAAGATAAAGCCGAAGTGTTGTTTTCCGGGCGGGCCATTGTGATCCGGGACCACCTGGACTACCAGTCCGCTGAAAAGTACAAAAACACCTTTGAGCAAGTCGGCGCCCTTTGTGAAATCCGGGGCCGCCGCGGAGAAAAAGCCGAGCCTCCCAAAGCGGCAGGGAAGGCAGGGCACATCGACAACGGTGGAACGACGATGGTCTGTCCCCGGTGCGGCACAAAACAGTCAGCCGCTCCTGATTGTGTCAACTGCGGTGTTATTGTACAAACATATCTGCATCGCAAAAAGAAGAATCCCGACGTTCCCGCCGAAATACCCTTTGAGCATAACGCGTTTCGAAGGCCGACGTTAATCCGGCAGATGCTCCGCACAACGGTGATCCTGGTGATCGGCATGGTGGGTTTTGCGGTAGTGCTCTTAACCCGGCCCACCGGCCCCCAGAAACTGGGCCTTATCAGCCTTGCCAACAGCATGATGCAGACCGTTGAATCCATCAACAGCGTTGTATCGTCAATTGAGGAATTTCAGGTCGTTACAGCAGGAGGATACGGACTTACCGACGGCGCGCTTTCATCTCAGCAGTTACAGCGTCTGATACAGCATGAAAAAATCTCCCGCAAGGGGAAGCCGTCCGCCGTTCAGGTGGCCCAAGAGGCCATTGAAAAATCCGGCATTATCCCTGACACACAGCAGGCAAATGAGCATATTACCGCCGAACTGCAATATCTCCAATCTACAATCGCCGCAGGAGACCCGGTTCTGGGGAAAATACTGCCCGGGCTGCAGGAGCTCCAGCGCATGCAAAAAGAATTCTGCCGATATGCCTTCTCTCCCGAAAAGCAGGGGTTTCTTGTGCGATACCATCTGGGCTATCGCGTTAATCTGGCCTATTTTATGAGCGCCTATAAAAACTACATTGATGCGGTGAGCCTTATACATTCCAATAAGCAGAAGGCCCTCAGCCGGGAAGAACTCGACCGGGCACACGGCTTTTTAGCATCCTACCGTGCCTCCCCCCTCTATATGGGCATGTCTGAATAATCCTCCAGGCGTTATCAAGACCTGCCTGCCGGTCGTATCCGTAGAATGGCGGTATATCCGGGTACCGTCTCTGGCTTTTTTCTCAATACATTGAATTTGCTTCTTTTTTTCAGGACATGGGCGTTTTTATTCCGCACAGAATACCGACATCGCCCGGAATAGAGATTGACATATTTTTATATTTTCTTTATTATTTTTAATTTTAACCTGACAGTACTTAGTCCCCATTACCGGCCGGGAACCTGCCGGTAAATAGATCAGCGCACATAATGGAGCTAAAAGAACTTACCACCTATCTTGACGGCTTTCTGGAAATAGACGCTTTTCCCGATGCATCTTTAAACGGTCTGCAGGTAGAAAACAGCGAAAATGTTGAAAAAATCGGATTGGCCGTCGATGCCTGCCAGGAAGCGATTTTAAAGGCCGTTGAAGAGCGCTGCGGGCTTTTAATCGTACACCACGGCCTGTTCTGGGGTAAGGAATTGCGCATTATCGACAACCATTTTCAGCGCATCCGGGCGTTGATTATGGCGGACATGGCCCTCTATGCGGTTCACCTTCCACTTGATGCACATCTGGAAGTCGGGCACAACATTGAGATCGCCCGTAAAATCGGCCTGACCGATATCAAGCCGTTTGCACCATACCACGGGAAACCCATCGGCGTTAAAGGCGTTCTGCCGGAACCCCTCTCATCCGGCGACGCGGCCCGCAGTCTTGAAAAAAGCATCGGGCACTGCAGCGGAATGCTGGAATTCGGCCCCAAGGAGATTCGCACGGTCGGCATTGTGGCCGGATCTGCCACCGATCCCGATTTGTTTAAGGAAATGAAAGTTGAAGGAATTGATGTGTTTGTGACCGGCGAGCCGAAGCATGGCGCCTATTTTATGGCCCAGGAGTTCGGCCTGAACGTATTTTATGGTAGTCACTATGTAACCGAGACCTTCGGGCTGAAAGCCCTTGGGCGGCATTTGGAAAAGCATCTGCACATTCCAACCGTATTTATCGATACACCCTGCCTGTTTTAGCTTTACTGCGGGCCGGGATCTGCGGCTTACCATGACGATACGTAAGCACTTGACATAACATACACAGGGTAAGGAGGATACCATGGTACAGTTTGAACAAACGTTTAGCAACTTCCTGTTACGCCACCAGGAACGCCACAACCGGACCTATAACTTCATTATTCTCATGGAAGGTATTGTGTCCGCAGCCAAAAAGATAGAATTATATTACCGCACCGGCGCACTGAAAGAGAATCTCGGCTTGGCCGGCGGAACCAATGTTCATGGTGAAAGTGTCATGCAGATGGACGAGATCGCCCATGACATTGTTATACACTACCTGAAATCCACCGAGCGCGTTAAGCAGGTCGTCAGTGAAGAGTCCGATGATATCCTTGACCTGCACAAGGATGCCGGCCGGTATTTTGTATATTTTGATCCGCTGGACGGATCTTCCAATGTGTCCCACGGCCTGCCGGTGGGCTTTATGTTCGGTATCGCAAAGAAAAACCTTGAGGGCCCCGAAGATTTTCACCTGCGGGCCGGCCGGGAATACATTGCTGCGGGTATGTTCGTGATCCCCACCGGCATGTTCACCCTTGCCCTGCGTGATGCCGGATGCTGGAGGTTTCACTCCGACGAGGCCATGGACTATGTAAAACCCGTGCGCATCACCCTTCCCGAAGACCCGAAAAAATGGGAACTCTGTTTCAATGCGGGCAACACACATACCTTTAAAGACGATGTGCAGAGGTGGATCGACGACAACGGCTCCAAATACTCCTTCAGGTACCTCGGCGCACTGGCGGGAGACTTTCATCGCCTTATTTCCAATGGCGGCATGTTCATGTATCCGGCGATTGTTAATCATCCCGACCCGAAAAAGAACCGGCCCCAGGGCAAGCTTCGCTTGATGTATGAAGCCAGTGTGGTTGCTTTTATGTGCAGGGAAGCGGGCGGCCATGCGGTTGATGAAACCGGAACGCCTATTCTGGACATCGAACCCAAGAACCACCACCAGAGAACAGCACTGTATGTCGGTTCAAAACAGGTTGTTGATAACATCGCCCAAACGCTGCGCGGATAAGCATCGGCATTTTTTAAGTAACAGTGAAAGGGATTCATTTCTGAAGAGAGGTGGATCTCTTTTTTTATTATGTTGCATTGACTAAGTATATTTATTATAGTTATTCCCGGATGATAACGGCACCATCGAAGGTACCGGGAATTTTTCGAGGAGATCAGTCATGAAGAGAAATACGTATCGGCTCTTTATTATTTTGGCCGGGTTAGTGCTGGCCGGTGGATGCGCAAGCCATCAAAGCTCGCTCCATTCCACCAAAGAGCGGAAGATGACCCTGGGCGTTGTTCAAAAAGAGATCCGGGTCGGCATGTCCCAGGCGGATGTTGCCATGGCCCTTGGTTCCCCCAATATTGTTACCCGGGACAGCGACGGGAAAGAAACCTGGG
>JANQGV010000109.1 GCA_028282925.1 Thermodesulfobacteriota bacterium
AGGGCGCCTTTTCTTTTGCCTACTTTTCTTTGGAGCGAGCAAAGAAAAGTAGGAGAAAGAAGCTATAAATACCCGTTCTTCACGAGGGCAGCTAAAAAATCCCCATCGAATTAAATAAGCGCACCGCCATAGATGGACCCATCCTTCGTCCCGATGTATCGAGACTACGGAGGGTAGACGTTTTACGGCAGCCGTTTATCCCAAACGGTTTTTCATTTCGGCTATGGTCGCCCCATAATCCGGCGTATTCAAAATACCCGATCCGGAAACAAACACATTGGCCCCGGCATCGGCAACCCCGGCAATATTGTCTACCACAACACCGCCGTCGACCTCAATGTCGATCTCTTTACCGGCATTGTTGAGCTTTTGCTTGAGCTGCTTTATTTTATCGATCATGGCCGGAATGAACTTCTGTCCCCCGAAGCCCGGGTTAACGGTCATGATCAGGATCATGTCGAGATCGTCAAGTACATAATCAAGCACGCACAAGGGGGTGGCCGGGTTGAGGGCCACCGCAGCCTTTACGCCCCTGCCGCGGATCGCCTGCAGGGTGCGCTGCAGATGGTAGCAGGCTTCGGGGTGCACCGACAGTATTGAACTTCCGGCATCGGCAAAGGCGTCGAGATAGCGGTCGGGGTTTTCAATCATGAGGTGGACGTCAAGGGGAAGCTCCGTTACCCGGCGGGCGGCTTCCACAATCATGGGCCCGATGGTTATGTTGGGTACGAAATGGCCGTCCATCACATCGATATGAATATAGTCGGCACCGGCCTGCTCAAGTTTTTTAATTTCGTCTCCCAGCCGGGAAAAATCGGCTGAAAGGACTGACGGGGAAATTTTTGCGTTCATGTTGTAGCTCCCTCATTGTTTTCTTCTTCCGCATCCTTTTTTTTCGGCGCTTTGACTTTCCGCAGGTTTATGCAGGTATGCAGGTACGGTTTCTGGTTCAGCGGCCAAACACCTTCGCTGACAACCAGGGTGAAGTCCTCTACTTCCGAATAGGGCTCTTTTGCTTTAAGGGTAAAAGAGATCGAATAATTTCCGGGCTCCGGCGGCAGAAAATCCAGCAGGATCGGGTCACACTCACACGGCAGCTGTTTGGCCGGATCGCTGCTCACGCCCGGGTGCCAGCAGAAACTGAAAAACTCGGGCAACGTGCGGCTTTCCGTAAAAACAACTTCTCCGCCCTGCTTTTTAATGGAAACCGTGTATTGGTGGGTCTGGGTATCGTAGCCGGTGACGGGGTTTTTATGCTTGAAGCGGCAACGAATCCGGTACCATTTTCGTTTTGAGGCAACCTGGATGGTCTGGGAAATGTTCACGTCGGTCTGCGCAACCGCACCGCTCACGGCAAACAGTTCCCGGCCGGCGGTTTTTCTTTTTTTGAATTTTATATAGCTGTAAACTGCTGCGCACGGAAAACACAAAGATAAAAAAACAATTACTACCAGGGTCATTCACTACTCCTTTTACACAGTCACGCCTCGTAGTCCGGCAACGCTGTCTGCCTATAAAACGGCCTCCTTTTTCTGCAAGCCGTTGAATTTTCCGGCATAAGGAAGGAAATACTGATTCTGGAAGGAATCTTATTTATTGGAAAACCGGGTATAGCGACGATTACGCTTCAACACGCCGTGATTCCGCACAACCGCTTTCTCCTGCAGAGAAACCTGGTCCCACACCGAACTGCTGCATTTCGCACACTATTCCCGCACGTTTCGGCTGACCGCTATTCTCCTCCGGCGGTGTCCTGAAGAGCGTTATCCCCGTTTCCGTTTAAAAGCACTTCATCAATCTTCTTTTTATCGAATCTCCAGGAGTTTCCCACGCGAAACCCTGGAATGGTTCCCTGTTTAGCATGTTTATACACAGTAAGAACAGACATTTTCAAATATTTAGCAACCTCTTTCGGCGTCATTATTTCCGGCATTGTATCTCCTTATAAAAAAACCTTTTTCTACGTTCTCATTACTACAAGAATTATTATTTCTACTAAATATTGTATGGTTTGTCAATAAAAAATACTATATTTAGTAATTATACTTACATTTATCAAGCATATAGCGCCCCGGCACACCACTCAGGACTCGGGTTTTTCCCGGGCTTCCTGGTCAAGATCTTCGTTTTTTTCTTTGCGAAATTCGTCCAGGTTCTTTTCAATGTCCGTAATTTTTTGCTGACATTCGGCAAATTTCTGTTCAAAGTCCTTAAACAGGGTGTCAAGTTCGTCGGGATTGTTTTTTTCAGACATCTCTTTTTAGCGCCTCCGGTACCTATGGAAATAGTTTTTTGGCCCTGCATCCCTTTGTCCGGGGCGGGCAGGGCCTCGTTTTGTCATCAGGTGATGGTTTTTCCTAGTGCAGCTTTTGCAGCAGCTCGTCCTTGCATCCTTTAAGCTTGTCCACAAAAATCTCAAGCTGACCAAGAAGAGGTTCCCGGGGAAGCAAATCCCCTGCAATGGCATAGGCCTGCACAACCCGCATGAGTTTCTTCCAGTCCTCCGAATGCCCCTGCCGGCAAATAGAAAAAATCGGGCACATATGACACTGGTTTGAATATTCGGCACACAGAAAAATCGGCACAACAGCGGCCCGCAGGATATCCTGGTAGTGGTTAAGGTCGTACCCCTTTTTACTGTAGGCCAGAATCCGCTCCCACTTTTCCAGGGTAAGCTCCAGGGAATCGCCGCCCTCTTCGTAGCGCTTTTTCATCTCTTCATAATTCATCAGTGCCATGGCTGAACTCTTGCTTTAAAATAAACTCGGGAAAAAATCATCCCAGGTAAAATGCACCGGCTCCAGTTCATAGGGGTGCTTTTCGCCGTCGGAGAACGATAGCCATATTTCCCGGGCATCGGCATCAAAGGCCATCATATGCAGGGTATGATACGGGCCGTCTTCCTGGACAACGCTGGTTTCAATCTCCCAGGCCGTATCAACGTCCAGGGTGTCCAGCGCGTTGAGCTGGGCCACAATTGCATCGTAGCGCTCGCACTCAACCGGGGTCAGCATCTTCCTGTGATGGTTCGTGGTGGCCAGAAAGGTATCGGACTCAAGCTTCGGGGTATACCAGTCATTATCACCGGCGGTTCTTCGCACCGCAAAAATGGTGTTTCCCTCGATAACGGCCGCCGGCGGATCTGAAATTGCAGGGCCGTTTTTATAGGGCGTAAACACATGAATGTTATATGATCCGGCCGTGAGCGAAAGCCCTATCCTTGAATGAAAATTGTGTATCGGATCGCGGCTCAGCCCGTAGAAACGGCTTTCCAGCGCATCGCGCAGCACAAGGGTCATCGGGGTATACAGCCAGGGAATCTGCACCATCAGGTCTTCCACCGACGGATTGCTGTTGGCATAATGCGTCATGGCCCCGACCCCGTCCTCGTTCATGCCCGATATGCAGCCGATGGCGCCGGGCCAGGCAAAGGAGACCCAGTCCTTCTTGGGAAAAAACCAGGAGCGGTCATCATGCACGATAATCAGCCCGGAGTGTTCAAGCTTGTCGTCCGGGTAGCCCAGGTCAAGGTTCCGGGCCATAATCAGGGAGCCGTCTTCGGTTCCTGCGCCCCAGCCCGACAGGGACGAGCACATCCCTCTGCTGCCGATGGAATCTTTATCCTCAAACCGCAGGGGCAAAACGTCCAGCATGTTCCAGCGCACCAGGTCTATGGGAAGAAAATCACGGTACAGCTTGGGGCTGTACATGCCGTCGTCACCCAGAACAGCCTTCATGCCGTCATACAGCCCCTGGATTTCGCGCTGGTACAGGAGCGGCAGCCGCACATAGTACATCAGCAGCAGGGAGGTATACAGGTAGTTGTCCGTATCAAACATTTTTTCCAGCATATAGTTTTCCAGCAGATCGTAAATATCTTCCGCCAGCAGGCTTCCGTGGGCATACCCTTTCTGGTAGGGGGTTCCCCAGAGCGTCAGCACCCGCATGCCCTTGATGGTTTCAAGCTTGCCGGTTACAAAGGCAGCTGAAGATGCCGAAGGAAAAAGGACCGTTGCAGATAATAATACTGAAAAAAATATGATAAATAGTTTATTTTGTGCTGTTCTCATATTCACAAAAGACTTTTTGACTGTTTTATATATTATTTTGTTCAAAAAAACGGGGATTGTCAATAGAATCGGGCAAAATCATCCAAATAACATGGGGTAAATACTTCACAAAAGCATCAGTTGTTTTGCTGGGGCGGTCCGACGAGAATTTCATACTGTTTCAGACAAGCTGTATCAGCATGCTTGATCCGGCCGGCGCGCATTTTCAGTACCGGCTCCATGTTGGTTATAAACAGCCGGGCGACTTTCAGCTTGCGCGAACAATGCCCCGCCTGGCCGAGCAGCAGGTAGCCGATAAGAATGTCTGCTGCCATGTCGACCAGGGGCCGGCTGCACAGGTCCATAATCTGGTTGTCGCGTTTTTCGTTGAGCAGATCCACCGATTGCTGCAGCACCTTGCGTGCCCGCTCGAGCTTCCGCGCCACAACAGCCTGCTGTTTTGTAAACGTTGCTGAAGCCAGCTCGGCATAGTACTTTTCCATGGTCCCGCTTAAAATGCCCCGGAAGGCGCTCAGGATCTGCATCTGGGAGGTGCCTTCGTAGATGTTGGTAATGCGGGCATCGCGGTAGTACTTCTCCACCGGGTAGTCGCGCATATAGCCGCTGCCGCCCAGAACCTGCATGGCGTCATGGGTGACCCATACGCTCATTTCCGAGCAGTAATATTTGGCGCACGAGGTCAGGAGCATGGTGAGGCGTTCATATTGCTTGGCGTTCTTGCGGAGCACCTTTTTCTCAGCAGGCTCCACGCCGCCCGTTTCCAGCCGCTTTGCGGTTCCCACCGACAGGTCCATAATGCGCGCGGTCTCATAGGTAAGCACCCGCGAGGCCTCGATGGCGATTTTCATATTGGTGAGCATCTCGGCAACCGGCGGCAGCTGCTCAATGCGGCGCCCGTACTGTTTACGAACCCGGGCATAGGCCCGGGCCTCGTCAAAGGCGGCCTGGCTGATGCCGATGGCCTGGGCCGCGGTTGCCAGCCGGGCCCCGTTCAGCAGCGCCAGCACATAGGTAACCAGCCCCCGCTGCCGCTCGCCGATCAGATATGCCGGTGTGTCCTGAAAGGTTATCTCGCAGGTCGGCGACCCGTGGATGCCGAGTTTTTCTTCCAGCCTGCGGACCCGCACCGTCTCGTCGCCTTCGCACAGAAACAGGCTCAGTCCCAGCCCGTCGGTGGTTCCCTCCTCGGACCGGGCCAGCACCAGCAGCACTTCGGCCCCGCCGTTGGTGATGAACCGCTTTACCCCGTTGAGCCGCCACGTGCCGTCGGGCTGCTCTTCGGCTTTCATTTTCACGTTTTGCAGATCGCTGCCGGCCTCTTCTTCGGTCAGGGCCATGGCGCCGGTTGCCTTTCCTTCGGCAAACAGCGGCAGGTATTTACTTTTCAGCTCTTCGTCGGCAAACCCTTCGATAATACCGCTGATTCCCTGCAGGCCGAACACGTTCTGTAAACCGGCCTCGCCCTGGGAAACAAGCTCGACCAGCATGGTAAAGATAACGTTGGGTAAATTGAGTCCGCCGTATTTTCGCGAGACGTTGCACCCCATGAGCTCGGCCTGCTGCAGCGCGCGCACGCACTCCTGCAGCGGAGCGGAGTAGCGCACTCTGCCGTCTTCAAGCAGGTTGGGCTCCTCATCGATTGCCTGGCACCGGGGGGCGATGATCCTCCCGGAGATGTCACCGGCCGTTTCCAGTATGCGCCGGTAGTTGTCAAGGGCGTCTTCAAGGTCGGCTGGAGCATAATCATACTGCTCATGCTGGGTAAAGTCGTCCTCATACATCCGGATGATGTCGTCGAGGTCGATATGTTCGAAGATAAACGTTAAATCCTGGTTGTCGGTAAAAAAATTCATGGCATGCCGGATAAAAAATATTTATGTGCTGTGGCCGTGCGCTTGCGCCCGGCTGCTGTTCTCAGTTTGTTCGAGGCCTTGCGGTCCCGGCCCCGGTTAGTGGCTCAGATGCTTGTAGAGATCCATCATTTTGGGAAGCACGTCCTGCACGTCGCCCACAATACCATAGTGGGCCACCCCGAAAATAGGGGCCTCGGGATCGGTATTGACGGCGATGATCTTGCCGGACTCTTCCATGCCCGATAGATGCTGCACTGCCCCGGAAATGCCGCAGGCGATATACAGCTTGGGCCGAACCGTCACCCCGGTTTGCCCGACCTGGTGCTCATGCCCGATGAAGCCCCCGTCTACTGCGGCGCGGGTTGCGGCAACCTCGCCGCCCAGCAGATGGGCCAGCTTGCGCACCTGCTGGAAATTTTCCTTCGAGCCCAGGCCCGCACCACCGGCGACAATAATGTTTGCACCCTTCAGGTTGACCGTATGCTCAACAAACTCCTGCTTGACGATGCGGGTCAGTACATCGGTTTCGGCAACCTCGGCCTTTAACCGGATCACCTCACCCCTGTTGGCCGGATCGGGCTCGGGCAGCTTCATGATTCCCTCCCGGATGGTTGCCATCTGGGGCCGGGTATCGGGATTGACGATGGTGGCGATAATGTTTCCGCCCCAGGCCGGCCTGATCTGCAGCAGCAGGTTTTCATAGTCCTTTTTGGTTTTCGGGTCCCGGTACGCGCCGATCTGCAAATCGGTACAGTCGGCGGTGAGCCCCACGCGCAGTTCTGATGCCACCCGCGGCGCCAGGTCGCGGCCCTGGGGGGTTGCGGCCATGAGCACGATTGCAGGCTGCTCCTGCCGTGCAAA
>JANQGV010000181.1 GCA_028282925.1 Thermodesulfobacteriota bacterium
CAACCAGGGCGAGGACTTAAAGCCTTTGTCAAAAGTAGCATCCGGTGGTGAAATCTCGCGAATCGTTCTGGCGCTCAAAAAAATACTCGCAGAGCATTACCGGGTTCCCACCCTGCTTTTTGATGAAGTGGATGCCGGTATCGGGGGTGCCGTGGCGGAATCCGTGGGGCATAAGCTCAAGGAAATCTCAGAATCGCACCAGGTTTTTTGTATTACCCATCTCGCGCAGATTGCCTGTTTTGCAGAACATCAGTATACCGTCCAAAAACAGGCCCGAAACGGCCGAACAACAACCCAGGTGGAGCTTTTGAATGAAAAGGGCAGGGTTGATGAGATTTCGCGGATGCTGGGAGGGAAGAGTATTTCGGATAAAACACGGGCCCATGCCCGGGAGATGCTGAAAAACGCACATGCCAATTAATGAGTATAGGACTTGCACTCAATGATACGTAAAGCACATATCCCAGATATAAAGGAAATTTATACGATTCTTAATGAGAATGCCGAAAAAGGAGTGTTGCTCGGCAGGTCTTTAAGCGATTTGTACGACCAGTTTCGCGATTTTTTTGTCTATATTTCCGATAATGACAACAGATTTGCCGGCATGTGCGGTTTGCATATCTGCTGGGACGATATTGCCGAAATACGGTCTCTTGCCGTTAAGGAAACCTTCAAGAAGCAGGGTGTCGGCAGGTCACTGGTGCAGGAGTGTCTTGATGAAGCACGGGAGCTTGGAATAAAAAAAGTATTTGTACTAACGTATGTTCCCGATTTTTTTAAAGGTCTTGGTTTTGAAGATGTCGACAAATCGGTACTGCCTCATAAAGTATGGGCCGACTGTATCAAGTGCGTGAAGTTTCCGGACTGCGACGAAGAAGCACTCATGCTGGAACTTGAATAGAGCTTTTTTCGGCAGCACTATACTATTGTTATCAAAACGATACCCGCAAGCATCAATACCCCGCCCGCCAGCCTTTCCGTAAAACCGGTTTCGTGAAAGAGAAAACGTCCGTAAAGTATGCTGAAGAGCAGACTGGTACGTTTGACCGACAACATGTACGGAACTTCAACAAGCACGATTCCACTCAGGTGACATATCACCATGCCACCGTAAAAAAGACCTGCTACGATTAGAAAAGGATTTGTGCATGATGGGACAATATGCTTTTGAGATGTTTTGCCGTAGACGAACGGGAATAAAAACACAGGCAGGGTTATAACATAGATCATGCTGAAAAACACCGGGCTTGAATGCTGGGTGCATATTTTGCCGAGAACGCTTGTAATGCTGTAGAGTACGGCCGTTATGACCATCAGCAGTGATCCGCGCTCGTGTGCAATGGCCTTCAACGGCCCCAGAAAGCCGACTTTCGACTGCCTGATGTTCAGGCTATATGCTCCGAGAGCAACGAGCACGATTCCACACATGCCGGATGCGTCGGGTTTTTCTCCGAGCAGAAGGTATGCGGTGACTATGAGAAAGAGCGGGGTCAGTCCCAAAAAAGGGGTTGTGATTGAAAGTGGTGATAGTTTAATGGCGCGTGTATAGAGGATGACGGCGGTTATCTCAATCGGTATGAGCAGTATGAAGGAAAACCAGAACGTACTGTCGACCGGGGGTATAGTACTGAACGGAAGTGCGAGCGCTACACAGGGGATCGCCCAGAGGATTCGTCCAAAACAGACGGTGTATTCATTTACATCGCGTAATGCTTTTTTGGTAAAAACATCGGATGTCGCCAGGAAAAAGGCGCATAGAAGGGCATAGGTAACCCATGTCATCGCTTAACAGCACCCTCACCATCCTCAATATCATCGATAAAGGTATCTGTGTACAGATAGCGGTCAAAAAGCTTGTGATAGCTGGTCCACCTGGAGTCCGGACGCTTTTCTTTTTTTATAAATTGAGCAAAGCTTTCCATTTTGGCGTCGATGTCGTCTACATAGCTCAGCAGAAGGGCTTCGAGCATTTTAGGCCGTTTCGGCGAGCCGAATTCATACTGGCCATGATGGCTCAGTATTAAATGCTTGACGATCATTGCCGTGTCATCGGGAAAGTCGGGAAGTGAAGCTATTTTTTGGTTGATCATTTCCGTGCCGATCATAATATGTCCGACGAGACGCCCCTCGTCTGTATAATCAAAGCTTTTACTGTAGGAGAGTTCTCTTGTTTTGCCGATATCATGGAGAACAGCGCCGGTAATCAGCAGGTCCAGGTTGATATTATCGTAATGAGCGGCTATTGCTTTTGCAACCCGGGTTACATTAAGGGTATGCTCAAGTAAACCGCCGAGATAGTCATGATGAATTGTTTTTGCAGCCGGTGCGACTTTGAATGCGTTTACGAATTCCGTATCGGAAAAAAAAGCTTCAAGCAGGTTCCGGAGAGGTTTCTCCTGAACTGAATCAATGTGCGTGGTAAGCTCTGCCAACAGTTCATCAGGGTTCTTGGATGAGGAGGGTAAAAACTCGGTAAGGGTCTGACCGTCGCATGTGTATTTTTCTATGGCATTGATATTGAGCTGAAGTGTTCCCTGGTAGAGAACCGAGTACGATTTTATTTTTACTATATCACTTTCCTCAAAAGCGGCCCCCAACCGTTCGGCGTTATCCCAGATACGGGCTTTGACCTCACCGGTTTTATCGGACAGATTTAATGCAAGATAGGGCTTGCCGGCTCGGGTAACGCCGTTATTTTTATCTTTTACAAGGAATATGCCCTCTAGATGCATATTTTCCTTGATATCCTTGATGTACATCCCCTTGTTTGGCATGCTGTTTCCTTTCTGGAATACGTTGACTGAATTGCTCTCTCGTAGATTGAGGTGTGGCAAGAATACTGCAAGAGGATATTCCGACAGACCCCTCGATCTGAAATAAACAATGATTTTCCGTGTCCTATGGGCCTTAAGATTAAAAAACAGATGGCCGATATAGTTAAAAGACTACATCTTTGGGTCTGTTTTCAATCTCAGGGCACTGTCGTCGTCATCCTTCAGTGTTGCCTCATCTGTTGCACTTTTTTCGCTGACCTTATCCATTTTTATTTTCAGGCGCATGTCGTTGGCGCTGTCGGCATACGCAATACTGTTTTCGTAAGAAATGCGACCGGCTTTGAATAAGTTATAAATCGCCTGGTCAAAAGACTGCATACCCTCCTTGGTGCCTTCTGCCATGGCTTCTTTGATCAGTTCGATCCTTTTTTTCATGATAAGGTCTTTTACCCGCGGTGTATCAAGCAGAATTTCAATGGCGGCGGCACGTTTATTATCGACGGTGGGAATCAGCCGTTGTGATATTATGGCCCGGACGTTTAACGAAAGCTGGAAGTATAATTGATCATGTTTTTCGGGAGGGAAGAAGTTCATAATACGTTCAATGGCCTGGTTGGCGTTATTTGCATGCAACGTTGAAAAACAGAGGTGTCCGGTCTCTGAAAAAGCTACTGCGGATTCCATTGTTTCCTTGTCGCGGATTTCACCGATCATTATGACATCGGGTGCCTGGCGCAACGTGTTTTTCAGGGCATCGGTATACGATATGGTATCGATGCCGACTTCACGTTGGGATACAATGCATTTTTTATGAGGAAAAACAAACTCAATCGGATCTTCAATGGTAATGATATGTCCGGGGGTGTTCCGGTTGCGTTCCTCTATCATGGCAGCCAGGGTAGTGGATTTGCCGGTACCTGTTCCACCGACGCAAAGAACAAGGCCCCGCTTGGTTAAGCTGATATCCTTTAAAATAGGAGGGAGGCTCAGATCATCAATGGTATCTATGTCGATTTTGATCTGGCGGAATACGATGCCGACAAAGCCCTTTTGACGATAGAAATTAACCCGAAAGCGTCCGATTTCAGGATAGTAGACACCGATATTCATTTCCATGTGTTCAGAAAAAGCGGCCTTCTGGCGCTCGTTCATCAGCGACATGGCAATTTCTTCCGTCTGGTGGGAAGACAGCTTGGCTTCGCCATAAGGCTTCGTAACACCCTCAACGCGAAACATGGGCGGACTGTCGACAGTGAGATACATGTCGGAGGCATTTGCTTTCACCATCACAAGTAACAAGTCTTTTACAGTCATCTGCGTATCTCCATGTGCGGGTAGTTATTTAGTTGAAACTTCATCAAGCAGTCCTTCGGCTTCCTCGGGGTTGATGATGCGGCGGTTTATGAGCTCCTTGATGGAGGCTTCCATGGTGACCATGCCGTATTTTTGACCCGTTTGGATAATTGATGGAATCTGTGACACCTTGTTTTCACGGATCAGGTTCCTGATTGCCGGGATACCGACCATGATTTCAAGACTTGCAATTCGGCCGGTGTTGTCCCGTTTTTTAAAGAGCCGCTGCGATATAACCGCCTGGATGGTTTCTGAAAACTGGGTCCGAATCTGTTCCTGCTGGTCGGACGGAAAAACGTCTATAACACGGTCGATGGTCTTCGGCGCGCCGGTGGTATGCAGGGTGCCGAAAACAAGGTGACCTGTTTCTGCAGCGGGCAGGGCCAGCGATATGGTTTCGAGGTCGCGCATTTCACCTACAAGGATAACATGAGGGTCTTCGCGCAGGGCGCTGCGCAGGGCATTGGCAAAACCATGGGTTTGCACGCCGACTTCTCGCTGGTTGATAAGGCAATTCTTGGCCGTATGAACGAATTCAATCGGGTCCTCAATGGTCAGGATGTGCTCTTTACGCTCTTTGTTGATGTAGTCGACCATAGCGGCCAGGGTAGTCGATTTTCCACTGCCGGTGGGACCGGTTACCAGAACCAGGCCTTTTCTGTATTTTGCTATCTGGCGACAAATAGGCGGCAATCCCAACTCTTCAAAGGTAAATACTTTGTTGGGAATGGAGCGGAAAACCGCTGCCTCACCCCGGCTCTGATAAAAACAGTTAACCCTGAATCTGCCGTATTCGCCAAGGGAGATTGAAAAATCAAGCTCCCTGGTTTCTTCCAGCACTTTGCGCTGGCGGTCATTGAGAATATCGTATATCATTTTATGAACCTGGTCCCTGGTGAATGGTTCGGTTTCAAGCTTGCGCAATTCACCATGAATTCGTAACATGGGGGGTTCACCCGAACTTAAATGAACATCAGATGCTTTTTGTTTAACGCCGAAGATTAAAAGTTCTGAGACATCCATGATTGTTCTCCCAAGAGTATCCGTGTATAGAATCGAAACCGTTACTTTAACTTTGAGTAAGTTTATTCATAATTTGGTAATATAGCAATAAAAAATTACAATTTAAAGGTAAGATTTGTATTTAATTAATATTTTTGTTACAGTTTATAGAAAACAATGTAACCGGCTCCACATCGTCCGTAAAAGCGGCGTCGTGCAACATTATAACGCTTGAGTAGAATTCAGTATATGGCCCACAATTTTTTTTCTCCAAATCAAAACGTAGAGGTGCTGCAGGAAAATATCGGTTATTTTTTCCAGGATATTACCCTGCTGCAGGAAGCCCTGACCCATAAATCGTACGCAAATGAAATGCAGCTTGTAAACAGCTTCGGTAATGAGAGGTTGGAGTTCCTGGGAGATGCTGTGCTGGAACTGGCCATAACGGAACTTATTATGAACCGATTTCAGGATTTTTCCGAAGGGCGCTTATCGAAAATGCGTGCTGCAATCGTCAATACCCATGAACTGGCCGCCATTTCCGCACGGCTCGGATTGGGAGAGTTTATTTTGCTCAGCAAAGGCGAATCGGACAATATGGGCAGGGAAAAAAAATCTATTCTGGCCAATGTGTACGAGGCCGTGATTGCTGCAGTGTATCGTGACGGTGGCTTTGAATGTGCTTTTGGCATGATTGAAAAGCATTTCAGCGGTCATATTGATGAAGTGTCTGAAAAGGGGTATTTTAAAGATTATAAAAGCCGCCTGCAGGAGTATGCACAAAAGAAGTTCAATGCAGTTCCTCAATACGCCATCCTGACGGAAGAAGGGCCTGACCACGTAAAACATTTTGTTTCGCAGGTGTCTATAAACGGTGTTGTGTATGAGACCGGGGAAGGGCGAAACAAAAAAAGCGCTGAGCAGGATGCGGCCGAAAAAACCATAAATACACTTGAAGATATTGAATGATGAAGCCAGTTGTCGCAATAATCGGTCGACCCAACGTTGGGAAATCGACGCTCTTTAATGCCATTGCAAAAAAGAATGTCGCCATCATACACGATATGCCGGGGGTAACACGTGACCGGAACTATCTTGACGTGACCTATGATGAGCACTCATTCATACTCATCGATACCGGAGGGTTTGATCCCGGCACGGAAGACGATATGGGTGCTCGTGTCAAGGACCAGGCGCATATGGCCGTAGATGAGGCCGGCGTGATACTGTTTTTAATGGACGCTCTCGACGGACTCTTACCCGGCGATATTGATATCGCCCGTATATTGCAGCGGTCAGGTAAAAAGGTCATCTATGTGGTGAACAAGGCGGAAGGGAAAGACGCCAGGGATTCAGTGCATGAATTCTATGAACTCGGGGCTGATTCACTCTTTTCAATATCGGCCAAGCACAGGGTAGGATTGACCGAATTGCTGATTGAAATGTGCAGCCACATTCCCATGCATGAAGATAAAACCCTGTCACATGATGAAATCATTGTTTCTATAATCGGCAGGCCAAATGTCGGCAAATCGTCGCTGATCAATAAACTGGTCGGCTCCGACAGGTTGCTTGTCAGTAATATAGCCGGCACCACCCGCGACCCCGTTGACTCTGTGATCACGTATAAAGAAAACAAAATCCGATTTATCGATACTGCCGGTATTCGCAGGAAAAGCAAAATCACCTATTCACTGGAGAAATATTGCGCATACCAGTCTTTTAAGTGCATCAGCAGATCAATGCTCTGTATCCTGCTGCTCGACGCCTCCGAAGGTGTTTCTACCCAGGACGCAAAACTGGCGGCCCAGATATGTGAAAGGAACAGGGGGTGTATTGTTGTATTGAACAAGTGGGACACGATTCAAAAGGACTCGAAAACCCATGATGTATTCATGAAAAAAGTACGGGACGAGCTCCCGTTTGTGGATTTTGCCCCTGTTCTGACCGTATCGGCACTTACCGGCCTGCGGGCACGTACTATCCTTGATGTTATTGTCGATGTTGGTAAAAACTATTACGAACGTATCGAAACAGCCGTTTTTAATAAAGCCCTGCAGCAGATTGTTGAGCATAATCCGCCGCCCCGGGGACCGCGCAGGACGACCAAAATATATTACGCCGTCCAGGTGACCTCGGCGCCGCCTGTTTTTAAGTTGTATACCAATAGTCCCAAAAGCATTCCCCAGCATTATGTCAGGTATCTTGAAAGAAAGCTGCGGGAGCGGTTCGGCTTTACCGGTATACCGCTGAACCTGCAGCTCGCCCACCGGAGTAATTCCGGGGGGAAGGAGAAGGGTTCGTCAAGATAGTGCGGCTGAGTTATTGTGCAGACAACAGGTGTTGCAAGCCTTCCAGGAGCTTCGTGCGGTCCGTTATCTGCAAAGTTACTTCCCCGATATGCGTCACCAGCACCATTTTAACGGCTTGACCGATCTTTTTCTTGTCCTTCAACATGACCTCAAGATACTCGGTGGCAGAGAACGGCGGAAGTTTGTACGGCAGGCGTGCCGCTTTGAGTAACGCCGTGATTCTTTCAATATCGGCTTCGTTGCATAAACCCCAGTGATGGGATAACCGAACAGCGGCGGCCATGCCGATTGCAACGGCCTCACCGTGAGTATAACCGGTGTACCCGGTCAGGGTTTCAATTGCATGACCGATTGTATGACCGAAGTTGAGTATGGCCCGCAACCCTTTTTCGGTTTCGTCACGGGAGGTCACATCGGCTTTGATGCCGCAGCATTTTTTTATAATGTGCGACAATGCTTCAGATTCAAGAGCCAGGGCATTTGTCATCGAAGACTCGAGAAAGGAAAAGAAATCGGCATCGCTGATGACCCCGTATTTTATAACTTCAGACATGCCGGATAAAAATTCTTTTTCTGGAAGTGTACGCAACACGGTCGGATCAATCAAAACCAGGGACGGCTGGTAGAATGCCCCGATCAGGTTTTTGCCCTCGGCAAGATTGACACCGGTCTTTCCGCCCACACTGCTGTCTACCTGGGCAAGAAGGCTGGTTGGTATTTGTATAAAAGGAACGCCACGGAGAAACGATGCCGCTGCAAACCCTGTGATATCTCCTACAACGCCCCCACCGAGGGCTACAAGCATTGATTGCCTGTCGAGCCGGTAAGAAACCAGTTGGTGATAAATATCTTCAACCTGCGCAAGGGTTTTATAGCGCTCACCGTCGGGAATAATAATAGTATCTACTCTAAAAGCGCTCTTCTCTAAAGAGGTCTTCAGCGCATTGAGATAGAGTGAAGCGACTGTTTCATTTGTGATGATAGTAAGCGAATCAGAGGTTTTTACCTCAGAGATATGCCGGCCGGCATGTTTCAACAGGTCGTCTTCAATAAATATTGAATAAGATTTATCGTCGAGGTCGACGTTTACCGTGTTCATATGCACAACTCTTTTAGTAGGTTACTGTTATGTGAACAATGTTACACATTGATCTATGCAAAGTAAACAATAAAAAAAGCGTGGCTGATTTACAACCACGCTTTTGTGTGCAAAACTTTTTACTGTGCCGACATTACATGATATAGAGGAAGAAATTAGTCGGGTAGGTTTTACCGCATCCGGTGCCTTCCGACTCATTAGTGATACGTATCACTTTTATCACATAAAAACCGAAACCGGAAGGTGCCTCTACAACAATTCTGAAATTGGTCCATGACTTGACATCAGCTTGTATCCATGTTGAGGCGTCGCTATTAAGGTTTGCAAAGTATACACCGGAGTTCAATACTTCATCATCATCAACAATGGTTACTGTTTCATTATCGGGAGGTTCGGACCAGCCGAAGTTGGTACCGTAAATGTTCACCAGCGTGCCTTTGCCGCCAAAGGGCGGTATGTTCAGCATTGTTACCGCACAGGTGGAATTTACTATGAAGTTAACGTCTTCCTTGCTTTCGTTTATTATCTCAACTTCCTGCGATGATCTTAAGGATTCATAATTGGTGGTATCAATTGATACGGTATAGTCTCCCGGTGCAAGGCCGGTAAATACATATGTGCCATCGCTGTTGGTTTCTGTTGCAGTTGCCTCAAGTCCTTCAATGTTCATTAACACGTCATCTTCGGGCAGACCGAGTGTATTCGTTACTCGCCCTGATATATAGTAGCCGGAGATAACTACGAAATCCTGGCCGGTTACCAGTGTCCCGGTTACCGTTGTTACAACTCTTTCGATCGGGTCAAACCCATATCCGTCAAGTTCCGGTTTGATCAAATATGTTTGATTTGCCTCGACTTCGATAAACACATAATTACCATCCGAATCAAGTGAGACTGTTATCGGAGCATCCGAGGTGACCTGGCTGGTTGTGGAATTATATTCATACAGATGAACCTGAATTGAAGACAGGGTGGCATTATCCGCCTGCAGAAAAGCACCGGATATTGATATGCCGGTCCCGGCCTCAAAATCAACGTGATCTACATTTTCATCATCAATGGTTACCTGACGCGATTCCGGGGTGAATTCCAGCGTGCTGCCGACAAGATTTTGAGGTGCAATGGTATATGAACCGCTATCAAGCCCCAGAAAGCCGTAAAATCCATTTGTATCTGTTGTTGTGGTCTGGGTTTGGCCTTCACCGGTCAGGGTCAGTGTAATATTGGGCAATCCACTGGTAATTGTTGCATCGAATGTTGATATGCTGATAACCTGGCCTGATATTTGATAGCCTTTTATTCCTCTAAAGGTTTGGGGGAGTTGAAGTGCGGATTCACTATAAACAATCTCTTCTGTTATGGTAAAGAGTTGCGATGAAGGATCAAAACCATATCCATCAAAGCTTGGAGTTATGGTATATGTATCAATATTTAGATTACTGAATTCAAACCAACCGGCATCATCCGTTTTTACTTTCTCAGAAACACCTGTGTTGGCACCGGAAAGTTGTACAGTAACACCTTTCAATGCATCGTCTGAAGCATCAACAGTTCGTCCTCGGACTGCAACACCGGACGTGGCTTCAAATGATAAGTCGTCAATATCCAGGTCATTTTTAACCGTGCGCGTTTCAAAAGCTTCTCTGAAAATAAAGCCCTGTTTCTCGGGGGTAATGGTGTATGTGTAATTTTCAACCCCGGGAAATGAAAATGTACCATCTGTTCCGGTGTAGGTAACCCTGATTTCATCTGTGAAACTGCTTGTGAGAGTCATTTTTACAGAACGAAGAGGGGTTTTTGAGCCGTTTGATTCAATTTCCCTAACGATACCTGAAATAACGGCCCCATCATAAAAAGCGTACACAGCGCCGTCGCTGGCGCCGACATAAACGGACCGTCTGTTGTCGGACCCGATAGCCGGGGATGAAACAACAGATGCAACCGTAGTACCATCCTGGGTAAAAAGCGGATCTTCTCCCTGGCGTGGGTATTGCCATATAAGTGGTGTTTCAGGACAGTCGGCACAGGCGCAATAGATATATCCGCCATTAGAGCCGAAAAAAGCATATTTCCTGCCATCGAGTGCAGGAGAGCTTTCTATGCGTTGGCCAACAGTTGCCGTTTCTAAATAGGTCTCCATTTCCGGTAAGACTCGAACCATATTATTGCCGGATGGAATAAAGAATGAATTGTCTTCTATTACCGCAGGTGATCCATAAAAGTCATTACCTCCGATTTCAAGAGCCCATTCAGCTGAACCGTCGGATGAATCTACACGGTAAAGGTTAAAATCATGTATGTCCCCGGGACAGCCATCATTATCGTATGTCTGGAACATTGGAAACAAGATAGAAGAATCGGGTAAAATAGCAGGAGATGAAAGCATGCCGCCGGGGGGGCAGAAAGAGCAGGGGAAGGCCCACTGTTCTACACCGGAATTTACATTCAACGCATACGCGTTTACATCCCATCCGGGACCGGTTCGAATAGTACCATTGTCAAGCAACCATGAATACGTACAGGCCTGTCGTCTCCACGAACCTATATATACCTGGGACAAATTTGAATCAATAGCAGGCGATGACCATGATGCACCTATGTAATACCGCCAGTTGTAGCCGGACCCGTCGGGTTTGATAGAATAAATGTATCCATCGTTGGAAGCTACTATAATATCGCCGTTGGTATAAATGTTCGGAGATGATGAAATTGCGCCGTTGGTAGAAAAAATCCATTTAGGGGTGGGAGGGATAGGATTGCCTGTTGTTTCATCTTCAGCAATATTGAATGTATCGAAAGCATACAGTTTGCCGTCATTTGAACCGACATATACGGTGCCGTCTTCGTCGCAGGCAGGTGAAGTTAATTCAATGGCTCCGCCGGTTGTATATGTCCACTCAACAGAACCGGTTTCCGCATCAATGGCATAAAACCTGTTGTCTGCAGAGCCGACATACACTATTTCATCACCGTTTTTGTCCAGGCAAACGGCAGGAGAAGAGGTAACCGGTCCCTCTGTGAGAACTTTCCATTTAAGTTTACCGACATCGGTTCCAAAAACGTTTGTTTTTCCGGTGTTCCGGATATCTTTACGAAATCTTGGCCAGGGAGCATCCGCCAGTTGAGCAAAAACGCTTTGATTTGCAAAGAAAAATAATACAACGAGTACAGCATAAAAACTTTTTTTCAGCATTGTGTTACTCCAATTAGAGTCCTTCTTTTTGTACCAAAGCTGTTTGACCGTTTTCAACCAGCACACTCTCTGCTTCAACAAAGAAACTGTCCATCAGCGCTTTTATGCTCTCCTTAACCGCTATATCAAACATTGCTTTGGGATGTGTTTCTGCATACGCAAAATTACTTTTCGGCAAATATTCAATCTCGACCCTGTTTGTCCAGAGTACGTCGCCGGTTTCGCCGTCCTGGGCATAGATCCTTACCTGAACAACGGCGGCCCGTTTGGCTTTTTTAGGATGCTGTGATGCCATCCAACCTGCAACTGCGCCGACTCCGGCGCCTTCCATTGCATAATTGTCGTGATTAACCCGCTTTTTGCTGACACGACGGGCTATCAATCCATTTGAAATAGACGAGCTTGACGAGGTGCTTCTGTCAAGGATGTTGTTGCCGATTGCATACCCAAGGGCGGCTCCTACGAGCATATTTTCGATATCACCCAGGTCTTCTTCATATCCATAAGACCCCGTTGCCCCGAAAAAAATGTCTTTCACGCCGTCAATAACAACCGGTATAACGCCTCGATACAGGGGATTGAGGGTGCCGATGTCTTTAAATCCGTAATCGATGATCCGTCCTCGAAGAATAAGGTCCGCTCCCAGTACCTGGGCAATGTCAACGACTTTCTCTTTGGTTAACCCGACGGTTGTTCCCTGTAAAATGGGTGATTTTGATTTCTTTTTGTTCTTCTTCCTGTTTTCCCGTTTAATTACCTGCAGCAGTTCCTCTGTCATGGCGGGGCTGTGCTCATAGTTGTTCAGTTCATGCTGAGGGGTGCCGACTATTTTATGGGCCTGATCTTCTTCCTCAAATGTACCGTAAATCAGGTATTTTTCCTTGTCGACGGGCTTTATTACTTCCTGGTCGACAAGCAGGGTATTAACGTCTTCCTGGATGATGACCGACAGACCGTGAGAAGAGAGGTGGTCTGTGATTTCTTCAAGAATCTTGATATTACCGCCCCATTCTGTAATACCGAGTTGATCCTGCTGATGCGAATAATCGGCAAAAGGGAAAATAGCCACCTTTTTAATGCCAGAGAGAACCACAGTGTTTTCTGCAGGTATGTACTTCACATTAGGGGTCGGGGTCGGTCTGATTGATTTTGTGACCATTCCACCGCTACAGCCATTTAAGACCAAGGCGAGGCTTAAAAATACGAATATCAAACTACATATCTGCTTCTTCATGGGTGTTACCCTCCATATTATAATAAACTAGTATAAATTGAAAAAGTTACAATACTGTTTAAATGTGATTATTACCGTTAAAAAAGTAATATAATTACCGGCTTAATTATGTGCCATAAGTGCCGGATTATCCACGACTGTTACGGTTACAAATACAAGTAACTCAGTCAGTTGTTCTTCTTCCTTTTCGCTTCTGAAAGCCAGGCCCAGATAGGGGATATCTGCAAAAAACGGTACTTTCTTGATGTTGAGGGTTTTCTGGGTTTCGTAAATACCACCGATTACTACAGTTTCCCCGCTTTTTACCAGCAGGTCCGTTTCTACTTCACGAACGTCGATACCAGGCTCATTTCCGGCACCTGTCTGGGACGATTTCTGGTTTTTTGTGACATACAGGTGTAATGCAATGGTGTTTGCCGGAGTGATCTTAGGCGTAACCTGTAGCTCAAGTACCGCGTCTTTAAATTCGGTTGATGTTACGCCTTCCTCGCTTAACTTAAGATAGGGGAGGGCAACACCCTGCTTGATACGGGCTTCTTTGTTGTCGAGGCCGATTATCCGGGGATTTGATACTATTTTCAGCTTGTCTTCATTTTCAAGAGCGGTCAACTGTACATTCAGTTGTAAATTATCTTTTATGTACCCAAAATTGATGCCGCCACCAGCGCCTTCACCGGCTGCAGCCGGCGATGATTACCTGGTTAACC
>JANQGV010000223.1 GCA_028282925.1 Thermodesulfobacteriota bacterium
TCTTGAGCAGGAACTGGAAGACAGGCTGACTCAGGATACGGCTGGCTGATGACCAGGAAGGACGCTGCCAGAAAAAAGCGAAAGTCTCTTGACACTACCCATGTACTCACGGAGATTAAACAGCTATTGAATATATTTAATGGAGGATGCGCACCATGCAGGTACTCGTCATGTATTATTCCCGTTCCGGCAATACGAAACATCTGGCCGAGGCTGTAGCAGAGGGGGTCGGGCAAATTGGGAAAGTAAAATGTCTTGTTAAGCCAGTTGATGATGTCACAAAAGACGATTTTCTGCAATCAAATGCCATTATTGCAGGATCTCCGGTCTATTTCGGCACCATGGCCGCTGAGCTTAAAGCCGTGTTCGACAAATTTGTCGGCATTCGAGGCAAGATGGGTGATACCATCGGGGCCGCATTCGCCACATCCGGCGATACATCCGGCGGCAAGGAAACAACGCTTCTGTCCATTCTTCAGGCTATGCTTATCTACGGCATGATCATCGTGGGCGACCCGCTTGACGCAACCGGCCATTACGGAACCTCATGTGTCGGCTCACCCGATGCCTCGACAGAAGCAAATGCTGAAAAACTT
Organism: Thermodesulfobacteriota bacterium; assembly: GCA_028282925.1. Classification (GTDB taxonomy): domain Bacteria; phylum Desulfobacterota; class WTBG01; order CAIYCZ01; family CAIRTM01; genus JANQGV01. Next base: position 597 of record JANQGV010000223.1, read on the forward strand.
GGGAAACGGGTTGCCGACCTGGTGCTGAAAATGCATTAACGTTGTCCTTGAGTATTTTTTTTCAAAATGGCACAACAGACATACGCCTTTGATGCTGCAAATATTGCAAAAGTCCGCCGGGTAACCATTACCGGGTTGGCCCTGAATATTGTCCTGGCGGTAATAAAGTTCACCGGAGGAATTCTTGGTTCAAGCCAGGCAGTTGTAGCCGATGCGGTACACACCCTGTCGGACAGCGTCACCGACATTGCCATCCTTGTGTCGGTTAAGCACTGGTCCAAACCGCCGGACGACTGCCACCCGTACGGACACCGGCGTATAGAAACCCTGATTACCGCCCTTATAGCCTTTTCACTTTTTGCAGTAGGGACCGGCATACTGTACCAGGCCTGTGTCACCTTGCGCGAACAGCACGATTGTCCCCCGGGATGGATTGCCTTTGCAGCAGCCGTCATATCTATTGTGAGCAAGGAAACGTTGTTTCGCTGGTCGGCCCGTATCGGTAAAAAAATCAATTCCCCGGCCATCGTTGCCAATGCCTGGCACCACCGATCCGACGCACTCAGTTCCCTTCCGGCGGCCCTGGCGGTTGCAGGTGCCGCGGTTAATCCGTCGTGGTGGATACTCGACCATATCGGTGCCGTTATTGTTTCCGTTTTCATTTTCAAAGCTGCCTGGGACATCGGCCGGCCTGCCTTCTCCGAGTTGATCGATGCCGGTGCATCAAAAGCCATAACCAGGCAGATTGAAGCGCTCGTGCGGCCGGTAGCCGGAGTCCGTGATATACACGCCATAAGGAGTCGCAGAACCGGTTCCGGCCTGCATATTGATTTACATATGCTGGTTGATCCGCTTCTGACGGTCCGCGAAGGCCACGATATTGCAACAGCGGTAAAAGAGATGCTCATTAAACAGGGGCCCGGCATTATCGATGCCGTTATTCATATCGAACCATATGAACCCTGACTTTTTCTGCTTGAAATCAGCACCATAACAGGTTAGAACTAACCAGACTGCGAACAGCATTGTAATTTTGACTATTATGGAAGAATTACTGGGAAAATTCGACTTTTATCTTCAAAGCGCTCCGCTGGTGGCACTGCTGATCGCTTTTCTGGCCGGTGTTCTGACCAGTTTCACCCCCTGCGTCTATCCTCTGGTACCCATCACCATCGGCATCATCGGCGCCAAGAGCGCCGGAAGCAAATCCCGCGGCCTGTATCTGTCGTTACTGTATGTGCTGGGTCTCGCTCTTGTATATGCATCGCTGGGCGCGTTTGCGGCCCTGAGCGGCAAATTTTTCGGCCAGATAAGCACCAACAAGTGGACCTATCTGGCGGTCGGCAACCTGTTCCTTTTATTCGGGCTTGCTATGCTCGATGTTTTTTCGCTGCAGTTCGGTTTTTTCCAGAAAGTCAACCCCGCGGGGGGCAAATCAAGGGGCGGCGTAACCGCATTTCTGTTCGGCGGAGTGTCGGCTTTTGTTGCCGGGCCCTGCACCACACCGGTGCTGGGCAGCCTGCTCACCTATGTCGCTTCCCGGCAAAACATTCTTTTCGGCTGCACGATACTGTTTGTTTTCGCACTCGGGCTGGGTACGCTCCTGGTAATTGTCGGCACGTTTACCGGCACCATGGCATCACTGCCCCGTGCCGGAGGGTGGATGAATGTGGTAAAAAAGGCGTTCGGATTTCTCATGATTTTTATAGGAGAATACTTTATACTCAAAGCAGGTCAATTAATGCTCTAGACTGGCGGGGAACGTCCATCTACTGCGTTGCGCTCACCTTTCGTCACTGCAGCGTACAAACAAGTACGCCTCATGCCTCAAGGTATCGCGCGCCTTGTATCTGAAGGCTCTCCACCAGTCTCATAGTATAATGGTATTTCAACACAGTTCTTGGAGGTACATAGTATGGTTAAACGGATTATCTGTATACTTATGGTTATTGCAGGTTTTTGCTTCGCGGCTGGATGCGGCCAAGAACAGCAACAGGCCCCGCCCTCGGTTGGACTCATGAAAGGTCAACTCGCTCCTGACTTTACCATACAGGATATAGACGGCAAGGAGTTCACCCTCAGCTCACTGCGCAACAAAAGTAACGTGTTGCTGGTTTTCTGGGCAACATGGTGCCCGTACTGTATTCAAGAAGTCCCGAAACTGAAAAAGCTGCACAGCAAATATGATGCAAAAGACTTGAAGATCATTTCAATCAATGTTGCATCAAACGATCCGCTGCCCCGAGTAAAGGCCGCCCAGCAAAAGCTGGGCATGCCCTATCCCATTCTCTATGATAAAACAAACATTGTTTCCCGAATGTATGGTGTCCAGGGAATACCGGTGAGCATTGTCATCGACCGTAAAGGCACCATTCAGTTCAGGGGATTCCAGATGCCGGAAACCATCGATGCCCTGTTCGACCAGCTTATAAAAGCCGGGTAGAAAAATCGAAATCAAACAATAAAAAAAGAGGCTTTTTCAAAGCCTCTTTTTTTATCTATTCAGCGCTTTCAGCCTGTTATTGCATCTTTCGTAAGTCGGGCACATCGATTCCCGGTCTCAGGTTGGGACCTTTCTCAAAAACCGCCCCCGGCAGATAGGGAACCGGATCCGCTCTGCCCAGTTCCAACAGTCGCTTATACTCTTGCCACAGTTCAATGTAGCGGATTTTTGTATCATGGGCTCCATGCCACCATGCATAGTCGGCCCCCATCATGGCGGCTCCGATGCGCATGCGGCGACCCTCATGGTGCCACAAATACCAGAAGAGCCAATCGGCCTTATCGTCGAAAGGCCTGGGAGACAAAAGATTCTTTTGTTTCAATTCATCATACAGTTTTTTGGCCGGCTTGAAATAGTTTTCCGTATAATCAACAACCACTTTATCAAACTTCTCAAAATGCGCATTGGCATGACGGCTTACATGGCACTGCAGACAAACGGCCCGCATGCGCTCGCGGTTCTTCTTGGCAACTTCGGGCTGGGGCTTGAAGAATATCTTGTCCTTCTGCACCGTGGTCAGGGGCGCCTGGATTTCCCAGTAAAGCCGGTTGCCGATATCGTGGGTTGCAGGCGATATTTCCTTACCGCTGACATTGTCTTTTATGGCGGCCATATGACAGGTGGTACAGGTGGGCGCCCATTTTTCACCAGCGGCATGCAGCTTGCCGTGTTTGGACTCTTCCCAGACCTCAATCTGGGGATGGTCCGGTCCCAGGTGGCATCTGCCGCAGGTGGTGGGGTTACGGGCCTCCTCAAGTGAAAAACGGTGATGAGAGTGACAGACGGTACAGGTCCCCATGGTTCCGTCCGGGTTGACCCTCCCCACTCCGTTGTTGGGCCAGTTGACCCAGTTAAGTTCGTCCTTGATTACCGACCCATGGCAGGGGTAGCAGCCCGTTGCCCGCTCCGGATCGTTGTTGGCCCCCTTAACGGTCCAGCCTTCCTGCAGCACATTCACAAAAAAGTGCATAGTCGTGGCATGCTTTGTACCGTCCTGCTCTTCCACCTCTTTTTCATGGCAATTGGCGCACACCGCCGGAGACACCACAACCGCCACCTTTTCCTTACACAGGTCACTCACAATTGTTTTTGAAATGTCAGGGTCGTGACATGACATGCAGGATACATCTTCACGACCGTGGGCGCTTTCACGCCATTGCTCAACCACCATGGGCGAGCGTTTCTCATGGCATTCCAGACAGTTCTCCTCTTCTTCGGCCCATCCGGTCCCCGCAACAAAAAACAGACACCAGGCAGCTACTAATGCTACTCGAATCGGTTTTTGCATATCCTTCTCCCCCATGAAAAAATTAATATTTTGGGTCTAAATACTGCATTTATATATAAAAAGCAATACTTTTTCTTTTTTTCTCACCCTCCATTGCACACATCCCGAATCGTACAACAACGGATCAGAACTTCACAGCAGGCACCGTGTCAAATTCAAACTATACGGACATTCAGCGCAAAAGGGCTCATTTACCAGGCAATCCCGACGGCCTTCTCCGGCAAAAAAACAGTTATGAGCAATAAACCGGCAGTCACCGCACCAGGCGATGTTCTCGTTCATATTCTGCATCGACTGCCTGAAGGAGGCATACCCCTGACTGAGCCAAATGTCTGTAAAACGTTGTAAATTGATATTGCCGAACGTATGCATCGCACAGGGCCGCTCATGCAGGTTAAGATAGGTTGTATGGGGATACAGGTACGAGAAGCAGGGAGCAACTTCGCCGTCCGAACGAATGACCGCGGCGTTTCGGTCGATATAGGGACATTTCCGGCTATCCTTTGACGCATACACCTCGGGCAGCATGAGTTCCAGGTCATAGCGCGAGGCTGTTTCCCGAGCCTGTAAAAAAATGGTTTCCACTTCATGGAAAAGTGGTGCTTTATCGCGTATAAGCAGGTAAAGCGGCAGATTCAGACTGATATTTCGGGCATCGGCTCTTCTGAGTATGTCCTCATAGGCTTTCGTGCTCTCCGGCCCTGAGGTGCCGGCCCGGATACCTCCCTTTTCATCCGGCGATATTTCAAGGCGCCCGCAAATTTCGAGTTGCTCAAGCTCTTCCAGAAGAGCCAGCGACTCGGCGGATATTAAAGTATATGCTGCTTCATGCATCATGCTTCGGTAATAGGGATACAAATGGCTGACCGATATGTAATCGACCCCGAAACCGCCCAGTTGCTCAACCAGGCCCGGAAAAGCCGCAATATTCGAGCGTGTTATAATGGTTTGCACGCCTACCTTTATGGATGCGGCCCGGTTGTGAAGCAGCCACTGTATATTGTCGCGAACAGACAGTGTGTCGGTCGTGTGCCCCACCGCACCCGCTGCATAGTCTGACGCATCCCCCCACACTTCCCTGGGTTTCAACTCATCAAACATCTACAGAACCGGGGCTGAAATCAACGCAG
>JANQGV010000070.1 GCA_028282925.1 Thermodesulfobacteriota bacterium
TTTCAGGAGGAAACAAGGGTCGACATGTTTGAGCCCCGTTCTTCAGGGGCGAGTTTGTTGACCCGCCGACTGAAATCGTGCCGCGAGGGTATCCCGCCTGCGGCGGGACAAGTTGCAGGGCGCCTTTTCTTTTGCCTACTTTTCTTTGGAGCGAACAAAGAAAAGTAGGAGAAGACGCGTAGCGTCTTATTAGTATTCATCTCTCCTGATCCACCTCCAGAGGCGGTGGATTTATTTATTATTAATTCACAGCCGTGTCCTTCGGCATATACAGCGCCTTGAAACCGATAAAAGCAATGCCCAGGTATGCCAGGGTCTTGGGTATCATAAGCATTCCTATTAACGGATATTTCACTATAAGAAACACCACCGGGGCATAGCAGACAAAGGATATGAGAATCATATATGCTATCCATTTTCCGGCGGCATCGCCTTCCCGGGCGGCGTCCCGCAGGAATAAATAGATGGTACCGATCTGCATCAGCATGAGCGGTAGATTGCGGATAAGATACAGCGGTGTATCATTCACCAGGCTGTTCCAGCCGTTACCGGGCAGCAGCATAATAATTGAACGGGCAACCGCCAGGGCTATAACAATCCAGGCTATGGCGCCGAAGGGTTTGTTATAGCGTTTTTGCCACATGAAGATCATACAGACATAAAACACGGTAAATGTCCAGGCCGTTGCTATGGCCCCCAGGGAAACAAGGTACCATTGCGTACCCATAAAGGCAATGGTTGTATCAATACCTCCCTTGGCAAAGGCCACCACGCGAAATCCCACATGCCCGGTATCGCCCAGGGCCAGAAAGGCAAATGCCAGCAGTATCCACAAAGCCGCCCCCTTGTCCTCTTCCTTCACAATCGACCAGCGTTTCCACATCACAATAACGATTCCCCAGACAACCAGCAGGTAAGCGACATTAAAAACGATTTCTACAATAGTGCGTGCATTCTCAGGCATGAATCCCTCCTCCTTTTCACACAGTCCTTACAAACAAAGACTCGTAAGCAAAAACGATAGTACGTTTCCTATTATTTCGCTTTTCAAAGTAATTACCCTATGTATACCTTATTAATCGTCCCTCCGCAAGTTTTCCAGTAAAAAAAACAGGCCCAAAGTCCACGATAGTGGACAGTTTCCTTTTACCTCATAGCGCAATGAGGTAACCAATGAAAAATGTACTTGCATTGTTTGGCGCGATGGCAACACACTGGCGGGATACTCCCGGGGAAATCCACGTGCAAGGCTGCGCCTGCACGGTACACATGCGAAACTCGGCATATGGACATGCACCTGACGTTCCCGAACGGAATATTACTTCTCCAGCGAGTATTTATATCTCACCGGATACTCCCTGTTTTCATTGACTGCGCGTTCAATAAACGCTTTTTCCTGGGGTGTAACCGTACGCAGACCCGAAACGGCCTCCGGCTTATTCACAATGCAGTTTATATCTATAAAACTTTCAGGCGGAACGGCAACGTCTTCCACAATGGCATTGCTGCGCACGAACACATTGTCGGCAATATTGGCATGGGTTATGACCGATTTGCAGCCCACGAAACAGTGGTTGCCGATTATTGAAGGACCGTGAATAACGGCACCGTGATTGATGAGGGTATCGTTGCCGATTGTCAGTGAATTTTCGGCATGCACATGCAGCACGGCCCCATCCTGAATTCCGCAGTTGGCTCCGATGGTGATTCGGGCAACCGTATCTTCGGACGAAAAGCGGTCGGCCCGGATAACAACGGTGGGACCGATATAACAGTTGGGACCTATCTCCACCCTACCGATGATGATTGCTGAAGGATCGACAAAAGATGTAGTGTCAATGCTTGGAATATCGCCGACAACATTTGCTCGAATCATAGGACCCCCTTTTTGTATGAGTTACTGGCATCTGTACTGTTGTATACGATCCTGCTGCTTGCGTGTCGTGGAAAAGTCTAATGAATAGTGCTTTGCAAATCAAGTAAAATAATCGGCGGTACGCCAATGGTAATTCCATTTGGCAACATCCGTTTATCATGGTACTATTATACAGATACACGCACCGACTTTTGACGGTAACAGGAGTACCACCTGTATGGATTTGCAAAAAGCACTGGATGAACTGAAGAAACACATCACCTTCAAGGAGAACACCGCCCCGGGTGATGTTATCCTGGTCGGCATGCCTACGGGTATCTTTTACGGCATCGTCCAGGATATTGAACAGAATATTAAAAAAAACTGGTACAATATCAGCTTCAAACTGTTGATCCTGCCCCCGGTGGATGTCACCTGGATACTGCGCATACCGCAAATGAACGGTGAAGTCTTCACCATGGACGAAAAAGAGCACTTTGTTATCTCTGTAGATGTGTCACCGAGCGAGCTGCCCGATGAGCAAGATGATCAGCCGCCCCGGCAGGAATCGCCGAGGCTGACCCTGATAAAAAATAACGATGAATAAACAAAGAGTTACAAATGAAAGCCGTAATCGCCCCCTACTGCAGCACATCCTAAAAAGTACTCACTAAAAGTTGACATCGCTCACCTGTTTCTGCTATACTTTGTTGTTTTTTTCGTTAGTTAAGTTACCATAATAACTTTGCATTTGTTTTTTTCACCACTGTAGGGGTGGTAAGAAAACAGCGAACCAGGATTGCTGAAAACGGTTATTGATCCGGGGGTAAGAAATCGGGCGAAAGCGGACCCGTTTCCCAGGGCCTGCCCTACCCGGTAAACACGGTCTACCCGTTGGTGAACAGGTTCCAGCAGTCTGAAAATTCTTTTTAATTCACGCAAGGAGAATAAAAAATGTGTCGTTTAGCAATGAAAACCGCCAGCACGCCCTTTTCTCCCTACGGCGTTCTTAAAGCCATGGAGGCTATGCAGGAGGGCTATGACGGCAGCGGACTGGGTCTGCTGCTCCGGGGCATTGAATTTGCCGACTATAAATACAAAAAAGGTGATCCGATTTTATCCGGCATCGCCCATACACCCCAGGCCCTTGCCCGTGTCAACAAGTTCATGGAGGACCGGGGGTTCCGGTTGAATTACGACCACACCTTCGATACCGACCTGACCAATATCGAAGCCAAGGACCGCCATAAATATTTTGTGCGCGTATACAGTCTGCCCGTCTCCTGGGAAAATTACTCCCGCGAGAAAAAAGAGCACGAAGCCATGATGATCAGGCTTGCCCTGAGAGCAGACGGTGAGAAAAACGGCGGCGACCTGACCGTTTTTTCTTTCTATCCTAATGTAGCCATGATTAAGGAAGTCGGCTGGCCCCTCCAGGTAGGTGAAGCGCTGGGGCTCAACGACGACCGGCTGAAAGCCCGCATAGTTATGGCCCAGGGACGCCAGAATACAAACTGGGGTATCAACCTGTATGCATGTCACCCGTTTTTTATTCAGGGTGTTGCTACCATGACCAACGGCGAAAACACCGCTTTTGTTCCCATTAAAGAGTGGCTTTCCGGCATGAACTATCCCGGCTATATCGGCTATCAAAGCGACAGCGAGGTATTTGCTCATATACTGCACTATGTGGTTAACCGGTTGAAACTTCCCCTGGAAGCATACAAGCATGTCATCACCCCGTTGAAGACCGCTGAACTCGAAAAGCACCCCCAGGGTGAATTCCTGCGTGGCCTGCGCGACGTGTGCAGGCGCTTGATCATCGACGGCCCCAACTGCGTTATGGGATCGCTGCCCGATGAGACATGCCTGCTGGTTATGGATCATAAAAAGCTTCGCCCGGCCACCATCGGTGGGAAACCCGGCGAATGGGCCTTGGCCTCAGAAATGTGCGGTGTCGACTCCATGATACCGGATCGTGATAAATCCCTGGACTTTCAGCCGATGCGCGAACACACCGTAATCATTCCCCCGGACAGAAAGGAGTATAAAGTATGGTCTCAATTCGATCAGTTCCCAGTTCCCCAAGCAGCATGACCTACCACGATTTACCGTGGATTATCGTTCACCGGGAAGATCGATGTACTCTGTGCGGCCGCTGTACGTCGGTCTGCCCCAAGGAAGCAATATTCCTGACGTATCATCGTCAGCGCTTACCAAAGCTCGACGTGTTTGCCGGACAGAAAACCGACGCAGACACCCGGACGTTTATGGGTATCCGCCAGCGCACCGAGCACACGAACCAGTGTATCGGCTGCGGCATGTGCGCCGAAGTCTGTCCCAACGAAGCCATCGGGCCGGTGCTCAACTCCAACGACCACCGGACACGGTTTCATACCCACCAGGCCGGTGAAGCCGCAAAGCGCGGCGGCCGTCGCAATGTTAAGGAGTCGTTGCTCGACCGCATTGTGTTCAACCGTATTTCCATGCTCACCGACCCGGCCCTGGATGCCGGGCGCCATGAGTTCTATATGAATACCCTGCTCGGCCGTATTCTGCCTCCCCAGGAATACATCCGGCGCAAAGCGGCCGGCGAATGGATCCCGCCTGTTCGGGAAATCTTCCCGTTTGTGATCGGTTCCATGTCGTTCGGTGCCCTGTCGCCCAACATGTGGCTGGGGCTCCTGCAGGGTGTGGCCTACTGCAATGAAGTGCTCGGCATACCGGTTGTCATGGCAACCGGCGAAGGCGGCTGCCCTCCCTGGGTTTTAAAGAGTCCCTACCTGAAATACATTATTTTGCAGATTGCTTCCGGCTACTTCGGCTGGGACGAAATTATCCGGGCCATCCCCGAAATGCAATGCGACCCGTGCGCAATCGAAATCAAATACGGCCAGGGTGCCAAGCCCGGCGACGGCGGCCTGCTTATGTGGTTCAAGGTCAGCAAGCTCATCGCCCGACTGCGCGGTGTTCCCGAAGGGGTCGACCTGCCGTCACCTCCGGTGCACCAGACCCTCTATTCAATCGAAGAGTCGGTCATGAAAATGATCCAGAGCCTGTATATGGCCTGGGGCTTCCGGGTGCCGGTCTACCCCAAAATATCCGGCTCGACTTCTGCTAAAGCCGTACTGAACAACCTGGTGCGCAACCCCTATGCCGCGGCACTCATGATCGACGGTGTGGACGGCGGAACCGGTGCCGCTTACAATGTAAGCATGGATGCTACCGGACACCCGATTGCATCCAACCTGCGCGAATGTTATCTCGACCTGGTTGCCCAGGGCAAACAGAATGAGATTCCCCTGTTTGCCGCCGGCGGCGTCGGCAAAAACGGAAACGTCGCCCAGAACGGTCTGGCGCTGATCATGCTGGGCGCCAGCGGTGTGCATATCGGCAAATACATTATGCAGGCTGCTGCAGGGTGCCTCGGCAGCGAAAGCAACCGCTGCAATGTGTGCAATATCGGCCTGTGTCCTAAAGGCATCACCAGTCAGAACCCCAAGCTGTATCGGCGTCTGGACCCGGACACGGTCGCCCAGCGTGTTGTTGATGTTTTTATGGGCATTACCACCGAAATGAAAAAGATAATGGCGCCCCTTGGCCGTTCGCAAAGCCTGCCCATCGGCATGTGCGACGCCATCGGCATTGACGATAAAGATGCAGCGGAAAGGCTGCAGATCAAATATATATGCTAATTACTTATCCGAAGGAGCATTTCAGTGACTACTGATATTCAACAGGCGATAACGATTAAGGGTATCGATGACAGCGGACGCAGAATCAGCTCACAGGAGTTTGAAGATAAAGTTCAGGCCGCAATTAAAAAGAGCAACAACCTTAACCTGGAAACGTATGGTCAGCACAATGTCGGCGGACGTCTGATTACCGCGCAGGGCACGGCCACCGTTACCATCAGTGGGCCGGTCGGGCAGCGGCTCGGCTGTATGGGACAGCCCGGCA
>JANQGV010000119.1 GCA_028282925.1 Thermodesulfobacteriota bacterium
ACACCGGCGGCCTGACCGATCAGGATACTGTTATGGTTATGGTGTCCGAAGAGGGGGGCTGTGTGCTGGGTCTGGCTCTTGATAATGATCCTGGAAAAATCGAGCAACTGCGCAGCTATCGCGACCAAAAACTGGCAAAATCACGACTGGGCAGAATCATTATACGCGCGTATTATCGCAGCGGCCCGCAGCTTAAAACCCTGATGGAAGAATATCCTGTTCTCAGGGGGGTTGTCGGTTCTATTCTCAATACCATGCTAATGAATAATCCGGATTAAGACGAAGGGTTGGCAGCAAAGAAAACGAAAAAAGCCGGGTCGCCATATGGGTGAACCGGCTTTTTACTATATCTTTTCCTGTCCGGCCTCTGCTTTATGCCTGATGATAACACGGTTTACTCTCGCACGGCTATTGTGTATCCCGATATTTCTTTTATGGGTGTCCGAACGGTTATGCTATACGCGCCCTGTTCGGCGCCGGGATCCAGTGTCAGTCGTCCTTTAATGGTGTTCCCAAAACCGCGAACAGAACTGATGGTTCCGGGGTTCTTGCCTTTCGAGTTGGTAATGCTTACTTTTGAACTAAGCGATTCAAAAAAACCCATGAAACACCCTTCAAATTTCATTTCCCAGTCAAGTATAGAATCGCTGCTGAGCGACATCTCCGATGGGGTAAATGAAGTAATGCAGCAATCGGAACAGTCAGGGGTGGGTCCGATTATCTCAACGCACACATTCTGCTCATTGCACCGGAGGCCGTCTGCACAGCGGTCGTCCACAGTGCAGGCCCCTCCGAGCTCGCCGATATTATTGTCTTCTTCGTCGACCTCTGTGCAAATCGATGTATCTTTACATTCGAGATACACTTTTTCCATATAAGGTGTTTTGGATGCATTGCCGGTTTGCATGATAACTTTGTATTGCATCCAGCTAGTGCCGGTCGGAAAATTGCTCGATAATTTCCGGCCGGATTCAGTGAAGTAAGAATTTTGGGTTCCATCCGGCCCGGTAAAGGTCGCATTATCAAGCTCCAGCTTCGCCGAGGCAGCTCTCATTTGTAACTTTACCTTCGTAGTGTCCTGCAGATAACCCTTCCATGCGAGTGCCACATCCTCCGGCGCTGAAATATAGATGCTTTTAGGGGCGGATACAAGTTCGCCTGCTTCCGAACAGGCAGAGACATATACATCGCCCTGGTCGGGAAACATACTGTACATACGGCCATGATAGGTTATAAGTTTTGAATAATACGTATAATACGTCTCTTCGGTATGCCCGTTAATCATTTCAATAAAGGTTCCCGGAAGCACCGCAGGCAGTGCTTCCCAGCCAACACCATCGGATGTTTTATATATCCTTCGTTGGTTGGGATTTTCTTCATATACCAGGGCATATAATGAATCGTCATATTTGCAGAAGCTGTAGATGCCTCGCCGATCAACAGAATTAATACTGTACTGTGGAAGATAGTTGTCTCCATCGTCCGATGTCCAGATCAGAGGCATATTGACAGCGTTTGAAAATGATTTTCGATAAAAACCAACATACAGGCTACCCTTGTATTCCTCAAAAGCAGCAACACCCTGGTAGGTTGATTGGATAAGGTCGACCATTGACCATTCGAGGCCGTTATACATATAGATCTCAGGAGAGTACCTGTTGGAGAATGTCTCGGTTCCTGCTATTACCCGATTGTTGAAAACAATGATTTCGTCCAGAAGCACAGCGTAATTCCCACCAAAAGACCATCCTGTTTCATACTGCCAGCTTGACCCAAAATCGGTTGAGACCCAGATTGCCTGCTCATGTATCTCAGAGTTATCGGGAGGCCGACCGGTATGGGAACTGTAGAGCTTGCCGTTATATTCGAATATTTTCAAACCATGAACCATCCGAATGTTTTCATAATAATGTGCTTTCCAGGTTGTTCCGTCAAAAACATGTATGACACCATCATCCCAGCTGACACTGGGATCGGATTCCGGCAGGTAGAGTTTATCGTTTATTTTACTGATTTTATAAATGCCTTGCGGAGAAGCCTTCCTCCCGTCAGGTTTTAAAACGCTCGGGGCATATGAAAGACTGGATTGATCGGATTTGTAATCATACACAAAGACATGACCATGGGAAGGCTCACTATACGGGTCGGTATCAGCTACAAGATAAAGCCTGCCGTTATAGTCAACAGCATCAAGAATAACCTTCTGTGTGTTGTTATCGGTGGTGGGATCAAAAGCAAAAACAACATGCCCGGGATCATTTTTCAGAAGTAACCCCTCGGTATTGTCGGTATCTATTTCGTGTTTTGATGCATAATTGCCATTCTGCCAATTGTCATCAAGCACTACTTCATATGCCCATGCAGTATGATGCATAAACAGACACACAACCAATAAAGCGCACGTACGTATTGTTTTAATAGTGTGAGCACCTTTCAATTTACTTTTTCTCAACCTTCATGCGATATCACAGGGGGTTTTCAAGAACAGCATGCACAGCGTACCAGGCAGTTTGTTGCATTTTCCAGAAAAACCATAACTATATCCATTCGAGTTCCGTATCGGTTAAATCCCCCCCTGCGTTACCAGTGTTGAGTGTTCCTTTGGGTTCTATGAGCATAATCGTGCATTCCGTATTGCAAACAGGTTTATGGTCGATGCCTTTGGGGACGATGATTAACTCGCCTTCCCGCAGTTCAAATGTTTTGTCACGGAAAGCAAGTTGCATCCGGCCTTCAACGACAAAAAAGGCTTCATCCGTATCATCGTGGCGGTGCCAAATGAATTCACGTTTTGCCTTAACCAGCTTAAATTGATACTCATTGAGTTCCGCCACCAGTTTGTATGTATGTAACTCGTCTATCAAGCCGGCTTTTTCTGCAAGGTTTACTACGCGTATTTTCATTGTGTTTTCTCCGGTATGCGAAGATGTTGTGTGAAACTTTATTTGATGAGAACCAAAAGAAGACTGTAGTATGCCTTCATATTATTCCCCACCGCCATTCCCGTCGCCGTCATCGCCGTATTGCCCCCGTCCCCGGGTTTTGATTTCTACACCAAGGAGCGGCAGCCCGATCAGAAGGCATATAAAAGCAACGATCTTCCACGCGGTTGTCGTTCCCTGAAAAGAGGAATACGCATACATCCCGCGGCACCGACGGTTGAGGCGGTAAGGCCGAATGCTTTAGCAAACAGGCCGTTTCCATCGTTGGTTTGAATATTTTTGATCTGGGGAGATAAGCGCTTTTCAGGAGTTTGACCGGTTTTGGCATATACGACACCACAGCGCGGGCATTCGTACTCAGGCGATAAATCGTCCGGTCTACGTTCGTATCCGCATTGTGAGCACAGCCTTCCCATGGGAATCCTTTCTCGTGCAGGGGTCGAAAGACGCAGAAAGGGTGGTGTTTTTTCCCTGTTCAAAACCTAGCTGAATGCACAGGGATTGTCAAAGAGAAACTGTTGACCGGCAAAGGGTGCAGTCCTAGCAGAAAGGAATACATTTCTTTTTGTGGGGTGCTGGCCGTGCAGAGCCGCTCAGAGATAGTGCACCTCGTTGGTAACCTCCTTGATGGCATCAACGGCGTTCTGCAGCCGGAAATACATCATTGCCAGTCCGATGTTTTCCGCCAGCAGCATAAGCGACTCCACATCCTCTTCAGAAATATCCCAGGCTGCGCTGTGATACAGGCGCATTTCACCGATGAGTTTATCGGAATATTTAATCGGTATGGATATGATAGCTCCGATACCTTCTTCACGGGCATTTTCGGGATATTGCAACTGGTCGGTATCGGTAGTGTCGCGAATGATTACCGGTTCACCTTCGAGGGTTGTTGCAATGCTGCTTTCGCTCAGCACAGGTCCCTTGCTTAAATAGTCGGTGCTCATACCGAAGCTGGCCAGGGCTTCAAGCTCGTGGGAGCCCGGGTTAAGGGCAAACATGGTGCAACCCTTGATATCGAGGGCGCCGACCATCAACTGGGTTATGGTATTGGCCATGATGTCCACATTGTCGGACTCGGCGATGGCTTTGATAACAACTTTAAAAATACCAACATCTATTTTATCGGTGGTTTCCATATGTTCGGCCTCCTGTTGTGTTAATTAACGATACAAATAGCAGCATCCTTAATACCGTTTACCAGTTTATGATATACGCTGCCGGTAAAAAAACGGGCAAATTTTCCGGGCTTGTGATTAATAACAATTAGGTCAAAATGCTCTCCGGCGGCAAGATCCATAATCTCACCGGCAGTGTCTTTTTTGCGCGCTCTGTATATACAGCGAATTTGGTCATCTGCAAACCCTTTTTGAACAAGCTGTTGCTTAACGTCGTTCAGGGCTTTTTCGTGCTCTTTGATTTTTTGCGAAAGCTGGCTGAGGTTGCTCTTGAGCTTGTCCAGTATTGCTGCCTCATGGACATGGGCGGTGATTTGAGGAAGCGGGGTGTAGGCATTAAACAGGGTAACTTCCACCTCGGGTACACCGGCAAAGGTGCGGGCCACAAAATCCAGGGCCCGGTGATCATAATCCGTGAAGTTATGAGGTACTAATACTTTTTGTTTCGGCATGGTGATCTCTCCTTTTCGACGGTTTTCCGTGCTCAGGAAACGCTTTCCGTAACATACATTTTGAGCCCCACTTAACGGCAGATGCTTCGGCACTCTCTATCAATCATACTAATAATCGGTTAACTTTCAATATTTATTTATGTTTTTATTCTTATTCTGAAAAATATTCAAATAGTTATGCGGTATATAGCAGGAATCTTGATTACTCCTCCTTTATTTGTGCCTAACCGGGCAGCACCGACAGATCAATACCCCGGACAAGGGGAATCAGTACCATAATCAAGGTGGTTATTAAAACGATTCCAATGATATTCAACCATAAACCGGCTCTTGCCATTTGGAGATGGTAACACAGCCTGCACCGAAGGCCACAGCATTGGGGGGTGTGGCAACGGACAGCATAAAGGCGTAGGATGCAGCCACGCATACGGCAACCGCCGGGCCATACGGGTGAATGCGGCAGCGCCGGCCATTATGGGCACCAGCAGGAATGATGTTGCCGTGTTGGAGGTCACCTCGATCAGGAATATCCTCAGGGTAATAACGCCTGTTATACATACCAGCATACCCAGGCTGCGAGGCCTGTCTCTTTGAATCCGGCAGCCAGGGCCGGACCGCCTCCGAAAAGCACATAGTATCTTTTACTTATCTTTAATGAGATACTATTAAAAAATAGTCAACCAATAAATGCAGCATTTCAAGAGATATGGTGTCTACGGCACCATATTTACCGGTTTCGTCTGGATTTTGCCTTTTCGGAGGAGTATACTATTAGTAATACTTGTTACAGGACATGGCTGATGCGCAAAGACAATATTTTTTCTCATATGCCGGACCATGGGTCCCCGGAGGTCTTCACGAAGCTTGCGGCCACCGGTAAGGTCCGGATTGAGCGTATTGTTTCCCGTGGACATGTGTCGCCTGAAGGGTTCTGGTATGATCAGGAGCAAAACGAGTGGGTTATGGTGATAGCCGGTTCCGCCAGAATTGCTTTTGCAGGACAGGCTGAAGACGTTGAATTGAACGCCGGAGACCACATTATCATTCCCGCCCACGTCCGGCACCGGGTAAGCTGGACGGTGCCCGACCGGGAAACCATTTGGCTGGCAGTGCACTATGATGAATGAAACATGCCGGGCACGCAGATCGACGGCTGCAAGGAGCGGGGTCCGGCTGTGAAATCGTTGATACATTGTCGGAAAGGAGGGCTGGTATGTTTTTTTATGCAGGTGTGCGTGTGAAGATTTTGTTGCTTGCAGCAGTGCTGCTCGTCTGGCCGACATATGCAGCGGCGGGAAAAAGCAAGCCTGCAGCTAATCCACAGGAGAAAGGAAAAGCCGTGCCGGAAAAAATCGTTACCAACATCGGTAAAGCATTTCCCGAAGTAAAGGCTGAAACCCTGGAAGGAAAGCCTCAAAGCGTGCCCGGTTCTGCACGGGGAAAGGTTACGCTGGTGGCGGTTGCTTTTTTGCGGGAAAACCAGGGGCAGCTTGATTCCTGGCTGAATCCCTTTGCGGAAAAGTTCGGTAAGCGTGATGAATTCATGTTCTATGAAGTTCCCATGATATCCTCAGGGTATAAATTTATGAAATTCATCATTGACGGCGGCATGCGCGGAGGCCTCCCTGATTTTAAACATAAGCATGTTGTCACCATGTACGGTGATGTTGAAAAATATACCGCGGCTCTTCAAATTGACCCCCGCAACGGTCATGCGTTCCTGCTGGACCAGTCGGGTATTATCCGCTGGCAGGGTGAAGGGTACGCCGGACAGGAGGAGCTGAAAGAGCTTTTCACTGTCGCTGAACATCTGGCAACAAAGTAGCCCCGGTCGCTCCGATACCCCAGGCACGAGTACCATGTTCAGCCGGTATACCGCCAAACAGGGCATGCCTGTTCAGCGGGACCGCTCTACGTGTATACAGGAGAAATAATCGCTGAAAAGGAGAGTTGTATTATGAAGCTTGTTGCAGTAATTGGAAGTCCGCGAAAAGGCGGCAGCACCGAAGTGCTGGTGGACAAAGTGATAGAGGGATATCTCAGCAAAACCGAAGCAGAAGTTGTGAAGGTGCATGTTACCGAAAAGAATATTAAATATTGCACCGGCTGTATGAGCTGTACCTATCCGCCGCCGGGCACCGGAAAATGTGTGGTTCAGGACGATATGGCTGAAATGCTCGAACACATTAAAACGGCGGATGCCTTTATCTTCGGCACACCCAACCATATGCGCACCGTAAGCGCACCCCTGCTGACGTTCCTGTCGCGGATGCTGCCGATCATGGAGTTTGTTCCGGACAAAAACGAGGAGGGGCAGGTGATTGGAGGCGGCTTTACCTCCTGTATTAAAGGAAAAAAAGCGGCCATGGTGATCAG
>JANQGV010000213.1 GCA_028282925.1 Thermodesulfobacteriota bacterium
CCGCGATGTGCGGATATTGCGTGAACGATTTCTTTATTTTCAGTGTTGTTTCCGTTTCACCCACATTCTGGGCTGTGATCGGCTTAACCCTGGCGTTTGGTAAGGGGAACAATGGGTAAAAAAAGTGTGCAGCATATCTCAATTTGTTTTTTCATGAAAGATGCCTATCCACTCTTCAACCCTGCCTGCAAGGGGGTTTTCGGCGGTGCCGAGATTGACTTATATTTGCTTGCATCGGCCCTTGCTCAAGATAAGAGCTACAGGGTGATGTTTTTGGTGGGTGACTACGGCCGGCCTGACAGGGAAATAATCAACGGTGTTGAACTGGTCAAGCTTAAGTTTTCCGATTTGCAGCGATACCCCTCGGTTTTTTATAAAGTTGTACGTCGGTTGTATATTTTCTATATGCTCATAAAAACAAAAGCAGATATTGTTTTTACTGAAACGGCAAGCGATTCACTCGCCTATATTGTGGCTGTCCAGAAACTGCTGAAAAAAGGAAAGGTGGTATTCCGGCTCGGTTCCGATATTGATGCCGACTTTGATTTCCTCAAAGAAAAAAGTCCGTTGCTGTACCAACTGTACCGCAATTCCGTTATATATGCCGATACCGTTGTTTGCCAGACCGCATCCCAGCAGAATAAGCTCATACCTTCCCTGCGGAACAAAAGCCGTATTATTAAAAACTGTTTGCCTGACGCCGGGACTGTTGATGAAAAAAAAGAGGACTACATCCTGTGGGTTGCACGGTACGACTATATGAAACGGCCCGAACTGTTTCTGGGTCTTGCGCAAATGTTGCCCGATGAACGTTTTATAATGATAATGCCGGGCCGGGGAAATGCCTGGGAGCGGGTTGCCAGGGCCGCTGAACAACAACCCAACGTTACTTTTCTCGACTATGTCGACTTTCGGGCTGTTCAAGGGTATTTCAACCGCACGAAGTGCTATGTGAACACTTCGACCTTTGAAGGCTTTCCCAATGCTTTTTTACAGGCCTGTGCCGGGGGGGCGCCCGTTGTTTCCTTTGTTGTCGACCCGGACGGCATTATTGCCCAATACGATCTTGGATGCGTATGTCAAGACAGCCTTGAAAAAGCGGCAGGCTTTATACATGCGCTGGACGACCGGACTGTGGACCGGTTGGGGAAAAACGGAAGAGACTATTTTCAACAGAACCATACTCTGGGAAAAACGGTGCAGCTTTACAATGATCTTTTTGTGTCCTTAATCAGTTGAACGTAACGGGCGAGAGCATCAATCCGGATTGTGTTATTGAAAAGGAATGCTTAAGCACATAATGCCTGATATGAAACGTGCATGGGTAAAAAATATAGTATGCTATAGTGGACTTCTTGTCCTGACGGTACTCTTTTTTTCAGAGGTGCTGTTTTCAAGCAAAACATTTATCAGGCGCGATAACTATATTTTCCATAATCCTCGAAGAGCGTTCGCAGCGGAAACAATTCGTGAAGGACAACTCCCGCTCTGGAATCCCTACGTTGCCTGTGGTGTGCCCTTCCAGGCAAATATTCAGAGTTCACTCTTTTATCCGCCAAGCCTGATCTATTACCTGCTTCCTTTTCAGCAGGGATTTAAATATTTTATTGTGCTTCACTACTTTTTGGCAGCCCTGTTTATGTTCATGTTAATGCGGCAATGGAAAACAAGCCGGCCCGCTTCGTTGTTGTCCGGGATTGTTTTTGCTTTCGGTGGGTATATGGTGTCCATTAACGACAATGTCGCATTCCTGACGGCCGGCATATGGCTTCCGCTTGTTCTCCTTGTTCACCATCGGGCTTTGCTTGCGGGGTCCATACGTTACAGCATATTAACAGGGTTTTTTATCGCCATGCAGGTCTTTGCAGGTGACGCCTCCTTTTATGTTCTTTCGAGCCTGATTTGTACCGGCCTGTACACAGTTGTGTGGTCGTTGCAAAGCCACAAAAAAGGGAAGGGCTTTTATCAAAAGGGGTGGATATGCCTGGTGCTGGCCTGGGGTTTTTCCGGTGCATTGGCTGCTGTACAACTATTACCGTTTGCCGAGTTTGCCGTTCGGTCGACGCGGTTTTCCGGACTTAGTTTTGAAATGACTACACAATGGTCGTGGCATCCCCTGGAACTGTTTCAACTGCTTTCTCCCGGGTTCCTGGGTTATTTAGCGCCCAATACCAGGTGGTTTGGGCAAATGTGGCTCGACTCCTGGTATTCCGGTGTTTTTCCACTGCTGCTTGCGACCTTGTTTGTCGTGTACGGCAAAGATGTAAGAAAGGTATATCTCGTGACGCTTCTGTTTTGTTCGCTGTTTCTTGCTTTGGGCAAGTATAATCCGGTTTTTCCGCTGTTGCACAGCTACCTGCCCGGCACCGGTATGCTTATGTATCCTGTAAAATTTCTTTTTATCGCCTGCTTTGCTTTCTCGATTATAGCAGGCAAGGGCTTGATGCTTTTTCTGGAAGTCTGTTCCGGGAACAAAGAACATACCCGGTACAGTTTATTGTTGGGAGGCTTCACCCTGATTGTAGCAGGTTTGCTGTTGGGGATGTGTTTATTCAGAGAGCAACTCCATGCCGGTTTTGTTAAGCAGTATCCGGTAACTGAATATAATGAATCTTTTTATAATACGCTCTTTAATTCCACCTATACAGGGTTTTATACCACAATCGGCTTTTGCATTCTGTTTTTAATGCTCTTCCGGGTGGCGACTCGTTATCACCTCACAAAAAGCTTTGTCGCTTTATGTATCATAGTGCTTGTGTACGCCGACCTGCTGTTTATCGGAAAACTGCCGGATCCCTATGTCGAGGAATCACTCGTCGGAAAACGGAGCAAAACAGCCGATTTTATTTTAAAAGACGAATCCTTATTCAGGATCTATACCCATGATGGAACTGCAAAAAGGAGTTTTATGCATTTTTACGGCATCCCGTTCAGTGGTGCATATCACCAATTAATGAACATCCTTGCGGCCAACCTTAATATGTATCAGCATATCTATTCTGTTCAGGAATATGCAGCTATTATGAGAAGGAACTATTATAAGATTTTATATCCCGTGGATCATTATTTCAAAAGCGGAGAAACGGATTTTGCCCGGGTGGACTATTCTAAAAAAGTATTTGATATGCTTAATGTCAAATATCTTATTTCGCCTTTCCCCCTGCCTGAACTCGGCTATGTGCAAGTAATGGAAAAGCCAGTACGAGTATATCAAAATCTTTCGGTGCTTCCGCGTGCCTTTTTTGTGCAAACAATGCAAGTTGTTCCCAATGAGAAAGCTGTGCTGGAAAGAATGCAGGATGCGCAGTTTCAGCCCCGGCAGGTTGCCTATGTTTCGTATCAAGAGGCGGAAAAAATCAAACAATCCATAAACCGTATTTCCGCGGAGCACGAAAACCCGCCGTTTAAAAGTAAAGTGCTCTTTAGTGAATATTCTCCCAACAGTGTTACGATGGATGTTGAAACGAACAGGCCGGGCCTGTTGTATTTTTCAGACAGTTATTATCCGGGATGGGAGGCGCGGATAGCGGGCACACGTGTTCCCATCGTCAGAACCAACTACTTTGGACGGGGGGTTTTTGTCCCTGCCGGCAGCCATCGCATAACGTTTGTTTTTAAACCGGTATCATTCCGCATAGGGGCCATCGTTTCTCTAACAGCGTTACTCTGCGCTTGTATGGTTGTTTTTGTTTGCAGGAAACGGTTGCGCAGGGAAATGAAAGCTTAACCTCGGCTTCCGTCCATTAGGAAACCCCGCTTTTTTTTTGGATCAAACTTCTTAAGAGGCTGCCTGCCTGAAAAAAGGAACCGTGCTGTTGCGGCTTGAGTTTCTATTTACAAAACCATGTATATGCTTTAGGATTAGCATAATTTTAATTATTACAAGGGGCGTTTATGCCTTTACTCTCAGTGGTTGTTTGCACCTATAATCGTGCTGAATTATTACGTAAGGTTGTCGAAAGTCTCTGCCGTCAAAACTGTGATCGCATGTTGTATGAGGTGGTCGTTGTCGATAACAATTCCTGCGATGCGACCCGTGATGTGGTCGGGCAGTTTAAAGACCAGGCCGTTCGATATGTTTTTGAAGAAAGGCAGGGACTTTCATGTGCACGCAACCGGGGATGTCTGGAGGCGAATGGTGAATATATAGCATATATCGACGACGATGCCGTTGCGCCGGAACAGTGGCTTGCAACAGCGGTGAACATCATCGGTAAACAAACGCCGGCGGCTTTTGGAGGGCCTTATTACCCGTATTATACCGGTGAAAAACCATCGTGGTTTAAGGATGAATATGCATCGCAGGGAATGGGGAAGAGTGCAAAGCAGATAAAGGGACCCGGCCTGAGCGGTGGGAATTTTTTCATAAAAAGAGAATTGCTGGTCCGTGCCGGGTGTTTTGATGAAACCCTGGGAGTGAAAGGGGGCGATCTTGGTTATGGAGAGGAAACAGCCCTGTTGAAACATATAAGCGAAACAATGCCCTTTGAGCGAATTTATTATGACCCAGACCTGTATGTGTATCATATCGTTAAACCTCAGCGAATGTCCCTGGTATGGAACATGAGACATTTTTTTCTTTCAGGATGCTTCTCTTTCCGTTTTTTGGCCTCTGATCGGGAGAAAACGGGAAGCCGGAAGAGTATCATTATTCTAGATATCGTAAAAACCGTTAGGGATTTTGTTGCCTCGATATCAGGAGCAGTGTTCATGCGGGACAGGCGACAATTCCCTCATTGGGAAAGCTGTTTCTTCGAGCAGGCTTTGCCGCATGTAAAACGCATTGGATGGCTTTTTGAAGAACTGAAGTGTGCATGCAGGAATGGGTTGCGTGTTTAATTGTTTGTTCCTCAGCCAGCCGGGGACATTGGTATGGGTAAAAAGTCAAAAACTGAAATCTGCTCTGTTGTTGTTTCATCCTGTGATGCCTTTGATGACCTCTGGGCGCCATTCTTCACGCTGTTTTTTCGCTACTGGGAAGAATGTCCTTTTCCGATTTATCTCATAGCAAATGAAAAAGAATACCCCGACGGGCGCGTTCGAACAATTACCACCAAAAAAGACAGCGGCTGGGCGACCAATATGCGTACAGCTTTGTTGTCGATAACAACCCCCTTTATACTCTATATGCAGGATGATTATTTGCTGACCAGGTGTGTGGATACGGAAAAAATTGTTTATTTGCTTGTCCATGCACAAGACAGAGATGCCGCCTGTCTTCGTCTGTATCCCAGCCCGGGACCTGACCATGGGGTGGATGTTGATGCTCATGTCGGAATAATTTCCAGGCAGGCTGATTACCGGGTTTCATTGCAGGCGGCACTTTGGCGCAGAACTGTTCTGGAAGCTCTTCTGGTTGATGGGGAAACCGGCTGGGAAATGGAAATGAACGGTACTCAACGCGCCTCTGAGCGCGAGGATCTTTTTTTGAGTATTGAAAGAGAAATGGACGAAGAAGGGAGGCTCTGCTCTCCTGTTCCCTATTTTTGTACTGCTGTAGAGAAAGGGTATTGGGTGCCTGAAGCGGTAGCGCTATGTGAAAAAGAAGGCATTATGCCCGATTTGAAAAGGCGTCCTTTAAAGGGGCGGCAAAAAAAGGAACCATTACGGACCCGCTTGTTGAAAAAAATAGTAAGGCGCTAACAATCCTCAAGTTTTGCCTCTCAATGGCAGCTATTTCCCCTGTTTGCTGTGGTCTTCGCACCCGGCGGCCATAAGGTTCACCCTGCCCGAATGGTATCAATCATGGTGCCGGATCATTCAAGCATTTCTATCGCGACCGATTTTTTTTAGTATCGTCAGCTCTTTCTGTGCAATAGTATCAAGGGAATAATTGCTACGTGTGAAACTGTGTGCGTTTTTTCCGAGCTTTTGCTGAAGTGCTGTGTCGTTAAGTAGGATTGTTATTGCATCCTGGATTTCTTGGGGCTTTGTTCCACAGAGTATGCCGTTTTCATTATGTTTAATAATTTCCTTTATGCCGGTGCTGTCTGCGCCTATTACAGGCAAGCCACATGCCATAGCCTCTATCAGTGTTTTCGGATGGCCTTCGTACAAAGAAGGCAGGATGAAAGCTTTAGCACTGTTGATTTTTTCAGGAAGCTGTTCATGGGGCACCCGGTCTTCCCATTGAATACGGCCATTTAAGGTTCCGTAGGTTGTATGCAGTTGTTGCTTTAACTCGCCATTGCCGATAATAAGGATTTTGATTTTAAGCTGCTGTACTGCAGCAAGCAGGGCAGAAATATTTTTTTCTTCTGAAATCCGGCCGATAAAAATCAGGTCGAAAGCTTTTTCCTTATTAATCGGTTTAAATTGATCTGTTGCAACATAGTTCGGAATAATAGTTGTTTTTGTTGCTGCGTTCGGAATCAGGTTTTCGAAGTGAGTTTTCATCAAGGGAGTGGTAACAACAATATGGTCGGCACCGGAAAAAGCATTCAGTTCAATTTCCCGGGCGCGCTCAGCTTGAGATGAAGACACCCCCCATTTCTTTTCCATGGTTTTCGACCATACATAGCCGCAACGGGCAATCATCGGTATTCGCCATAAGCGCGCTGCCCGAAGGGCAATGTCAGATCCGTCGGCCTGATTTGTTTTGATAACATCACAGTTAAATAACGTTCTAAAAAAAAGCAATGGTATGAAGAATTCATAAAGCTTTTGGGAAAAGCCCCATTTGTTGCACAGAATGGTGATGTCCGGCAGATTTTTTGTGTAGGATAAATCCGTTTTCGTGCCGAATGTGATGAAGGTTATGTTGATTCCGCTTTCCTGCAGCTTTTTGTAAAGAGCTGTTTCACGGGACAGCATGCCGATTCTGTCCCAGGAGCTGAGTGATTGTCCTCTGGTAAACAGGAGCGTAAGGTTCATGAAGGATATAATATCTATGATTAGTTCTGTTTAGTCCTGCCAGGTTTTTTGTGATTCCGGTACCCTGATCGCCACATCAGCCGGCAGGCCGAAGGCACACTATGTTCCGGTTTCTTTGAATGCATTTCTTTTCGACCGTTTCGGCCCTATCTCCTCTTTCCTTTTGCATTTATCCCCCATGGTCTCTTGGTTAAACTCTTCTGCTCCGACAGTTTTTGGGGGACATCGTCTGCAATGGTGAAATTGTTTTCATTATACCAATTGAACAGTTCTTTGTAGGTGTGATGCGATGCTGTTGGGGCAGAGTACCAATCAAACATGTGGATCAAAGAAGGCTGCAACCTCAGGAAAAGATTGGAGATTGTAAATCCATTCGGCAGCTTGTTTATTAATCCGGACAGTTTTGCCATCGCCGACGAAAGCCTCATGCACCAGCTAATGGATAACCTTGTTGTGATTTGCCTCAGCCACCAATCATTAAACTCCCAAACAGGGTTTAATTTTCCATATACATGGGCTACGAAAACCCCGCCTGCCTTGACCGTGCGTGCAACTTCAGTAAATGCTCTCTTCGCATTACCCGTGTGCATTAAAACACCATTGCTGAAACAGCTGTCAACGCAGTGATTTTTTAACGGCAGGTTAAATAGACTGGCTTGTAAAATAAAGATATTCTCAAACTCTTTGGTGTTGTCAAAAGAGGACTCTACAGAGCCATACCCGATATCTACACCAAGTAGTATGCTTTTATCATCCCCCCGCTTTCGGGCCTCATAGGTGTACCGACCGTTGCCGCAACCTGCATCAAGAACCACCTTGCCTGATATTTCTTTCTCGAGCAACCTGCATTTGGAATTAAAAGCATTTTCCCTATCACTGATCCGGCCCCCTTTATACCGGTCGATTTCGGCATCGGGTACATCTTGATCTTTTATAAAGCCCCAGTCTTTGAAATGTTCCCATTCGTAGCCGAAATAATTTTTTGTTTTGCTTTCTATGGTAGGGTTTTTTTTGTTCAGACTGTAAAATGAATCATCAACAAATCGCGGAATATCATCAATTATTGGATATTCTTTATTGCACTGTGTGCAATGAAAATTGTTCGGGGATATTTGCAAATCACCTTTACATTGTGTGCATTGCAATAAGTGCAGTATTTTGGAAAAATCCTTCATTTTTGGCATTCAACAATTCACTATTGAAATATGCATGAAAAACCAGCCGGTATTACTCCGAGGGTAGTTCACGTGGCTTGCATTTCTGTTGTGTAGCGGCATTCGTCCTGGGTGCGTATCCTGTTTCCGCCTTTTTTCTATTACTAGAGTTGCTGTGGTAAATCAAGCGATAAATGGTTCGCAGCGACAAAGACCGAAAGCAGTGTGTAAAACGTTTGCGGGGATTGACCATTACAGCCGAAAGGTTTAATTTTACAGGGATAATAAAGGCCATCTTTGAGTTTCCCCTAAAGCAATGACTGGATAAGAACGATATATGTATATAATGATTTCAACAGGTGTTTTTGCTCTGCGGCATTAATGCTATGTGTTTCCGACTAAAAATATTTATGGTTAGTAGAAAAACTGTTCACATACTCATTGTCGGCATATTCTGTCTTTCAGTATTGTTTTCGATTGGATTCAGTACGATTAAAGGTCGTGCTTTGGGATACCAGACCCGGGACTACCCATTCTTTTTGCAATTCTACGCCAAAGTATTTGATCACCGGGCAGAGCCGCGCTTTACACTTAACCCGCATGGAAGTAACTTCCTGGGGTACCTGGGGGTGGAAGCAACCGATAATTTTCACCGGCAACTCCACTTCAGCCCGGTATCATATGCGTTCGGTATTATCTTTGCCCTCAGCAAATCACCCCTGCTTATTTTTGGTGCCATAGCGGGTGTGTTTTTTCTGCCTCTTTTGTATCTTGATCTTGCATGTGGTGAAACAGGGCAGAGAAAAAATATGGCTTTGCTTCTTGCTCTCCTGTATGCTGCCTATCCTTCGGCGTTCCCGGCGGCTTCCTATGATCTCAGGCCATACATCCTTTTGGGCCCCCTGTTTGCATGTGCAATGATTGCTGTTCATTATCAACGACCTTTTCTGGAACAATTGCTGTTTTTTAATCTCCTTTTCTGCGTCCGTGAAGAAGCCCTCATTCTGGGAGCCGGGATACTTACATATTTTGTGTTGAGAAACTATTCCGAGAAGCGCTGGGTGAAAAGAGCCCTTATCTTGGGACTATTCTGGCTGACCTGGGCCCTGGTAATTCAGAAGTATTACGGGTGGGCATCTTTTGCAACCATGCCCGGCACCAACCCCGTAGTTCTTTATGTGCTTGAATTTGTATACGTAAAAACTGCGCAGTTCAAACTGTTTTGCATAAGTGCGTTGATATGTCTTGTGGTGGTATGGTACGGCATGAAGCGGGAACCCCTTTGGTTTAAGAAGACATTCCAAGTTGCGGGTTATTTGCTTGTCTGTTTACCGTTATGGTGGCAGTTGCGGTATGAAATCCAGGAGTACATAAAAGCACAGCAACCTGATTCAGTATGGGCCATTTTTGAACATGTGGTTATATCGCCTAGATTTCATTTGTATTTTATAGTGTTTTTTTTGTTGTTTATTCTCCTGTGGGACTTTGCCGGCTCAAGAATATATCGAACAGGCCTGATCTGTATGATGCTTGTTTGTATTGTTTTTTCAATGGTTTTTCATTATAGCGTTCCGCAGGCGACGGTCAAAGAGTTGCTGCCGCATTATAATGAAAATCAGCCGACGGCATCAATTGTGTTTGATGTGCGAAAATCGACGAATAAATACCGGTCTCATATCCTGTGTGATTACGCTACATACCAGGCTTTTTTCGATTATGAAAATGTCTATGTTTTCGACAGATTGCCGTGGTATATAATTGAAGGTGAACAACGCTTTTATCCTGACAACAAACCCGTTTTAGAGGGCCTGTTGCGAAATAAAATTGAATTTATAATTGTTACAAAGCATACTATGCTTAAAATCAAGCCACTTTTGCGGAGCATGTCCCTTAAACCGCAACATGCATACGGCAATGACAGGTTTGAAATTATCAGACTGCCGAATCAATGATCGAAGGAGCGGCCTTGACGCCGGTCGGGACGACTGTCATTGATACCCTGGTTATGCTATAGTAGGCAAAAGTCCGAGAATTCGGCAGTAGCGGTTTTGCTTAAATCTACAAATGGTAGAGGTCTTTATATGCTTAAAGGCAATCTTGTTCTATCCCAGTCGTTAAGTCTCCTGCGAGCATTGACATACAGGGATATCACATCCCGATACCGGAAATCTCTTCTTGGTCCGGCATGGGCGCTGATTCAACCACTGGTATATATGGTTATTTTTACTTTTATACGAGGGGTAACCAATATTTCAAACGAGGATATACCCTATCCCGTGTTCACTTTTGCCGCCCTTGTCCCCTGGACTTTTTTTTCCAATGCGGTTATTCGCAGCGCTCCCAGCATCGTGTCAAATGCAAATATAATAAAGAAAATTTCTGTTCCACGAGAGGTGTTCCCTTTGTCTGCGGTGTTGACATCGCTGTTTGATTTTTTCATGGCCGGCACTGTTTTAGCGTTGCTGATGGCCTATTACCGTATCAGTATAGGATTGGCGCTGCTGTGGCTGCCCGTGCTTTTGCTTATTACCGCAATACTGGCGTTCAGCATTGGGATGTTCCTTGCTTCTTTTGGTACATTTAAACGAGATTTGGTGATGGGTTCGACAATTCTTATGCAGTTCTGGCTTTTTACATCACCAATCATGTATCCCCTGAGTCAAGTGCCGGACAAATGGAAAACCCTGTATATGATGAACCCGGTAGTCGGCCTTATTGAAGGATATAGAAATATATTTCTCAAGGCCGCCCCGCCGCCGGCAGAACCGTTTTTTTGGAGTGTTGTCGTTACCTTAATAATTCTGGCAATTACGTGGCCTTTGTTTCGGTGGATCTCGCAATATTTTGCAGATGTATTATAAAAACAGTGGGAAGCACCCAGACAGTGCCATCAAGCGTTCGTTCTTATTTATAGAGAATTTTTGAGCATGAGTAATGATACTATTATTGAAGTGGAAAACCTTTGGAAACATTACGGGTTACCGCTGTCGCTTTTTATCCGCAACTGTCGACGCCGGCTTCAGCGAAAATCCACAAACCACGGCAACAAAAATGCGACATGTGAAAAGCACGTACATGACAATTACTATGCGCTCAAAGGTCTTTCCTTCACAGTAAAACGTGGCGAAACCATCGGCATTATCGGTCATAATGGTGCAGGCAAAAGCACGTTGCTCAAGGTCCTGGCGGGGGTAACTCCGCCTACAAAAGGCAGATTTGAAATAAAAGGCAGGGTTTTTCCCATGATTGAGCTCAATGCCGGCATGCATCCCGAACTGACAGGTCGCGAGAATGTCCGCCTCCTGGGGGCAATCATGGGGTTCTCCCGAAGTGAGATTGATGGGCGATTGCCGGACATTGAGGAGTTTTGCGATTTAGGCACGTGGATGGATCGTCCGGTCCGCATGTATTCAAGCGGTATGCTGGCGCGCCTGGGTTTTTCCGTGGCGCTGAATGTACGTGCGGACGTCCTGCTTATTGACGAAGTCATGTCTGTCGGAGATATAAATTTTCAGCGCAAGTGCTTCGAGCAGATGATGAAGGTGAACAATAAGGGTCAGACAATTTTGCTGGTTACTCACAATGTACGGCAGGCTGAAAGAATCTGCGAACGCGGCATCAATGTAGAAGGGGGCAGCATTATTGCAGACGGTTTGATGAATGAAGTCTCGAGTAATTACTTCAAAAATGCAGTGGTCAATCAGTATAAACGCATAACCGAAAAAAATGCACCGGTGATATATTTTGATTCAGAAGACATCAATATCACTGATATCTACTTCGTGGACAGTTCCGGTCAGAGGGTCAACACCATTGAAACCGGGCAAGACTGCCAGATCAGATTGCATTTTAGACTAACAAAAAATATTGATGACCTGGTGTTTCATATCGGCTTTGTAACGTCGGATTTGCTGCGTTTAACAGTATTCAACTCAATTGACGAAAAGATTGATTTCAAGGGATGGCGGTCCGGTGTCATCTCGTGCAATTTAAACAAAATACCGCTCATGCCCGGAGTCTACGGTTTGTTCGTATCGGTTACCAGGTCGAACAACATCATGCTGTTTAAAGGTGAAGGGTTACGTTACATAAAAGTGATTGACAGCAGCTATGTATTTATCAGGCGCAATATGGATCTGGTTGCGTTAGATGTTTCCTGGAAGGCGCAGAAAGAGGACTGAATACATTAATGTCCTGGAAAACAACAGCGTTCTAAACGTGTTTTAAATATCAGGCAAGCTTTCTGCAGTATCCTGTAATTTTATCTGCAAATCTTCTCAAACACATCCTGTTGGCCTTAACGATCCTGAATTTTTCTTCAAAAAAAATATATGAAGGCAGCAGGCAAACCTCTTGAAAAATTGCCTTCAGATCTCTTTCCAATTGCATTATGGATAATTTGTTTATGTGTGTGGGGTCGTCAAAAAAATAATATTTATACATCTTTGTTTTAAAAGCTTTTTTAAAATCATAGATTCTCTTAAAGGGATAATTCGGTGTCCCGACAATAAAAGTGCCGTTTTTACGCAATACCCTGTAAAACTCTTTCAGATACACTTTATACTGGTGATTGGGAATGTGCTCGATTACGTTTGATGAAAAAATACAGTCGAAATAGTCCGACTCAAAGGGGAGGTGCGGGTTTGCGGTGTCAGGCTTAAAGCAGTTGTATCCAAGAGATGTAATTCTGGAATAATATGTATCGTTCAGTTCTGCGGCGTATAAATTATCCTTATCAATATACTTGGAAAACATTTCAAGATATCTGCCGTTCCCGGCACCAAAATCCAACAGCTTTGAGTTCTTGCCACAAGAAAAAAAACCCATAATTGTTTTTTCGGTGTTTTTTGCAATCGGCTGTTCCCAAGGCATGTCCATAGGCGTTATGACCCCATATACGATTGACACGTTACACAAGCTTTGTCAGGATACACACCATTCAGCAGATTTTTACGGATGTCGACAAGAATCTCATTGTTCCATAAATCCATGATGTTTTCATAATCGAAAAAATAGCCCAGGGTGTTCAGGTCTCCAATAACTACGGCATTACATCCTCCGACAATGACATTTTCATGATATCGCTCTGGATCATTTCCAGCAACCGGCCACGTTTGCAGGCGAGTCCAAAAGGAACCGCACGGATTTTTATGGCTGTCAAAGGGTTGCGGCACCGAAACGGGAATGCCTTTTTTCTTGCCTAGCTCCGAAGCCTCTTTCAGGGCCTTTTCGATGTCTGTATTTCCAGACGTGTAAACCGCCTCATTCGATGTGTATTGATTGAAATTGTGAGGATGCAGGTTTACTATTTCGAGTGTTGCGTTGATTTTTCTTTTATGAAGGTCATCAATAAGATTATTGATGTGCTTATAATTGTAAGTAGTTAAAATGAGGTGTACACGGAATAAAATATTTGTATGTTTACTGATCTTTTCCATTGTAGAAAAGACATCTTCGTAGGTAGATCCTTTTTTCAATGCTTCATGCTCATCAGGATCCCCGGAGAGCACATCGGTCGTTATATATTTTACATACCGGCCCCTTTTTATTATCTCATCATAGTAATTGTTTTTTTCGAAAACAGCTCTATGGAAATTTGTTTGAAAAGATGTAATGCCATATATCTTAATAGCATAGTCAATCATCTCAAGAATATTCTTATGCAGGAACGGCTCCCCGGGGGCGCAGATGTGAACATGTGGAACTCTGCCCCTATAGCAGATGTTTATGATTTTTTTAAAATTTTCCATTGAAATGCTGTAGTTAAGGCCCTGCACATTGCTTTTTCCGTTTTTGGCGTCCTCGGCGTGATAGGCACAAAACACACATTTGTTATTGCAGGCGCTTGAGATTCCCAGAGTCAAGCTTCTTGGGGGATAGGAAAGAACGGAATTTTTGTAGTATTCTTTTTGGAAAGATTCTTCATCTTTTTTTAGCGAATGTTCCCTGAAAATCGTTTTAATTTTTTTTATCGGATTCATGAGAATTCTAAATAGTATATGCTGTTATATAGAGTGTTCGGAAAAACCATTGAGCAGGTCTTGTGAATTCAGCTCGTGCTGCAAGATGCTACCGCTGACCAACAGCGCTGGCTCAGTTTATTGCACTCTTTGTATCGTTCAGGTAATCTGCAAAGCCTAATGATCTCTTGATATTTCTATATGCAATGATAATATATCACATAATAATTATAGCATACAACAAAACTTGGATGCACATGGTGTGCAGAATTTCAGACCAGGCCGTGAATAGGGCCATTTTAGAGTTAAGAATCGCAGAGTGTTTTGTCTGCGAAATTGTTTGACTCCAAGAATGGATTAAATACGGCCGATTAATAAGAACAACATATAGTATGTGTGGAATTTTTGCTGCGTTAAATGTACATATAGACCCTTCAGTCGTGTCGGAATGCATGCAAGCCATCAGGCATCGTGGCCCGGATGATTCCGGAATGTGGCGCGGCACTGTTGCGCCTGTTTGGATGGGTCATCAGCGCCTGGCCATACTGGATTTAAGCGACGGAGGTAAGCAGCCGATGCACAATGAAGACCAGTCTGTCGTAATGGTTTGCAACGGTGAAATATACAACTATTATTCATTACGTGAACGCCTTGAGGGGCTGGGCCATCGACTTTACTCGAATTGTGACAGTGAGATAATACTTCATGCTTATGAAGAATGGGGTGATCAGTGCGTTGAAAAGCTTGAGGGAATGTTTGCCTTTGCTTTATGGGACGAAAAACAGCACAGATTTTTTGCAGCCCGGGACAGAGTCGGCATTAAGCCGCTTTACTACATGGAGGCAGGCGACGGCCTTATAGTATCTTCAGAAGCACAGGTGCTTTTGCCTTTTCTAAAACCAGCTCCGGAGCCTGACCCCCTGGCCCTGGCCTATGTTATGACATTGGGATATATCCCTTCACCTTTGTCGATCTGGAGGGGCATCAGCAAGCTTGAGCCTGGACACATGCTAGTCTGGACGGCCCGGACGAGGCTCGTGCAGCGTAAGTACTGGGAACCTCCAAGACATATCGACCATGACAAAAAAAACGATCCCGCAGAATGGCGGAGTCTTTTTGAAAAGGTGCTAGATGAGCATCTGCTGTCGGATGTGCCGGTTGGTTTGTTCCTTTCGGGAGGTCTTGACTCTTCTGCTCTTGCGGCCGGACTGGCCGGCGCAGATGATCCGGTGCAGGCGATAACCGTCAGTTTTCCGGATTCATCGGACAATGAAGCCCCGATTGCGGCTTCTACTGCACAGCATTTGGGTCTGACTCACGATATCATTCCAATACAGACACAGGATATCGGCGATCTCATTCCTGAAGTTGTATCGACCTTTGATGAACCCCAGGGCTTCAGCGCATTGCTTTCCATGTATGTTTTGAGCAGGGCTGCTGCAAAAAAATACAAGGTTGCTCTGGCCGGAGATGGGGGAGACGAGGTTTTTGGTGGATATACCTGGTATGATAACCTTGATTTCAGGCCTTCTCATTACGTCTCCGGCTGTGTTCGCCGGTTGTTGCGTCCTTTCGTATATCGTTATGCAGGACCAGGCATTCGTCAAAAAACAGCGGAGCATTTCTGTCGATTATCGCCACTGCACCGCCATGCCTGGCGCCTCTATCCGCGCTTTTTACCGGAAGAGGCTGCATCGTTATTGCAGCCCACAGGACTCCGCTTTGGGGATGAAGAACTGTTGGCCCCGTTACAAAAACATTTTGAACCGACATTGCCTCTTAAAAGGGCTTTGCAGCGTGTGGACCTTATGACATTTTGTACGGATTCGATCCTGGCAAAAGTCGACAGGGCAAGTATGGCCCATTCCCTTGAAGTCCGCGTTCCCTTTCTGGATCGACGTATTGTTGAATGGGCGCTTCCGACGCCGGTGGATGAACAAAACAGCGCCGGGAGCAAGGCCGTTTTGCGGAAATATCTTGCCAACCGTGTGCCTCCGGAAGTTCTGTCTCATCCCAAGCAGGGCTTCAGCATACGGGGATCGGATACTTTTGACTGGGATCAGGCGATCAGCATCATTCGTGAAAGCGTATGGATAAAGAATGGCTACTGGACACCCGACTGGGAGCATTTAGTCGCACCGGGCGTGCCTTATCGGACGGCTCGCATCTGGAATTTGTTGTCTTTAACCCATTGGGCCGAGTTTTGGTTGCAGTAAACAGCAACAATACAATGACCCTTTTTTCAAGGAAGATATTTGCAGCACCATAGGGTGGTGAAAATAAAGTATATGTTTCAAGCAATACGGGGGTTCCGCTAGTGCTGCATATGTTTTCTATGCTTTGTGGATGAATACTTATGCGTATACTTGTCGGCAGTGCATTTGAAGCATTATCCGGTTGGGCTCATGCCATTAATACCGTCAAGATGGCTGAGGGTTTCGCTCGATTAGGGCACCAGGTAAGCATCGTTTGTAAACAATCTCCCCATGGTAAAGCAACAAAGGCGCAATTGGCAGAAACGTATGGACTGTCTGGGGATATTCGATGGATACATCTGCCCCAAAGGTGTTTTCGTATGAGCATTGACCAGCACTGGTCGTTTGGCCTGCCGGCACTACTGCCGACCCTGATAATACGTCCTGATCTTGTTTTCTCACGAAATTATATTTTTCCATGGCTGACGAGTTTGTTGGGGTTTCCGACGGTAGCTGAAAGCCACACTCCCGGAACAAACAATACGCCGGCATTCCTGCGTTTTGTGAGCGGGACACGCAGGAACTCTTTTCGTACATGGGTCACCATTTCAGAAGTGCTTGCCGAACAATACCGAAGTCTTGGTGTGCCGCCGGAAAAGATCACGGTCCTTCCGGATGCTGTTGATTTCAACCTTTTTCATCCACCATCCACGATGCCTGCCAGCCCTTATGGCGGCAACAAGCCCAATGCTGTATACGCAGGCCATGTGTTTGAACCGTATAAAGGGATTGATACAATTTTGCAGGCTGCATTGCAGTTGCCTGATGTGAACTTTCAACTGCTCGGAGGGCTGCAGGAACAGCTCATAGCATATCGCGCGCAGGCAAAAGAGTTGGGATTAGAAAACGTATTCTTCCTTGGGCTCAAAAACCATTCAGATGTTCCCCTGTATCTATGGCATGCAGATGTATTGCTCATGCCCCTTTCTCAGCACCATCCGAGTGCTGCCTGGACAAGCCCGGTAAAACTCGGTGAGTACCTGGCCTCGGGAAAGCCGGTGGTTGCTACTACTGTACCGGCCCTGCAAAAATGGCTGAGTGAAAAAGAAGTTTTGTTTGTTGAGCCGGATAATGCAGAAGCGCTGGCCGGAGGGATACGCTCTGTGCTGGGCGATGTAGAACGAGCCAGAAGTCTGACTCGGAATGGTGTTGCCAAGGCCCAAACATTATCATACGAAAAGCGGGCTGAACACATATTGTCGAAGTGTAAAAAGTGACTAAATATAATCTCCCTTAATGTTTTTTTGCTCATCAGTGCCAAGGGTAGCCATGTCTGAGATTTTACATTCGAAAGAGCCGCTTGTCAGCGTTATTATGCCTGTATATAACGGTGAAGTCTATTTGTCCGAGGCTATAGAAAGCATTCTTAGCCAGACCTTATCGGAATACGAGTTTATTATTATTAACGATGGTTCTACCGATAATAGCCCTAAAATAATTTCTTCATATTCCGATCCCCGAATACGTTCTATTACTCACGAGAAAAACTGCGGTTTAACCCATTCGCTCAACGTGGGTCTGAAGACGGCACGCGGGAAATATATTGCCCGTATGGACTGTGATGATATAAGCCTTCCTGAACGCTTTGAAAAGCAGGTTGCCTTTATGGACACGCATGCCGATATCGGGGTATGCGGCACATGGGTATATGCTTTCGGAAGCAGTCCGGAAGGGGCGTGGCACTATCCTGTTGATCACGATGTAATTAAAGCATCGATGGTTTTCGGTCCTGTATTTGCCCACCCCAGCGTCATGATCAGAAGCGATGTTCTGTGCAATAATGATCTGTATTATAACGAGGAATTGCATTACGCACAGGATTTTGATCTGTGGATACGGCTGCTGAACTGCACCAGAGGAGCAAACATTCCGGAAGTTCTTCTCAAGTATCGCATTCATGGTTCTCAAATCGGACGAGCACACAAAAACGATCAGGAAGGCTCTGCTATTCAGATTTACCAGTCTTTGATGCAAAAAATAGGCGTTGAACCAACGTCAGAGGAATTGCAGCTGCATGCCGATTTAGCGCGCTATCGTTTTGAAACAACCAAAACCTTTTTGACAACGTCACGCCAATGGCTTGAAAGGCTCTATGTAGCCAACAAAACAAAAGGATATTTTGCGCAGCC
Organism: Thermodesulfobacteriota bacterium; assembly: GCA_028282925.1. GTDB lineage: Bacteria > Desulfobacterota > WTBG01 > CAIYCZ01 > CAIRTM01 > JANQGV01. Next base: position 18,372 of record JANQGV010000213.1, read on the forward strand.
GGATTTTTCAAAGGTGCTTGCAGATCGCTGGTTTGCTCTCTGTCTTGCATCTGCGAACCTGGGTGTGTGGACATGGAGGCAATTTACACAATCACCTTTTTTTAGACATGTACGCGTCGGAAGGCGACGTAAGCTTAGGTTTATGCTTTGCTGTCTTTTTAAGGGAAGGATATTTAAAAAAGTTTAAAGCTGTTCAGCACAAGCACATACAACCATCTTTTTTAGCGATATATTCCCCTGTTGCGAGAGAAAAATCACTGCCTGGGAACATAGAAATATTTAATAAGGGGCCACGTTCCGGTTTTGTGTGGAAAATCCTTCACCAGGGTATAATGGGTTTCAATATCATTTTGAAACCATGAAAAGGTGCGGTCCATCACTACGGCCGCATACCGCTTTTCGGCCAGGGCCGAGCGAATATCGGAGATAAGCCTGCTTCTCTCCGGGCCGGGATCACCACGCAGTATGTCGTTGATTGCACCGATATGGGCAGTCCCTGTCTTTCCGGCGATAACACTCAAGTATCCATACGCCGGGGCAAAAATCTCACCGTCGACCAGTTTAAGTGCGGAAATAGTTCGCGCATAGACATCTTTTGCCCCACGGCCAGGCATTAGGGGCCGCGGATCATAGAGCAAAACTGAAAATTGCAGCAGGCAAAAAAACAACATGACTACTGCACACACTTTTCCATAGAGGGATTTTTTTTGCAGAGCACATACGCTATGTTGGGCAAGGCCGGTTGTTATGGCCAGGGCAGCATAGGAAAGCATAAGCACATTTTTATAGCCCCCGCTTTTAATTTTTGTCATGCAGGTTACAAGCACCATGGCCAAAACGATCAACAGATAGAACACTTTAGTCTCTTTTGATAGTACCTGAGAGGGTGTGAAAAGGAATACGGCTACACACGCACAGGAAAACGGCAGTGCAAAAAAAATGTCCTGTGTCCAGAAATCGGCAATCCTGTCGAAAAAAACCGGATGCTGGCCGGGGAGCACAAACAGGTAAAAGCGATACCAGCCCTCATGGACGAGGTCGAACCCGGCAGTGCATCCTGCAAGCAGAATTCCGGCCACGGCACAGAAAACGCCGGTATATTTCCATGGTCGATACAGACAGCTGTAAACAATAAGCGGCGCAGCAAGAACCAGCCCGGTCTGTTTGGTCAATGCCGAACATGTCAATAAAACGCCGGTAAGGAACGCTCTGGAAAGAGAGCGGCTGAAGCGCAGGCTGAACACGGTCCACACGTATAGAAAAAGAAAAAGCATGTCGATTCTGCCGAGATCGAAATAGGTCCCGCTTATCCTATAGGTGGCAGCAAACAATCCTGCTGCAAGCAGGCCTGAAAAGCGGCTTCCTGTTTCCCTTTTGACGATCTCGTAGAGAAGGGCAAAGGTCAGCAGGGAGGCAACAACTGAAAGCAGCCTGAGAGAAAAAAAGGTTGCGCCGACGGCCTTTGCCAGTCCTGCGGCGATATAAAAAAAAAGGGGCGGGTATATGGCAGGTACAAATTCTACTGAAGGCCGGCAGTAGAGCTGTTGCCCGGAAAGAAGCCGGTTCACATGGTCGAGCATGCTGCCCTCAATCCACTCCAGTGCAAACGGGAACCGAAGGTGTGCCACGGCAATCCAGGCATACATGCCGATAAAAAGGCACACGCACAACAATACCATGCCCTTGAGGAGATACCAGCCTACCTGTTGCTGTGTGTTGTTCATGGATCCATCTTTCATGCTTTACTGAACCAGTGCCGCATAGAGCGCTTCATATGTTTGGGCTATGCGATGGATGGAGTATGTGTTGTCGACTGTCTCGCGTGCAGCAGCACCAAGTTTTTCAGCGTATGGCCGATTCTCCAGGCACTTCTTCATGGCTTGATACAAGTCTTCAATGTCGCCGCTGTCTACAAGGATACCATTTTTGCCGTCTTCCACAACATCGATTGCCCCACCGGCGGCCGATGCAATTACAGGCAATCCCCGGGCCATGGCCTCAAGCAGAACATTGGGAAGCCCTTCGGCAAACGACGGCAACACAAACAGTGCGGCGTTTCGGTAATAAGGATCCGGATCCTGGAGCGCCCCGTGAAAACAAGCACTGTCCAGCAGGCCAAGCCCCCGGGCCATGTCCTCAAGTGAGCTTCTCTCGGGCCCTTCGCCTATGATGTCCAGCCCGGCCTGCACCCCGTCGTCGCGTAGCCGTTTAAAAGCATCCAGCAACACGTGAGCGCCTTTGCGCCTGATTAATCTGCCGACAAACAGCAATCGTTTATCGCTCGTTCCTGTTTCTTTCCTGCTCAGACCAACGGGCGCAACCCCGTTGGGTATATACTGTATGCGTTCTTCAGGAAAGTCTTCTTGGCGGGCCTCTTGAAGCGTCTCATTGCAAATGGCAATCAAGCGATCAGCCTCTTTCAGCTTATTCAAAAAAGCCGCTCCCATAACCCCTCTTTTCAGCTTCGCAAAATCACTTTCTTGTCCTGCCAGGGCAACTTTAACAATCACTTTTTTGTTTAATAATTTTTTCACCAGCATCGCAGCGATGGAATGAAATCCCTGCAGCTCATGGCAATGTATAATATCATATGATGCGCGCCGACTGATAAGAAACCAGAGTACTGATACCGCATAGGTCACGCCGAACAGCTTGCTCCAGGGCAACGTTACTATCTTTCGGTGAACAGGCACATTTTGCATAACCTCAAAGTCGGGCAGGTTTTTCAAGCGCCTAGTCAGTACTGAGACATCCACGCCCCGGGCGGCAAGGGTCCCGGCCAGAAGCAGGGCCTGGCGTTCTGCCCCTCCGATACAGGGGGGGAACAGTGATATTATCATAAGTACCCGAGGTTTCGTCATGTTAAAAAAGCTCAGCGAACAGTGTATGTTTATCGCTATAACCCGGTAAAGAGGTTTAATGGGCAAAAGCGACACTTTTGGCTATGCCCTGTCTATTGCTTGTCAAGGGTGTGTGCTTCTATTGTCGTAATATATCCTGTGCCACAGCTCCAAAACAAGCAGGTTCCATATGCGGTAGCAATGGTCGTAGGTTTTCGTCATATGTTCATTGATCATTTCCTGCAAAAATTTCTTATTGAAATAACCGCGTTGTATGGCCCTGGAATCAAGCAGCACATCATATACCATTTCCTTTAAGTCGGTGCGCAGCCATCGGTCGATCGGTACGCCAAAACCCATTTTCTTCCTGTCGGCTATGCCCGCAGGCAGGTAATCTGCGCTTAGCCTGCGCAGAAAGTATTTAGTGGTAAAGCCGCGCAGCTTGTATTCGGGGGGTAGAGTTGCTGCAAACTCCATGACGGTATGGTCAAGAAACGGCGACCGAGCCTCAAGAGAATGGGCCATGGTAGCTATGTCGGTCTTGACCATCAAAGCCTCCGGCAGGTACGACATGGTATCAACGGAAAGGATCCTGTCGAGAGCTGAATCGGCAAGGGCTTTTTTGAACAGCTCCACAATAAAATCCACCGAATCGCTCTCACGGATCCGGCTCATAAAGGATGTGGTGTACAGGGAATTTTTCATGTCGTTGTCAAAATGACAAAGCCACCGGACATACCGCTGTTCAGGCGGCTGTTCAAGTGCTCGTAAAAAACGTTTGACCCGGGCAATAAAACTGTTTCGCCCGGCCCCATTCGGAAGGCGTTTGCCAAGCGCTGCAATGGGTGTGCATGCCAGCAGGCGTTTCAGAAAGGCTGTCCTTTTCATTGCACTGTATCTTTCATATCCGGCAAAGCCTTCATCACCACCATCACCGGTCAGGGCAACCGTCACATGCTCTGACGTTTTTTGGGCCAGATAGAATGTCGGCACGGCAGAGGAGTCTGCAAAGGGCTCGCCATAGTATTGTACAATTCGGGGAAGGCTTTCAACAATGTCGGGGCGGACAACAAATTCCCGGTGCTCGGTAGCATACTGCTTTGCTATGCTCCGGGCAAAGGGTAATTCATTATATTCTTCATCTGCAAATCCGATGGAAAATGTTTTTACGGGGGCATCCAGCATGTCGCTCATTGCGGCAACAACAATACTGGAGTCGATTCCACCGCTTAAAAAGGCGCCGAAAGGGACATCGCTTTTAAGCCTTATTGCAACCGCTTTGTTGAATATGTCTCCAAAACGTTCTCTGTATTCGTCAAACGAACAACGATTGCCCTTCTGCTTATATGAAAGCTGCCAGTACCGCTGCATTGTAATGCCGTCGCGTTTAACAACCACATAATGGGCGGGAGGGACCTTCCTGATGCTTTTGAAAATCGAGTACGGTGACGGTACATACTGATAGGTAAGGTAATGATGCATGGCTTCGGAATCCAGTTCGTTTCCGCAGTCGGCATCCTTGAGCAGGGCCTGTATTTCTGAAGCAAAAACAAAGGAGTCGGAAGTCTTTGCATAAACAAGCGGCTTTTTGCCGATACGGTCTCTGGCAAGAAAGAGCAAGTCTTTATGAGCGTCCCATAACGCAAAAGCAAACATTCCCTTTAAATCCTGAAGGCAGTCGAATCCCTTTTCCTCGTAAAGGTGTATAATTGTTTCGGTATCGGTGCGGGAGGAAAATACGTGGCCTGCTTGTTGAAGGGTGTTTCGCAGTTCCTCAAAGTTGTAAATTTCTCCGTTAAAAACAATCCGGATACTACCGTCCTCATTTGTCATCGGCTGGTGACCCGCAGAGGAAAGATCGTGGATGCTGAGGCGGGAATGCCCTAATCCGACGGAGCCGTCGGTCCAGCAGCCTTTGTCGTCGGGCCCCCGGTGATGCATACGCGACGCCATATGCTCGAGCAATGCCGCATCTACCGGCCGTTGCCGGTCATAATAGATTTTACCGCAAATTCCGCACAAAATACTTCACCTTTCCGGTGGATGGTATATTAGTTAGCGCCTCTGATTCGCCGCAATAACGACAGACATACAGGCGGACACAGTGCTTTTAAAATAAACAAAAAACACCGCATGGTGGGCACGCGACGCAATGACGCATACAACAGGGGCAAAGCTTTTCCGTGGTTTCCTCTTGAATAATATTCTACTCCCCACAGGAGATAATGATCGGCCAGAATTATATTTTCTTTGGACCGGTACACGTCTGCACGGCGCTCAAAAGCACGCTCAATCACCCTGTGGTGACATTGTTGCCTCGTGGAAACATCTATTGCCTGTGAAAGACTACCTTTCCTCACGTGAGTTGTAACCAGGATTTCCTTGACAACAACCACCTGTGCAACCTCGGCCATCCGAATCCAAAGGTCCTGGTCTTCCCAGGCAACAAGTGTTTCATCGAAACCACCGAGTTGCACCAGAATAGATTTCCGGCATATTGTGGCGGGCGTCACCTGAAATGCATCGGGCCATAGCACCCGCGGAAATACCCTGTTGCGCTCATAGTCATCGTTGGGCACGCGTTCCGTTCCGTCCGGATGTCGCTCATGTGCATAGCAGTACGTCATGCCGACCGCATCATCATCAATAAAGGGCTGGAGGCCTTTTGTAAGTCGATCTGCGTTCCATTCATCGTCAGCGTCGAGGAAAGCAATAAATTCTCCGGAAGCTGCTGCTATGCCCTTGTTGCGTGCCGCGCCGGCGCCGGCATGCTTTTGGTGTATATAGCAGACTTTTTCTCCACAGTCTTTTATGTGAGTCTCGGTATCATCCGTAGAGCCGTCGTCAACAACAATAATCTCCTTGGCAGGATAGTCTTGCCTGGCGGCCGAGCGTATGGCACGCTGCACAAAGCTCCGGCAGTTATACGCAGGAATGACAATAGAGGCCAAAGGATATTTTTTTTTCATAGCCTGTGATACTCGCGCTCCTCAAATACATTCTCAAGCTTTTTTAAACCCGGTATTTTATTGCTCAGGGCATGGTACCTGCTGTCTCCCAAAAACTGCCACAAACGAAACCGCATATGAGTAAAGGATAAAAAAACAACCGGATTAGTCGCAAGGGCTTTAGACCATAATTGCCTGGCCTGCACCTTGTCACCCCTTCGCCGGCAACGCATGCCTTCCGTCATCAGTTGCTGGGCATACATATAGGCCAATTGCATTTTCACCTGGGTTTTCTGTATGCCTTTCCTGTTTTGCCAGAAACGCCGTGAAACGGTGATGCCTTCTTCAACAAACGGGCGCCATCCAAGAGCTGTTTTAGCATCGCCATGAACTCGATATGCAGCCAGACAATCATCAAGATAATCAAACCGGACATTTTCGTGTATTCTCAGCCAGAAATCATAGTCCATCATATAGTGCAACGTTTCATCAAAAGGTCCGTATTGCTCCCAGAGCGATTTGCGAAAAAAAGTCCCCGGCTGTGCAAAGCCGGCGCCGTGCGGCTTCCACCAGTAGTAAAATGTGTCCGGCCGGTACTGTGCCTTGCGTTGACCAAGAACGGTATTGTTCTCATCAACAAAAGTACAATTGCTGTAGACAAACCGTGCATCAGGTTTTGTGTCTATATAGTCGATAAACTTTTGCAAAGCACCGGGAAGGAGAAAATCATCGGAGTTAATCCAGACAATCCATTCACCCCGTGCCATGGATATCCCCTTGTTTAAAGCCTCCGCCTGGCCCCGGTCCTGCTCCGAAACCCAGATTGCATGACGACAGCTTTGCAACATATCAAGCGTTTCATCGGTTGATCCACCATCGATAATGATATGTTCAACAGAATCCGATTCCTGGGAACGTATGTTTTCTATGTTCTTTTTTAGAAACCGGCCCTGGTTTAACGAAGGTGTTACAACGCTGATAAAGGGTTGATTGTACTTCATGATCATTGCAATAGTATATGTTCACAGAGCGATAGGTAGTCGTCAAGCATACGCTCTATTGCAAAGTGCTTTTCGGCTTTTTGCCTTCCTGCCTTTCCGAACAAGGCATGCTCATCAGCATGCTCTGCAAGCCATACTACAGCATCGGTAATTGCTTTTGGCGTTTGGGGATCGACAACAAATCCCGTACGACCGTCCTCAATTTCCTCAGGCACCCCGCCTATCCGGCTTCCGATAACCGGTACTCCACACGCCATGGCCTCAAGTATAGCTACCGGCAGGTTATCGGCGTTGGTAGTGTGAATGAAGACATCGGCACAATTGTAGATCTCCATCATTTGTTGCTGGTCGTATAGTAAACCAAAATTGCGGCCGTCGGGAACCGCAGTACCATTGTCTTCATTTCCGACTTCAATAATATAAAAGTCTTTGGGTGCCGACTGTTCCAGAATCTGCATGGCTTTCGCAAATGTATCGTAATCTTTGAAAGGATTTGATTTGCCCTTGTGCGCCGCGTGTAAAACCACGAAAGCATTTTCCGGGATATGTAATTTATTACGGAGAGACAAGCGCTGTTCTTCCGGCAGCGGATGATACAGATCGGTATCAATTCCGTAGTTAATAACATGAACCGGTACATCGCGGGCAATGCTTTTGGACAGTTGATTTTTCAACCAACGGGAAGGACTTACCAGGTGAAGTCGGGCTTCTTTGGAACGTGCGATTTTTTTAAAAATAATTTTTCGTCTCCACTGGTTTAGAATGCTCATGTCATGTGCAACAGGCACATAGATATCAGGATATGGGCACTTGCGACAATTGCGTTGCCATTTAGTGCAGTCCAGGGGATACGCACAATGACCGGTAACCGCCCACATGTCGTGTAAAGTCCATACCATGGGCACTTTGCTGATCCGGTACAAATCCTCAAGGCGGATAAGGTCCGTACGCAGGGTATGGCCTAAAATGATGTCGGGCGTGAAGGGAAGCTTGTCAAGAAGATGCTTTGAAGACCAGCTGGCGCACTGTTCAATTCCGGCATTCTGTAATTTGCTGAGGATAAAATGGGGGATTTTTTGCATAATGCTCATTGAGCGAGGATCAAAAGGGGTAGGGGATACAAAACCGGTAGTATCGCATTCAACGCCGCTGCGAATACGGATATGGGAATGAACACCCCGGTTTTTAAGTCCGGAGGCAAGCAAGAAAGCTATTCGTTCTGCCCCGCCTCCAACGATTTCCGTAGAGAGAGTTAGAATATTCATATACGACGATTATATATATTAATCGTTTTCAAACACTAGCAAAGTGCACATGGAAAAGCAAAGTAAAGTTTCTGCCGCCATCCTTAATATCCATTGACACGTAAAAACTCTCTTCTTATACTAAGATAAAAAAGGCAGCTTTTCATTTTTATACATATAATACGCTTATGACACCATCTCCGGTACTCATATTTGTTTATAATCGGCCTTTGCATACCCAAGAATGCATCCATGCTTTGCAACAGAACCGGCTCGCCAGAGAAACTGATCTATTCATATATGCAGATGCCCCGGAAAAACCCGACAGCAAAGCCGAGAGTGTTCGTGCATTCATTCGTTCCATACAGGGGTTTAAATCTGTTTCCATTATTGAGCGGAAAAGCCATTATGGTCTTGCCCGGTCTATTATATCCGGGGTAACGGACAGCATTAATGCCTATGGTAACGCCATTGTCCTTGAAGATGACCTTGTGACCTCTCCATTTTTTCTTACCTATATGAATGACGCCCTGAAGTTTTATAAAAACAATAAAAACATTTTTTCTATTAGCGGATACAATTATCCGCCCGAAACGTTAAAAATTCCTGAAAACTACAAAAATGACGTCTTTTTGAGCTATCGTCCTTCCTCCTGGGGCTGGGCCACATGGGAAGACCGGTGGGGAGAGGTGGACTGGGGCATTTCCGACTATGACCAGTTCATCAATACGGCTCATGAGCAAAAGCAGTTCAACCGCGGGGGTGACGACCTGACGCCTATGTTGAAAGATTTTATGCGCGGAAGGATTGATTCGTGGGCCATTCGGTTTTGTTATGCTCATTATAAAACTGGTGCCTATGCACTGTTCCCTGTCTGTTCTTATGTGGATAATATCGGTTTTGATACAACCGGGACACATCCGAGCCCGCCTTTTACCTGTTCCAATGATGTATCGACGGGCAGGCCGAAGTGTGAGTTTGTAGAGCTGCCTTCGATAGATCATGAAATTGCGGCACGGTTTAGAAATATTTTTTCTCCCAAGCCTCCTCCCCGATCTTTAAAAAGCAGCCTCTATTCAGCTTTTTGTGCATTTTTGCGTCCCCAAAAAAAATAGCCTGCAAAATTTTACCAGTAACACCCCGCCTCGACATCATTTGAACCTGAAGGATTTTCTTCCGGTAACGGCCTCACCCAGTATTCATTATAGAGGTTTTGAAAAAACGGGCGTTCGTCCCACCGCTTTCCTTTGATGCCGAATAAAATTTGGGTTGCTCCCCCAAGGTGTACCGCCTTTTTTCCGATGCTTTTAATAAATGATGCGAGAGGCAAACCATAAGCCCCTGCACCGATAAGTGCAATATCAAAAGGGGTTGTTTTTATCCTATTGCACATCCAGTCCAGCGCATCAAACCAGCTTGCAAAAGCAACTTCGTTACGAGCAATCGACTGCACGGCTTTCAACGTTATAAGTTCAAACGAAGGCAGGATTTTTGGGTTGTGGAACAAAGAAACTCTTTTTTTATACTGTTTTTTTATGCTTTCTTCAAAAGGATGAATGACCAGCACCTTTTTGTTTTTAAGGATTTCGGACCAGGGGTCGGCATGATAATAGGGCTCCATGTCGCTCAAACGCACTGTTTTAGCGTTTGGGAACAGATGTGAAATTCTGTTTTCACCGGACAGCCATGACCCCATGATGTCGATGTTTTTGATATCCATAAGCATCCGGTGTCCAAACAATTCAAGAGTTTTGTCGTTTACGGGAAAAAAGCCGGCATTGTTATGCATGGCTCTTTTAATGTTTTCGTCCCACCAGAATGGCCCTGTTTCATTCTTAATAAAACCTATAGCTTTCGAAAAAACACTGGCTGTCCTGGTGATGTCGAAATACCTCAGTGTTGCGTCGAGCTCACCGCTTCCAAATCGAGCAATCATGCAAGGGTCGCTTTTTGATAAGAGGCTCTTTATTGCGTCACTGGCAGATTGTCCGGAATAGTCCGGGGAGGGATCAGCAATATGATCTCTGGATTTCAGAAGGGTTTCGTAAAAGACGCGACATTTCTCCAGAGCTCTTGCAGAAGCAGTATTCATTGCGTGTATCTTTCTCATCCTCTTTTAACAAACAATGTCTTCCCCGCTGATCGATAACTATTGTGTATACCCCAGGGCCTTGAGCTTGTCGCGCAGGTCGGCGTCCAGCATCGATGTTCCGACCTCTTCTTCAAACCGTGCCGATTTATTTTGCAGGTCCTGCAGGGGTTTCAGTAACTGCTGCGTGTCCGGAATGGCGTCAATCAGGTTGTTGTGCTCCCGTGGATCTTTTTCGATATCATAGACTTCTACTTCAACAGGAGAGGTGTATCCAATCAGCTTCCACTTGTTGCTGCCGTCATCGGTGTTCTGAATCACCTTTTTCCCGGCTTCAAAAGTGCAGTACTTTTCATTACCGTAAAGTGTACCGCTGGCAAATATCGGCGACTGAGGGTCACGAGGTCCGTTATGAGGAAGGTCTGTAAGATTAATGCCCTGGAGACGTGTGTCTTTCCTGATGCCCACAGCATGGTAAATGGTAGGTGCAATATCTATTAGTTGAACCGGTGTCGTGGATTCCCGGGAAGGAATATCCGGACCGGTAATTATCAACGGGACATGCAGCAGTTCATTGTAGAGGCTGTGCCCGTGTTCAAAATTATCATGATCCCAGAACTCCTCACCATGGTCTGATGTGATTATCAAGATTGTATTTTCCAGCAATCCGGACCGGTTTAAAAACAGGGTAACTGCTTTTATGTTTTCATCGATAAATCGTATCTGCGCATCATAGAGTGCGATAATGTGTTCCCGGTCGTCGGTGGAAAGCCTGTTGTCGGCGAGTAAGGCCCTGATTTTATTGAAACCGCTTTTTCGGTTTCCGGGCTCGAAGTTGGGATTATCGTTTTTTGTAAACAGATAATTTATGGGTGTTTTGGTGTATGGTGCATGTGCATCCATGTAATGGATATACGCAAAAAAAGGATCATTATCGATTTGTGATATCTCAGAAATAAAATCGCCGGTTACCTGGTCGGCGTTTGTTGTCTGGTGGGAGCGGTACCGACAGGTGTCGAACCCCTGGTGAAAGTTGAAGTCCTTTTCAAGAAAATCGTTGCCGCCATTGAAGAAAAATGTTTTATATCCTTTGTTTTTGAGTACTTCTGCCAGGGTGTTGATTTCAGAAGGTAATACATTCGCTTCGTTTAAAACATTGTGCTCCGTTGTATAAAGTGAGGAAAAAATGCTGGCAATCGACGGCTTCGTCCAGGGCGCATTTGCATAAGCCCGTTTGAAGAGCAGGCCGCTACGGGCCAGTTGGTCGATTGCCGGTGAAGTTGGGCGCTGATACCCATAGAAGCCAAGGTGATCGGCGCGCAGGCAATCGACAATGATCAAGACAATGTTGGGGCTGTCGGGACGGTTTGCGCGTTTGTCAAGAGCAACCAGGCCATTGAGGAAAATCAGCAGGATTAGAAGAGACAGGCAAACGATTGTCGGTTTTATGGCTCTGCGTTTTGCAGCGTCGCCGTATATGCTGCACGCAACCAGGCACAGTATGGCGATGATCCATTGTGTTTGCTTGGTATCGTCCGGCAAAAAGAAAAGAATGCCTGCAATGCCGCATGCAAGTAAAATAAGACCTGCGCTGTACGGCAGGAAGTTGTTGTATGATTTTCCGGGGGTCTTCCGCTGTAGAAAAGCCGTAAGTGCTTTGTATATGCCGGTATAGGCAGCAAAACCGATGCAAAAAAGGAGCAGACACACCGGGACCCATTTGTTTGCATGGGTTTGCAGGCTTTGTACGGCAAGGCGGGAGGTCTGGTAGTGCAGATAGTTGTGGCTGATCGTTTCCCCGGCAGCGAAAGCGCAACTCAACAGCCAGCCGGTAAGCAGGCCTCCGGAAATATAATAGTATAATTTCTCTTTATTTAAAAAAAAGGCCATAGTATAAAGTGGTTATCCATTGAGTTCAGGTAATTACTAATTACCTTATAATGTGCCGAAAAACAAATATTACTTTTCGCTGTGTGGGGGCACAAGGTGTGAATCGCCGACATGTATTGCTGTTAGTTCTTTTGGCAGTTGTCTGCTATATCAATACGCTACCCAACGGCTTTGTAGCCGGAGACCGGCAGTTTATTGTGCAAAATCCGGCGGTCGGTGATTTTTCGGCTGTTCTCAAGTCTTTTTCATCAGATTACTGGAACATACTGGGCGGCCAGTCTTTTATGTATTACCGGCCGGTGGTCGTTTTTTCCCACTTTGTGGATTATTCATTGTATGGGCTTAATCCGCTCGGCCACCATCTTTCAAACCTCCTGTTTCACATTATTGTAACCCTGCTGGTATATCGGCTTGCCTGCCGCCTTTTGCCGGGGCGCCTGAACGCCGCTTTTGTTGCGGCCGGGTTGTTTGCCCTGCATCCAGTCCATACGCATTCCGTGAGTTATGTTATGGGCAGAACCGATATCCTGGCGGCTGTTTTCTATCTATCCGGCTTCATAGTCTTGACCGGCAGCATGAAGCAGGGACAAAAAATGTTTTTTTCCTGCATATGTTATATGTGTGGCCTGTTGTGTAAGGAGATAGCGGTAACGCTTCCGGTTCTGTATCTTTTGTATGTCGTGCTGTGGGAGGGAGCAAAGAAGCTGCGGGAGCGGCAGGTGTGGGTTCTGTTTGCGTCGCTTTGCGCATCCTTTGCAGCATATGCCCTATTGCGTTTTTACGCGGTGGGCGGTTTTTCCTCCCCGGAGAATATTTTAGCCTCGATAGATGTCTGGCAGCGGGCTGTGATGGTGGTGATTACCATCGGTTTCTACACTGCTAAACTTTTGTTTCCTGTTCAGCTTTGTTTCTACAGTAATCTGGTCATCCCCGACTCCGTTTCTGCGTTATTGGGTTCGGCTTATTTTTGGGCGGGCTGTTTGTTTCTGGCTGTATTTGGTATAGCCCTGGTGAAAATACCCCGGGTATGTTTCTGTCTGGCCTGGATAGTGTGCTCGCTTCTGCCGGTACTTAATATAACCCCTTTGCCGGTTTTTGCAAAAGAAAACTATTTGTATATACCCTCTGTCAGTTTTTGTCTTCTGCTGGCATTGCCTTTTGCAACTAACGGGGCGACCCGCTGGAGGCGACTGTATTTCGCTCTTGTTCTTTGTGTCTGCGTCTTCTATGCCATTATTACCGTGCAGCGCAACACCGACTATCGCGACCCGATTACCTTTATGAAAGCAACCCTCCTGGCAATGCCGGAGGTGGAGGAAGAAAACCGTTCTAAGATATCGCATTTCGAAGGCGTTAAAAACCACTTTACAACCCATAGAAATTTAGGTCGGCTGTACAAAGAGCAAGGCGAGTGGGCGACGGCCGAATATCATTTCCAGCAGGCATTGCACTATATCCCGTCCTATTTTCCAGGAGAATATGCATCCGATGTCTACCTCTCTCTCGGGCAGGTATATGAAAAACAGACAATGCCTGATCGGGCCAGGGCCGCCTATGAAAAAGCGCTCTCCGGTTCAGCCCGGCCGTATTATATCTACAACCTGCTGGGCGTGCTGGAAGCCAAAAGAGGTGCGCTGTATGAAGCAAAAAAGCTGTTTTTAAAAGCGATTGATGAAAATAAAGAGTATGCCCCCGCTTTTTTCAACCTGAGCCTGGTTTATGTAAAGCTGGATATGCCGGATGAGGCATCGCGTGCGCTGCAACAGGCGGCACGGCTTAACCCGGCCTATCAGAATTATCTGCAAAATCATGATCAGCGGTGAGCTGAAAAAGCGCAATGATTTGTTTTGATGCCCGATAGGGACGCCACTTCCTGAAGAGAGGGACTCATGTTGTTTTCGGATGTGCAAAAACAGGAAAAAGGCTATGCCTGGCTGTTTCTTTTGGTCCTTGCGGCTGTGTGCAGTGATTTTGTTGTAATGGTTCTGTTTTCCGATATCAGAACTCTTTTGATAACCATACCCGATGATGCATCGTATTATTTCAAAATTGCCGATACCATTGTTCATAATGCTTTTGTCTCCTTCGACGGGATTCATGAAACAAACGGGTTCCAACCGTTGTGGCTGTGCATGCTGCTGCCGGTGGCGGCCGTTTTTAAAGGGTCGCCGGAAGCAATGATGCAGGCGACTGCGTTGCTTCAGGTGGTGCTTCTTGCTGTTTCGGCGCTGATGCTGTTTTCGCTCCTTTCAAAAACTCATTCGGTAAGGTCAGGTTTTTTTTGCAGTCTCCTGTTTTTTGCAGCCGTTTTTTTTCCGGGAGTCAACGGCATGGAGTCGGCATTGCTGATATGTATGTGTGTCGTTTTGTTGTATTACGGCCGGCGAAGCGACATCATCGCCCGGTCTACCCCACGGGGCGAATTTTTTTTCGGGATACTGTTGGGGCTTGTTATGCTGACCCGCCTTGACATGGTTTTTCTCGGGGGGGTTATTGCCGCCGTTCTTGCATTCGACGTGTGTTTATCCCGCAGGCCCAAAAGAGAAACGATACGGAGGTTTGTGACTGTTGTGGGCAGTGCATCGCTTATCGTAGCGCCGTATCTATTGCTTAATTACCTGTTCTTCGGCCATGCTGTTCCCATCAGCGGCATTCTCAAAAGCTGTTTCCCCCACCCGATGGTTAATCGCAACATCCTGGAGCTCTTTACCCCGCGATACACTGTTTGTATACTGATCGCCTGCTGCTACCTGGGCTGGTTGTTGCTGTCAGGCGGTAAACGGCGGGAGCGGTCCAGCGATGTGCAGTATTTCGGCATCGCAACCGCTGTATGCGCAACTTCGGTAGTACTGCATGCGCTGTATACATTTTTGTTCATGAAATGGGCGGTTTTTGCCTGGCACTTCATTTTGTACCCTTTTTGTGTGGTGCTGATAATCGGCGATGTGTTTTACCGCCTGGGTCAGCCCCGGCCGAAAGGCGTTCTGAAGATATGCTGCTGGATTATTGCGGGGCTGATAGTGTGCGCGGCATGCGTGAAGGTGTATCGCCGTCATACGCGCCCCCTTGAGAACAGCTGGCATGTGGCTTCATATAATGCCGCCTGCTGGGCCCGTGAAAACACTCAGCCCGACAGTGTTTTTGCGATGAAAGATGCGGGACATTTCAGCTTTTTCAGTCGGCGAAAGGTCATTAACCTGGACGGCATTGTGAATAATCTGCAGTATCAGGATGTGCTCAAAGAAAAAAACCTTAAAAAGTATTTTGCCGATAATAACGTTATGTACCTTGTTCAGCATGCTTTCTGGAATAACGAAAGCATAGCTACGGCACAATATGATGTTATTTCAATTTCTTACTGGAGTCATCTCTATTCGGTCGAGAGCGTCAAGATACCCCTTTACAAACAGAATGAAGCATACCGCTCTCCCGTGTATTATGACGGCCCCTATGCCTCTGTTTTCGTCATCTGGAAACTGTAAATGTCAGGCGTCGGATTGGAGCAGGCCTTCGGGGACCCGGAGGGGCATGAAATGCCTTGAGGGGACCCCCGCTGCCCGATTATTGCAAGAATAATTCAATACTTGACAGTGCAGGGGCTTTCGTCTTATAGTTTTAGGTCTTGATAGCCAGTCTCAGGAATCACGTGTGCTCTTTTCAGTGCAGCGGCTGTTCCATGGGGAGAGTCGGCCCGGGAGTAGTCGCATATAATTCTTTATTTATATTACGTGCATACTAACTAAAGGGAGGAAGAGGGAATGAATAAAAAAATCGGACTATCCATTGCGATCATCATAGCCGCGTTGATTGTACCCGTATGCTTTCATTCTGCCGTACATGCCGGACCCATCAAGCTCAGCTATGCCAACTTTCCGCCGGCCCCGACCTTTCCGTGCGTACAGATGGAAAGATGGAAGACCGAGGTCGAAAAGCGCACCAATGGTAAAGTCGTTATCAACACCTTTCCCGGCGGGACGCTTCTGGGCGCCAAGAATATGATGGACGGGGTTATTATGGGGCAGGCCGATATCGGTTGCCTCTGCATGGCCTATCAACCCGGCCGGTTTTCCGTTACCAACGCAACCAGCCTGCCGCTGGGCCTGCCCAACGCCGAGGTTTCCAGCCAGGTGCTGTGGGAACTGTATAAGGCATACAAGCCCAAGGCCTTTGATAAAGTCAAAGTGCTGACCATGTTTACCACCGCGCCGTCCAATATCATGTCTAAAAAGCCGGTTCGCAGCCTCCAGGACTTGAAAGGCCTTAATTTGAGAGCCTCCGGCGGGGCCGCCCAGATTCTAAAGGCCTGGGGTGCCAACCAGGTGGGCATGCCCATGTCGGCCACTCCGGAAGCCCTGCAAAAGGGCGTCGTTGAGGGTTTATTTTCTTCTTTGGAAGTTTTGAAAGACTTCAAGTTTGCTGAAATGTGTCGCTATGTAACCATGACCGACACGGTTATCTACCCCTTTGCCGTTGTGATGAACAAAAGCGCCTGGAATGCGCTTCCCGATGGCGTTAAAAAGGTTATGGGCGATCTGGCCGCCGAGCAGTGTAAATGGACCGGAACCTACATGGACAACCATGTGAATGAGTCGCTCGCATGGTCGAAAAAGAACCATAACCTGGAAGTAATTCAACTGCCGGAAAGCGATCAAACGGTAATGAAGCAGCAGCTTGCTCCCCTTGTGACCGACTGGAAAACAAAGGCCAAGGAAAAGGGCCTCCCGGCGGATGCAATTGTAAACGATATCAAAAAGTTCAAAAAGCAGTTCGGCGGATAAGTACGTTTACGCTGTCGTCAGTTTTAAAAAAACAATTCGCCGCAGTATGCTTTATATGCTCCCCGTTTTTTTATTGCGGGGAGCTTTGTTAATCTTGCAGCAGAAAAATACAGGTTATGGAGTTCCTGGACCGGGTTACCAAATGTATCAATAGAGTGATGGTGCTGATAGCCGGCATCGTCCTGGTGGGGATGATTCTGCTGACCTGTGCCAATATTGTGATGAGAATTGTGCATGTTCCCATCCGCGGTACGTTTGAACTCATGGGCATGTTCGGAGCCATTGTAACCGCATTTTCTCTCGGGTATACCCTGCATAAAAAAGGACATATTTCCGTAGATATCCTGTTCCATTTCTTTCCGGCCCCGGTTCGAGCCGTGCTGGGCGCATTTAATGATCTCGTTTGCCTGGTTTTCTTTTCGATTGCCTCACGGCAGATCTGGAAATGGGCAACCACTCTTCGTGATGCCGGTGAGTTGACCGAAACCCTGCAGATCATCTACTACCCGTTTACCTATGGAGTTGCAATCGGATGCGGGGTGCTTGCTTTTGTCTGTTTGACCGATTGTATTCGCTCGGTCGCTTCCCTGAAACGAGGTGCCCGGTGAGTCTGGCACTGATCGGTATTATCGGTATTGTGGCTTTGCTGGCGGTTCTGTTTTTCCTGGGGATGCCGGTGGGCTTTGCCATGGCTGTAGTGGGCTTCTGCGGGTTTTGCAGCGTGGTATCATTTAAGGCCGGGCTGGGAATGATCAGTACGGATCTGTGGACCTCATTCTCTTCCTACGGCCTGACGGTTATCCCGCTCTTTATTTTTATGGGGCAGATTGCGTTTCATTCCGGAGTGAATGAAAAGCTGTACGACTGTGCCTACAAATGGATCGGCCATATCCGCGGCGGTATTGCCATGGCAACGGTTGCCGCCTGTACTGCGTTTTCGGCTATCTGCGGCTCCAATGCGGCAACTGCGGCAACCATGACCTCTGTAGCATTGCCCCAAATGAAAAAGTTCAAATATGAACCCAAGTTGAGCACAGGCGCCATTGCCTGCGGCTCAACCCTGGGGGTCGTTATCCCGCCCAGCGTGGTTTTGATAGTCATCGGTCTCTCGTCCGGGCAGTCCATTGCAAAGCTGTTTTACGGTGGCATCGGGGCCGGTATTGTGCTGGCAACGCTGTTGATGCTTACGGTGTATGGTGTATGCCTGGTGCGGCCCCACTGGGGTCCAGTCGGCCCTAAAATCAGTCTCCGAGAAAAGGTCCGTGCACTTCCGGGCGCGCTTGATATGCTGCTGATTTTCCTGCTGGTAATGCTGGGGCTCTATTTCGGATTTTTTACCCCCATAGAGGCGGGTGCGGCGGGTGCGTTTTTTGCTGTTATCATCAGCCTTGTGCAGCGGGGGCTTACCCTGCGGGGCTTTTTCGCAGCAGTTGAGGATACGCTCAAGATATCCTGTATGGTTATTATGATCGTGGCTGGGGCCACCATCTTTGGGCGGTTTCTGGCAGTCACCCGTATTCCCTATGATATCGCCACCTGGGTATCAGGTCTCCCTGTTCCGGGTGTTGTGGTGATGCTTATTATTTTTCTGATCTATGTTCTGGGCGGTATGGTCATGGATGCCCTGGCCCTGCTGCTCATCACCATCCCCATCTTTTTTCCGGTTGCAAAAGAGCTGGGATACGACCCGCTGTGGTTTTCCGTAGTGATTACCGTTATTACCACCCTCGGGGCGGTAACGCCGCCCGTGGGCGCTACGACCTACGTGGTGGGGGGGATGGCCCGCGATATTCCCATGGGAAGTGTGTTCAAGGGAGTTGCCTATTTTCTTCCGGCCTACATTATTTGCATTCTTATCCTTTTGCTGTTTCCTGAAATTATCATATTTTTCCCCAAGCTGATAAATTAGTCCTAAAACACGCGAAGAATCCCCTTTGATTTGGGACTATGAGGCGGTTGGAGAACGTCCATCTACTGTGTTGCGCTCAGCCTTCGTCGTTGCGGCGTATAAACACATACGCCTCACTCCAAAGTCTTTCGCGCGCCTTGTATCTGAACATTCTCCAACCGCCTCATATTGCCGTTTTAGCCATCAAACATACATCTATGTCTCAATTTTCCGCACAGCGTTAAAGCCACCCCAGACGGCATCCATAATACTGCCCGGCTCTGTGCAATCGCCGATGCTGATAACGTTGCTTTTATCCCGCAGCTCTTCACTCAGGGTGTTTTCGGAAAACATTCGTCCGGCAAAAACAAGACTGTCTGCTTCAATGCGTATTTCAGTGCCCTGCTGTTCGGCTACAATGCCGTTGTTGTCAAACGTTACAGGAATCGTACCGCGATACACAGTAATGTTGGGGTGTTTAATCATCTGTAGAAGCAACGACCGGTTGTGTAAATCCAGCATATTCGTATCCAGTTCTTCGGCGTCAAGGCGCGCGCACAGGCTTATGTGCTTACCCTGGCCGGCCAGATAGACTGCGGTTTCACAGCCGATTACTCCGGCGCCCATCATCAGTATTTGTTCTCCCTGTGGCTCAGCACCGCCGAGAACCTGGAGTACGGTCAAAACCCTGCCGTTGTTTAATGGCGGGGGCTCCATGTCTGCACCGGTTGCCAGAACGACATAGTCGGCTCCGAAATCGACAATGTCTTCAACGGTTGCTTTTTTATTAAGTACACTATTTACAGGCAGCTGGCTTATGCAATTGTTGAGGTATTTGATATAATCGGCAATATCATGTTTGAAATCCGGCTTTGCCGCCAGGTTAAGGTTGCCTCCCAGAGTGCCGGTTGCCTCCCAGAGGGTGACATCGAATCCGCGTTGCGCCCCGACGCGAGCGGCCTCGATACCACCAGGGCCGCCGCCTATAACCAGCAGGCTGCGTTTTTCTCGCAAAGGAGCCAGCTGCCATTCGGTTTCATGTCCGCAGAGAGGGTTGAGGGCGCAGCTTGTGGGCTCGCCGGCAATCATCTGCCACAGGCAGCCTTCGTGACAGCCTATGCACGGCATTATCTCAGCGATTTTTCCATTCTTAACCTTGTTGACCCATTCCGGCTCGGACAGCAAACCCCTGCCGATGGCGATGAAATCGGCTTTGTCCTCAGTCAGTGCTTTTTCCGCGACCTCCGGGTAGTGCAAACGGCCCACGGCAAAAACAGGAAGGGCGCAGCTTTTTTTGACTTTTGCTGCCAGTTCCACTAGACAGCCCGGCGGCTGATACTGGGGCGGGTGGGGCCACCAGCCGGTCTCGTAGCAGCCGGCGTCAATATGCAGGGCGTTGACACCCATCTTCTCAAGCTCTCCGGCAATCCAGAGCCCTTCCTCCTCCTGGCGCCCGCCTTCAAGATAGTGGGCTATGCCGTAGCGATAAATAATGGGGAAGTCCGGTCCGGCTTCCTTCCTGATCGCTTCAATTGCCTCCCGGGCAAAGGTGAGCCGGTTTTCACGCGATCCGCCGTAGCGGTCATCCCGGCGGTTCCAAAGCTCGGTCATGAACTGGTCCATCAGGTATCCTTCATGACCGTGCAGTTCAACACAGTCGGCGCCGGCTTCACGGCAGCGCCGGGCCGCATAGCCGAATGAACGGGCAAGCTCCGCGGTTTCTTCCGTAGTCAGGGCCCTGGAATTAAAGTCAGGATAGTCGGGTACATAAAAATTTGGATTTTCCGAAGCGGAAACAGGCGGTACGTTTTCATCGATCACCGGGGCCGGAACAACCCGCCCGAAACCGGCGGTCAATTGTACGCTCAGCTTACACCCGTAAGCGTGGAGCCTGTCGGCAAGACTGCGCATCGAAGAAAGATGCTTGTCTAAAGAAAAATTAAACAGGTGCTCGGCCACGGGCTCAAGAGCATGGGAAACAAAGGTCATTTCGGTTGTTATCAAACCCACGCCGCCTTTGGCCCGGGCTTCGTAATAGGCCTGAAACCGCTCGCCCCAGTCGCCGTCGGAATCGCACAGACCGCGCACACCCATTGCGGCCATAACGATCCGGTTTTTTGTCTCCATTGTGCCGATACGGCCGGGTTCCAGTATTTTCATCGATATGCCTCCTTGCTTATTCAATATGTTCTACAGCTGTTCCAGAAAGTTCAGGGTAGCCTCAATTATCTGTTCCTGCTGTTTTTCCCTGGTAATGTCCGCCAGATTGTCATGGGGTTGCACAGGGTCGGGAGAGGTGTCATAGTAGCCGAACTGGGTGTGGTTGCCCCCCTCGATTTTTATCAGCTCTGTTCCCGGAGGCAGGTGCTGCAGGCTGTCCTCTATGTACTCAGGATACCCGTCGTTTGTGCCATAAATTGATACGGCTTCCAGAGGTTTTTTGTCCAGGCGGAAAAGGGCCGAGGGCCAGGTGGCCCATAGTATCACCCCGTCTATCTTCCAGGTATACATTTTGGCAAACAGGCAGGCAAATGCACCGCCCATGGAGTGGCCGCCGATTGCCCACGTTTCAATTTCATCATAATAGCGCAATATGGAATTTGCCCGGCGCCAGCCCAGATGGGCAAGATCAAACGGCATGCTCACAATAACAACGAGGTATCCTTCTGCTGCCAAAGCGCGGGCCGACGGGGCATAGGAGCGGGCATCGACTTTGCCGCCCGGGTACATAATAAATCCTTTGGAAGGTTGCGATTGCTTTGGTTCAAGAACGTAATAATCCGGGTTTTCCGTAGCGTACCACAGGGACTTGCGGGTTACGATAACCTCATCATCTGATTCCATGGCTTCAAGCGCTTCCGGCAGCGGGGGAAAGCTTTCATCCTCTGCGGCGCTACACGGCAGGGTTATTATCAGCCAAAGCAGTAAAAAAATGAAAATGAATTTTGGGCGCATGCTTTTTCTCCTTTTCGTTATCCTCCGGAACGCTTGTTGCGGATTTTATCCATGAATTCAGGGGTGATGACCGTAAGCCCCTCTTTTTTGGCTTCCTTGACAATACCGGAAATAACCTTTTTTAAGAATATGCTTGGCACTTTAAGAATTTTGGAACAGGCCTCGTCTTCCCAGGTAACTTCCGGGTCGAACCGCGTGCAGGCATACTTCACCATCTCAAAAGAATTGCTCTTTTCTTGCGGGATAGGAACCTTATATGGCGAGGAATGCTTTGTAAACCAGAAACGCACATTGTCCCGGAACCCGTAGTCGATGGGTATCCGAGGAAAGCCTTTGCCTTTCAGCAAACACTGATACCATTTTGGTTTCATGATGATTTTATTGATACGCAGAAGGAAGTGATATTCAATAAGCTCTTTATTGTCCTGCAATGGATGGCTTTCATCCCATGTGCATTCAAAAATCTGTACCGCCTCTTTGACTATTTCGGGGTGGCGGACGTCGTCACCGTTCGAGCGGGTC
The DNA here is from genome assembly GCA_028282925.1 of Thermodesulfobacteriota bacterium. Lineage (GTDB taxonomy): Bacteria > Desulfobacterota > WTBG01 > CAIYCZ01 > CAIRTM01 > JANQGV01. Next base: position 40,527 of record JANQGV010000213.1, read on the forward strand.
GAAGGAAGCAGGGTAAAAATACTGTTTTTCATTTTTTCTTCGGTGCTCTCGCCCGGATAGCCCAGGGCAACACAGTTTTTCATGTACTTTTTTTTGTCGGGAATGAAATTAATGGCACATGTCTTTGAGCGAATGATATTCTGGGCGGTATTGCTTGTGCCTCGGGCAATGAGCATCATAGCGTAATCGCGGCCGCCGGTTACTACGTGAGGAAAACACAATGAATACGGGCCCAGATTGGTCTGCCCAGACTCGGTCAGGGTGCTCACCAGCACCACCGGCATGGGGAAAAAGCTGGATGTCTGGTAGAAATTGTCCAGCATGCGGACATCGGTAAATTCATTCGTCATGTTTTTTCCTTTCCATGAGTGCATATGGTCAAGGTTGTGCAGCCTGCACAAAACCTTAATAGGTTTTTTGTAAGTGGCGCACGGTGAAAATGCTCGGCTTCACGGCATGGCTCACAACCGGGGTATAGATTTTTTGCGAGCTGCTGAAGCCTGAATGGATCCGCTGAAAGTCGACATAGGTCGAGCCGACAATGGTCATTTTCTCCTGGCCGGTTTCCGTTTTCAGTACATCGGTATGCTGCAGAAAGCATTTCCAGAAACGCCCGAGCTGGTCATATATTTCGGTCCATAGAATGATGTATGACTCGGGATCGAGATACCAGATGCGTTTTGAATAGAGGTAATTAGGGTCTTTGCTGACAACCTCGACCACCAGGGTGTTGCACCGCTCATAGGTAATACCGTTTACAATCCCCTGCCCGAGCTGCCGCGTGACTTTGCTCAGGTCCTGGTGGCGTGAGCTGAGCAGTTCTTTGCGGCCGTTAAATGTGTAGTCGTTCCTGAGAATCTCGCCTTCCCAGAAATATTCATCATCATAGATCAGGTCGGTGCCGTCGATGGAGTCCGTTTTCTGGGAGGTCGACATGCGCCTGATCCTTCTGAACTGTGAATACCACAGATACATGTCGTCTTCTTTTTCATGGTCGATAAAACGCATGGTATACATGCGCATGTTCAAAAATTCACTGGGCAGATAGGTGTGCATAAAGTATCCACGGTGAAAGCCTTTTTTGTTGCCCGGAAAAGCCGGTTTGGGCTCGAGTTCGGTGCGGTGAATAAAATAGAATTCGGTATACTCCTGGTCGGCCAGGCGTTCGGTTCTGGACTTGGGGTTTATGTTTGGAGACCATTTACGGTACTTGCACGTATCACCGTGATTGTTGAATTCAAAGTTCCAGGCCATTTCAAGTCCGGTTTTAGGGTCGGGGTACGGCTGTCCGGCAATCTCGGCGTAGTTTTCAATGGTACCGTCCGGATTGGTCTTGACCAGGGGGGCATATTTTTTTGTGGCAGCAACCATACCATTGGTGGGAGTGTACTGTGTATATGGAGCAATATAAAAAAAGTACCCTTCCGGCGGACCGCCCCATTTATCGGGGTTTTTGTAGATTTCGACATAGGACTTCGGCATAAATTCGGCAACCTGATCGATGGTGGCAGCATCAACCTTCTGGCCGGACCACGTTTTTTCCCATTCCCTGACCCGGGATAGTTCTTCCGGGGTGTAGGCCGGTTTTATGGTGATTTCATTTGCCCATGTATGCCATGCAGGGGCAACAAGGATTATTGCGGCACACAGGAACATAATTGTTTGTTTGCGTATGTGTATCATTGTTTTACCTTCCTATAGTTCAGTGTGGATCAAAATTGATATTCAAGGCGAAAAATTAAACTGTCCCGCCGGTCCCAGGAGTTTCCATTGGGGTTATTGCGTTTGGCACCGTACAGCTTGAGGCCGACCGTAGCACGAAAGTTATGATAGGGCCGTGGGAAATAATATGTTACCGGCAGAACGCAGTACCAGCGCTTGGTACGGAACAGCCATTGAAAGACCGGCACAACTGCAATATTTGTATTAAACAACTCGGCCTTGGCCCACAAAGCAATACCATCGGTAACGGAATCACCCGGCAGGTGATTCCGGTTGGAGGCGATAATGTCGTGGTCGTGGTTGAATATTTTTTCCCAGAAGTAGGTTATGGAAAAATCAATATTCTTGTTGGTCTGTAAAAGGTTTTCAAGAACAGCAGGTAATTTGAATCGGTCGTTATATTTAATTGCCAGGCCCAGCACATCCCGCCGCACTTCATCATAGAGGGCTCGGTCGTTGCTGTCGGTCCCCTTGTTAAAGGGGCTGCCGATTTCGTAAAACCATTCAAAGTCCCAGGTTGAAAGGTGCAGCCAGGGAACATAGGTTTGGGCGGTCCCGCCGATGGTCTGGTAGCGCTTGAATTTGAATACGCGGTAATCGGGCCAGTCGCCGGGGTTCAGATGGCTGCCGGTCATGGCGGCCCGGATGCCGGCACTCACATACTGCATGGCAAAGGTGTCCATATTGCCGTCGTGAACGCTTGCAATGCCCCAGTCCAGGCGATGGTTCCAGTACAGAAGTGTCCAGTCAATGCCCCAGGTATAGCCGTGAAGACGGAAGCCCCATTCATAGTTTTCACTCAGGTTCCAGGTCGGGGCATCCCGGTAGTTTTTTTCATACAGCCAGGGCCAAAAGCCCATTTCCTTATCGCGGGTAAACGATGTTCTGCCTTTGAATGCTTTTGGCCCCCAGTGTGTTCCCTGGTAGGCCAGATACTGCGACCTGAAATAGCCGGGGTTGAAGATGAACTCAAACACCAGTTGGCCGGGAAGATCGGATGTGTAGAATCCCCGGATCATCCAGAGTCCCTTTTTCACCTCTTCCCAGGTGTCAAGTCCGGGCACTCCCCAGCGCAGATCAAGGGGATTGACCACATCGGCAACCCGGTTGGTATCGAGCTGCCCCCAGATAACAATCTGCTTGCCGATCCGAAACTGCCAGGGCCCCTTCTCGATATCAAGATATGCCTCGGTCAGGATGTCTTTGTCGAAGCTGCGGGGGTGTTTGTAGTCTTTGCGGTCGCGATGGTTAATGTGCCGGTTCTGGTTGTCGTCGATAATCCCGGACTTTTCCCACCACCACTTGAAACCGGAATAAAACTGTATGTTGTGGTCAAGGCCCTCGCTGATGGTGTACATGCCTTCGATAAAGAAGGAGGTCATCAGGAAATCAACGCGGGTATCAAGGTTGGAGCCGATATGGGATTTTTTTTCCGAGCGGTCCCAGGGCTGAATCTGATAGTAGCAAGTTTCCTTGAGAAACCCGCTTACCTTCAGCCGGCCGTCCAGCAGCGGCACCATGGCACGAGCCGTAGAAAATGATCCCGCAGCCATGAAAACGGCGATGCTTAAAAGAAAAACACTGTAAAGGGAGTTTTTTTTCATAGGTGCCCCGTTTTAGAATAAGGCTTTCAATGTGAGTTCCGTCATATCATGGCCCACGGCATTTTCCAGCATCAGGCCGCCGGGGTCGTTCTCTTTCAAAGTTAAACGGATGGCTTCTTTGCGAGTGATGAGCTGCCGCATGTAGTCCGGATCGCAGGAGTTTCTTGTTTTCCAAAGCCGGTGATATATATCCAGATAATCGACCATGAGCCCTAAAATCTGATCCTGTGAATCTTTAGTGCTGGGGGCCACCTCGGTCGAAATGCAATAGGGTGAAATTAAAGCACGGAACCAGTCGGGATTACGGATAGAGCCGTCGGAAAAAGATTTTTTTCCTTCATTGTAAGCATCTTCCAGGGGCTGCAGATGTTTTTCCATGTACGGCAGGTCGCAGATGCAATCGGCCGTCGGATAAAAATCGATAATAAAATAGCTGCCCTTTTCGCTTTCAGCCCAAAAGGAGGAATAAATAGGCAGCGAATGCTGGTCGTCCGGCCAGATAAGGGTGGTGTAGGTCATAAGCTTATCGCGATAGCTCTGTATCCCGAAAACAATTTTTTCAAGTCCGGGAGCTTCATACAGATATTTAAAGCTGCTGGAGAGCCCCCCGCCTTTCAAGTTCCACAACGGGGTGATATCTTCGCCCTTGTAGACCTCCATTTTAGTTGCGTTGAATTTATTCAGGATTGCCATTATTCTTTCTTCGTAGGGTGGAAATGTGTATGTTTCCGGCATGAGCTGCTCCTTTCTCTTTGCCTGTAATACTGCCAGAGACTGCTTACAGTTTTATAACAAATTGTTCACGGCCTTCTCGCAGGGCCGCGGCATTAACCACTTCCAGTGTTCTGTTCTGCATTGCGGGGTTGTCGAGGGCATCGACACATACCGCTGCTATTTGCTCTCTTTTAACCAGACCGGTAATTTTACCGCCTTCGCCGAAAGCAACCTCATCCGGCAGCTCTTTCTGGGTATAACCGCCGGGTCGTATGATGGTATAGCAGATACCGTTCGACCTGATAGCATCCTCAGACCTGGTCTTGACCTTCAGCACGGGTCCCATGGCAAACCGGTATATGCAGGAAACGGCATTTTTGCTGTCGCCTGCCCCGATTGAAGAAACGACAACCGCCTGACGCAGTCCTTTGTTCTTGGCGGCCTTGACCAGGTTCTGATTCCCCATGTTGTCGATTTTATTGTTTTCTTTTTTACTGAACGGTTTTTTTGAACCGATTGCGCTTATCAGAAAGTCAGCGCCTTCCATGACCTTTTCAAGCGAAGCCACTGAAGTAAGGTCACCCTCAACGCAGGTAATGCCTTCTTCCATAAGGCCGGGAGGCTCAGGCGGGTCAAAGGGCCGCACCAGCAAGGCGCGTACCAGGTAGCCGCTGTTCAATAATTCCTTCACGATACATCTGCCGAGTCTGCCGGTTGCCCCGGCAACAACAACAGTCTGCTTTTCTTCAGCCATTATTCATTCTCCTTTTTGCTATGTGCCCGGGTCCGACATGACTTCAACATGTGAGTCAAGGTAGCGGCCGGTGTTGTAAATGTAGTTCCACGCTTGGGCGTCGTCCAGGGCATGGGCCCTGAGGAACAGGGCGCTCCAGCGTGCGGCCGTTTCAATGGACTGTTGCTGGTTGAGCGTGGGGTCGTTTTCATCCGGGGTCGGCCCGGAAGGGTTGTTTATGTTACACAGTGAGTAGTGGTTGGCGCCTTTTATCGTAATTGCCGCTTTTGGTGTGTCCTTTATTCCCTGGTATGTTTTTTTGGTCTCCTCAGCTGTGGCGTTGCTGTCCAGCTCGCCGTTTATAATCGCCACGGGTAATCCCTTGTTTTGTGTCGGCGCCCAGCCCTGGAATGGGGTTTTGATACCACTGAGGGCAACAGCCTTCAGCTCTGAGGGACGGGTAAAAGATTCCCCTTTTGGACAGAATGGGTACATGCATGTGTCCTGTATTGCCATAATGACATTGGCGGAGCCGAATGAGTGACCCAGCATGACCAGCCGTGACGTATCGACCATGCCGGTAACAGGGCTTGTGGAATCGGCATTTTCATCGGCCATAAAATCAAGCACATCATAGAGCTGCTGCTGCTCGGCAAAAAGGCCCTCCATGGCAACCCCGGAAAATTCATAGGACCGATAGTGATTGGGCACAACGACAATAAAACCATAGCGTGCTATTATTTTTGAGTACTCAGAATAGAGCGATTTGTCACAGTAGGCACCCTGCAGCAGAAGCGCCACCGGAAATGTCCGGGATGTTCCGTTATCAGGCCCCTGCCGGGTTGGATAGTACACATCAACCTTGTCCCCGTTTTGCGGCATTACAGTTTCATATGACGATGCGTTGTCAAATTGGGGCGAAGGGGGCTGAGGGCGGGAAATCCGGCGGTAAATCGTGCCTCCTTCCGGAGGGTCCAGGCCTTCGGGGCCGTCGGCGCTGGCTTTGTCGACGCCGACATACAACGTATTGTTGAACTGCGCAAAGGAGCTGATGCTTACGACGCGATTGTCGCCAAAACCGCTCAAAGTGACCGGTTGCCAGGTAGTGCCGTCGGCGGTGCGCCACAACTGCGCGCCGGTTAAATACTGTTCGCCCATGCCCAGTTTGGGGGCGTAGTTGGAAATAAGGCCGGCATACAGTTCATTATCAAACGTGAAGAGATTGGCGGCAATGTTCTGATACATAACCAAAAGCCATTTTCCAACATTTTGTTTGCCGTCAAAACCGTTGGGCACGTCGGAATCGCCGCCTGCGCTGTAAAACCAACTGCCGTCATCCGGGCTTCCGGTAGGTGTATACAGAACCCGGGCCCCGGCAAGGGTCTGGATGCCGACATACAAATTTCCATTGAAATCGGCCATGCTCCAGGGCATGAAATTCCCGTTCCACATGTTGCAGTCCATGCCGCAGCCGAAGCCGTTTTCATTGGTCCCTTCATCATTGTCATCAACATTAACGTCAACAATCAGCTCCCAGCCCTCATCGGTCAGCCGGGCCATTCTTGAGCATTTGCCCATGTTGCCGGTTGCCCCGGTGCCGCCGGCATACAGGGCCGGCTCGCCCGATACCGATGATACGCACAGTGAGGGTATACTGGTGCTCACGGGACGCTGCCCATTCAGATAATCTTCGTCGGAGTGATAATTGCCGAAACTGTTGGGCGGCTCTGTCACGCTCCAGGTGTCGCCGTCTGCGGTATGCCAGACCTGGGCTCCGTAATCATAGTTGAGGGCCGTGTTGACGAATAGCTTATCCTCAAATATGACCATCGAAGGTATCATTTTGTTCCAGTACGTACCGAAACCGTTCTCGTCCGTGCCGGTACCGATCTCGTAGGTGTCGCCTGCTGATACTGCGCCGCGATCATATTCAATAAAGGGCGGATAGGGATTGCTGAAAGTACGTTCCCCACAAAAGGTATATTCCTGCCCCAGGTTGCCGGCTTGTTCATTCTGCTGGATTACAAGGGTATCTTCCGTGTTGCCGACAATATCAAAACGTCTGAATTTCCCGTCGCCGGAGGTTATCTGCAGCACCCCGCCGGCCCAGGCATCAGTCTGCCAGCTTTTGCTGCTGTCGGTGATGCTGGCGGTTACGTCGCCATCATCATCGTCACAGCCAGATATAAGGGTAATTGTTCCCGACTCCTCGGTATCCTTTTTATCCGAGATAACCGGCTCCCATGCGGTACCGTCAAAGCGCCAGATTTCGCACCCTGTAGAGTCAAAGACCTTGCCCTGGTGTCCCGAGGAAAACCCGCAGTAGAGCTTATTCTGAAAAACAATCATGGCGCCCCACATGCAGCTGATCCAGGGGTTGCCGTAAACCCCGTTTTCTACACCATTGGGGAAAAGGACCTGCTCCCAGGAGCCGCTTTCGGTTGTGCGCCAGATCTCGGTGCCCTCTATTTCGTTTCGGGTCATGGCATACAGCCGGTCCTGGTATTCCGCCATGGCCACGATGCCATAGTTGTTGGTGCTGCCGAAACCAGGCTCTGTTGCCGCCTCCCAGGTGGAGCCGTCTTCAGTGGGCTGCTGCTTGGTTGTCTCGCATCCGGTCAGTAATATCAAACAGCAGAATGCAATCCCGACTTTAAACGCTCTATTTATACTCGTTTTCATTCCGTACTCCCCTCCATCGTGATGGTAATTGTTATGTCAGCCGATTCCTCCTTGAGGGCTGCGCTCGCTTGTGCTTTTATTGTTCCCTTTGGCATATCGTTTTCCCAGGTTATCGAAAGCGCAGCTGAGGTGACCGAAATGCTTTTAACGTCATAGGCGTTTTCCGCCAGAACGGCAAAGATGAAGCAGCCCAGGTCGTCTTTATCGGTCTCGCCGCTTAAGGTGCTGTCAGAAACGGTGCCGGTTATGCGAATACCTGCTTTTTGCAGGGTGTAGTTGCCGTTGTGGGTAAACAGGGTATCGCCGAAAGGTAATGACAGGGAGATGTTTTCGCCGTTTATCTGTATCGTTCCGTTTACGCTTTCAGGAGGGGCCGCCTGTGTCAACTCCCTGAACCGGTCATCCAGCAGATGGGTACCGGCGGTCCGCAGGAAGTGGTAGGAGGCCGGATTGTACTCTTTCTGTTCGGTAATTGTTTCTCCCACGATAATCTGAGTATTTTCAACGGTAATGCTGCTGCGGTTGTAGGCATCCTTGATATATATTTCCTCATTATGCCGGTCGACAACATCTACAGCACTGTCGCGCAGCAGCTTCCAAACATCCCAGGTTTGCCAGAACCACTCCATCGGGAAAATGAAAATATAATCAAATCCGTCCTCTACCCAGTTTGCAAG